>JBBIVY010000003.1:0-80313 GCA_037439485.1 Planctomycetota bacterium | reverse complement strand
ACCCGAGGAGGTCCTTCCTTGTACTTTCCTTATTTCACCGCCATTGGTGCCAGGCCCCTTTCCCGCACCCCCGCATTCGCGCACCGGCGTGTTCAGTTTATTGTACAACCCACAAACGATGGTAACAACAGTGACAACAACGTGTTACGTTGATAGATGGATGACTCCGGGCGGAGTCGTGTTCAAGAAATTCAACAGAGTCCCGTGGCTGGGGCAGAGCGCCGGGGAAAAGCTTGGTTTTTGTTCGCAGCGCAACATGATATACGCAAAAGAGTTGCGTCGTCGCTCAATTTCCTGGCCGGATACAGCCTCGTTTGGCACGGGTTTTGCATATAACGACCATTGTCATGGGAGATGCCGCCGGGCACATGCCGGCGCGGATTCATGATCGATCCAGCCTTGGTCTTCTTATCGCGGAGGGGCGAGCATGAAGGCACTTGGTCGGTTTCTCGTGGTGATTCTGGCGGTGTCGGTGATGTCGCCTTTAGGATGGGGAGTTACCGCGGGCCCGGGCGGGTACGTCTACTGGTCCACTCACAATGGACCGATGCCGTGGTATCGCGCCATCGTCGAGTACAATCTGCGTCGGGTCACGCTCAACGCAAGCTGGGACAACGCCACGGTCCCTGAGACGTTTGACAAGTTCGTGGCCTCGTCCACGCTGCCGGTCGGCACGGGGGCGACGGGCGACCGGTATCGTTTCGATTACTACTTCGGCCAGAGCGGCCTCGAGGTGCTTGACCCGCGCGATCAGGGCGGTTTGGGGCGAGTGATCCGGGCGAACATCGCCAATGATACGCCCGGCGGCCCCTACCCGACGGGCAACGCGCACGACGCCGACCAGCCGTGGGACATCGTATTGGCCGATCCCGCGAACCCAGGCGCCTCTCACCAATCTCTCCTCTGCGACGGCAAGATCCCCAGCACGACCGAATGGGACACCCAGGGGCTCCTGTTCACGCTCGTGGCCCCGAAGAGCTGGACGAGCGGTCTCGCCCCCGGCACGCTGGCCCTCGTCACGGTCGGGCGCGTCGGGACAACCCAGACGGCGCAGACCGGCAAGGTGTGTTTCGCATGGGATGCAAACCACAACGGCGTCATCGACAACACTCCCTCCGAAGGGGCCTTCGTCGGCACAGGCGCGCGCCCGAGCGACGTCGAGGCGAGTTCGAACGCCTTGTGGGTGAGCTCGAACAAGGAGTACCTCGCCAATCCCCGGGGCGGCGGCTCCGTCGAGCGGTGGACGAAGAACGGCGACGGAACCTTCTCGAAGTCGGTATTCTTCGATTACGCCGCCAAGGGCGCGGACCCGAACAACCCGGTGGGTTACTCGGCGGGAGGCGCCGGCATCGCGGTGGGCTCCGGGGATTCGCCCATCGTTTACCTGCTTGGGCACAATCAGACCGCGATCGCCGGCAACACCGCCAACAACAACCTCGCCATCTTCGCCCTACGGGACGGCGACGGCGACAACGTCGTGAACTACGCCGACCCTCTCGACCTCGTCAAGCAGGTGTGGGAGTCGGGCCAGGCGGGCGTCACCGTCCCGGGCATCATGGTGGACACGGGGCAGGACCTCGAACTGTGGACCGACCCGAACACCGGCAAGAGGATGCTGTTCTTCAACACCTATGACGGCGCGCTCTTCACCCTCGAACTGAGCGACAACGGACTCCAGGCGATCGACGGAAAGAAGGTGCTCACGGAAATGCGCGTGCCCGGACAGGGCAATAACTACCGCTCCGGTTTCGAGCTCGACCTCAACCCCGTGGCCGCCGTCCCCGAGCCCATGACGCTGCTCCTCGTCGGCACCGGCCTCCTCGCATCCATGGGCATCGCCCGTCGTCGCCGGATGAGATGACCGTCCGCGCCACTGCCGTCATGAACCGCCGGCAGCCAACGCCCGGAAATCAGGGCGCGTCCGGAAGGTTCGAGGGCCTGGGGCGAAAGACGAGTCTGACGAGAGCTCTGGCGCCGGTGAGCAGGTAGAGGCAGACGGCGACCATGACAAGAGCCCAGATGAAACGGGGCCAGCCGGGCGCGGTCATTCCGCCTTCGTGGAAGAGAGGGAAGACGCGGAGGACGAGGTCCTCGATGAGCTTCGGCAGGCGCCCAAGGAGGAAGATGAGCCCTACCACGCGCAAGGCCAGCGAGAAGACGTCGTTCGGCCGGCCGATGCCGAGGATCTCGGGCTCAGCGTCGACGGACGAGACGCCGTGGTCGCCCGAGGCGAACGCGATGCGGACGAGCGACCTGCCGCCGAACAGAAGATAGCACGCCATTCCCCCTCTCACCACGAGCCATGCCGTCTGCGCGAAAATGAAGGCTATGGGCCTGGGAAAGAATTCCCCGCTCAAGTCCATCCGGGACCAATAGCCTACGAGCGGCAGGATGTCCGACACGACCATCACCGCGCACACGGCGCCCGCAACGCGGCAGGCGAGGAGGAAAACGACGCGGTGGACCTCGCCCGGAGCCCAAGGGGCGTCGGCCGGGACCGTCTTCGCGGCAAGCACGTCGCTGAAACGCAGCCCCACGAGCGCCACCGCGCAGCCCATGCTCAGACCCACGAGCGCGGACCACATCTCCGCCGGGTGCGCCCCAGAGACAAGCATCTGCACGATGCCCGTGGAATAGGCGACAAACTGGACAAAGACCATCAGGAAGACGGCCAGGAACGCGCACTTCAGGCCGACGGACATCCAGTCGCGCTTGGTCATGGTCTCCCCCCATTCTCCCTGAACGGCAAGCCCCCCTCACCCTAGCCCTCTCCCCCAAGGGGAGAGGGGAAAAACGGAAAGGTCGCCGGTCACTTGTTGCGGAGGATCACGCGGAAGGTGTTCTTCGCCGGATCGCCCGTCGCGGCGTCGGCGGCCTTGAAGTAGTCGCCGCCGGGACCCCAGTCGACCTCGGCGAAGTTGTCCTCGTCGGCGGTCTTCTTCGGATCTTGGTAGCAGAGGATGCGGATGCCGTGCCGCGGCCCCAGGCGCTGCTCCGCGACGACGATGTCCTTCGCCATGCGCAAGAGGGCTTCCTCGTCATACGTGGGAGGCACGACGACCTTGAACTCGTATTGCTTCACCCCCTCGTTGCTCGTGTCGCGCTTATCGGCGATGCTGTAGGCGAGGCCGAGGCGAATCTCCTTCGGCGTCTCGGGCGGGGGCGTGACGTCCACCGGCGCAGGCGTCTCCGCCGGCGCGACGGCGACCTCGCGCTTGTCGAACTTCGGGACCTCCTGATCGGGAAGCTCCACCTTCGGCCGCTCCGTCGGACGCTCGGCCACGCGCTTCGGCTCGGGGCTCGGCACCGGCTCGGCGGGCTTGGGCGCTTCCTGCCACAGCGTCGCCACCTTCGTATCGTAGAAGCTCGTCAGCGACACCCGGCACACCCACGCCACAACGCCCACCGCGGCGAGCAGTAGAATCACGATCATCAATCCCCCGCCCCGATTCTTCTTGCGCTGGAGATACGGGTTCACGAACGGCTCCGGCGCCGGGCTCCCCTCGGCCTTCGCGTCGACGATGTCATCCGGCTTCTTGTGGGTCATGGCAAAATCCTCCCCGGTGAATTATATCGTCCCGTCCCGCGCAGTCTCGTCTTTTCCGGCGGCGGCCCGGTCAGCGCACGCTCATAACCCGGACGCCGACGGTGCTCTTGACGACCTGGTCGGCGGGGTCCTTGACGCTGACCTCGAAGGTATAGGCGCCGGGGACGAAGAAGGTGGCGCGGGTGGTCTTCGCCAGGTTCGACTCGTTGGCGCTGAAGAACGGGTCGGCGGCGCCCGGCGGCTTGGCGGTGACACGCCAGGTGTAGACGAGCGCGGCGTCACCATCGTCGTCGGAGGCGGCGACGGAGAGCGTGGTCATCGCGGGATAGCTGACCGTCCGGCCGAGGTTGTCCTCGCGGAGGCAATCGACGGGGTTCGGCCGCGCGGTCGCGGGGGTCAGGATCGCCGGGGGAAGATTGCGGTCGCCGCTGACGGTGAGGTCGACCGTGTTGGATTCCGAACTCGCGCCGAGGTCCCCCACCGCGACCGCCTGCACGTGCCATCCGCCGGGCATGGCGTCGTTCCAGGTGAAGCCCCAGGGCGCCGCGGGGGACGTGCCGACGAGACGGCCGTCGGCGTAGAAATCGACGCGGCGGATCGCCCCCTCGCCGGGCGACGCCGTCACAGTGACGACGATGGCGTCGGCCGCCATGTACTCGGCGCTGTTGGTCTTGATCCTGATCGGCGGAACGCTCGCCGGAAGGAACTTGGCGAGGAAGCCGTTCTCTCCGCCCGCGAGCACGTCCTGAGACGCGTGCTTCGTCGGGAAATCCGCGGCGGCCGTGTCGCCGGCGACGACCACGTTGCCCGAGGGCTCGACGAGGAGCGCGCGCGGCTCGTCCCAGCCTCCGCCGTTGTAGCCGGAGCCGCCGAGGTAGGTCGCGTAAAGGAGCTTCATGAAGTCGGCCGAAATCTTCACGAGGAATCCGTCGGAGGCGCCGCCCGCGAATTTCCTCTGGAGCGCGTCGGGCGTCGTGCGGGCGTCGAGGGAGGCGGTCGTGAAGGCGAGGCAGACGTTGCCGTCGCGGTCGAGCGCAAGGCCGTCGCAACCGTAGTCGTCGCCGGAGCCGCCGAAATACGTGGCGCCGAGAAGCTGCGTGCCATCGGCGGAAATCTTCGCGACGTAGACGTCGCCTCCCGTGCCGCCGGCGAAGTAAGGCTGCACCGCCCCGCGCGACGCGGCCAGCCCCGATGAGGTCGTCGTCATCGCCACGAAGGCGTTCCCCTCGCCGTCGAGAACGAGGTGATGTCCGCGCGCCGACTCCGCGCCGGCGCCGCCGACGTAGGTGCCGAAGACGATCGCCGTCAGGTCGCCCGTGAGCTTCGCAAGATAGAGATCGGTCTCGCCGTGATGCGACGGGTTATAACCCTTGTAGACGGGCATCTTCGCGGCGGTCGTGGAGAAAGCCGCGCAGACCTCCCCGGCGGCGTCCCGCGCGAGGGCGCAGGGGCCGGTTCGGCCGCCGGGCGCGGCGAGGTACGTGCCGGCCATGACGCGCGTGCCGTCGGACTTGATCTTGACGATGAAGACGCTGCTCGCGGTCTCGGGCTTTCGCTGAAAGCCGCCGAAGAACCACTCGCCCGGCGGGGGCGCCGGGCTCTTTTCGGAATCGTAGGCCGTCGCGGCGTAAACGTCGCCGTCCGCCTCGGCGGAGATATCGTGGACGCAGTCGCCGGTGCCGAGGTAGGTGGCCCAGAGGAGATGGGCGCCGTCGGGAGTGAACTTGGCGATGAAGCCGTTCTGCTCGCCCCGGCCTTCCACGGTGAAGCCGCGGAACTTCGGCTGGACCGCCGCGGCGGTGGTATGCAGGCCCGGATTGGCGCCGCCGGCGATGTAGACGTTGCCCTCGCCGTCGAGCGCGAGGGACGCGGCGTAGCAGTCTCCCTCGCCCTCGCCGCCGAAGAGCGTGGACCAGATCAGCCGCCCGTCGGGGTCGAACTTCGCGACGAAGGCGTTGCTCTTGCCACCGCCGAAGGCGCGCTGGAAGGCCCCGGGCGTCGTGGGAAATCCCGGCCCGCCCGCCAGGCCCGCGGCATAGAGGTTGCCCGCGGAGTCTGCCGTCATCGCGCGGATGATGCAGGGATACGGCCCGCCAAAGAGCGTGGACCAGCCGAGCGTCAGCCCCCCCTTCCACGCCGGGGCCTTCGGCGCCTGCGCGTCGAGCCCTGAGCACACAAGCGCCATGAGCGCCAGGGCGCACAGAGACATCGAAACGAAACGCTTGAGGAGCGTCATCGGACGAGGCTCCTTTCCGTGGCGGGTTGCGCAGGGTCTATAATAGTGTGCGCTGAAAAGGCCTGGATGTCAAGAACCGGAAAGGACCTTCCGGGCACGGGAGTGATAGGCGGCAAGAAAGGGGTCGCACGCGTGGATGTCGCCGAAGCAGGCCTCAGCCGAGGCCTTGCAACCGCCGAGACACTTCGTCTCGATCGCGCAGCCGGAGCAGAAGGCCGGATGGGCCGCGACGAAATGCTTCATTGCGGGACTCGCGCACATCGACTCGAAGGACGTCTCGCGGATATTGCCGAGGATCGTCGGCGAATGGTTGCACGGGCGCACGTTGCCGACGGGGTCGAGGGTGTAATACGCCCGATCCGTCCCCGCGGCGCAAAAGCCGAAGGTCAGGCGCTTGTAGCGCGCGGTGTCGAAAAGGCAAGGCGGCATCGCAATCGAGCAGTTTACGGGCATCTCGTATTTCGCGCTCACCTCCTCGGCAATGTCGAGCGCGGATTGCAGCGCGTCCGGGTCGGCCTGCAAGAGCGCAACGTTTCGGCCTCCCGTGCCGCCGGGGTTGAAGCGGTTGAACATGACGCCGTCGAGCCCGAGCGCGATGGCCAGCTCCATCGTCTCGCGCCAGCCGGCAAGGTTGAGCCGCGTCGCGACAAACACCCCGACGACGATCTGCCGGGCCGCCTTCAACTCGGCCATGGCCATCGTCGCGCGGTCGAACGCGCCGGTCAGGCCGCTCAGCCGGTCGTGTACCGCGCGGTCCGCCGAGAGCAGCGGCAGCTCGAAGACGCGGATCTTTCCCGCAAGCCGCCGGACCGCGTCTTCCGTCAGAAGCGATCCGTTCGTGATGAGGTTCACCGTGACGCTTCGCCCGCGGAGATAGTCCACAATCTCGAAGACATCCTCCCGCAGCATCGGCTCGCCACCCGACAGCGACACGAGCCGCGCGCCGGTCTCGTCGAGCATCTTGCCGAGGAGGCCGAGCGTGCCGGAAGTGTCGAGGATCGTATCGGGCGCCGGGTACGGACGCTCATTCTTCCACGCGTTGTAGCAATGGAGGCAATCGTGGTTGCATCGCCGGGTGAGCTCGAAGACGAAGGACTGCTGTGCCGTCATGCGCTCCCCCGGCCAGACCGACGCAGGTCGTCGAGCAAGACCGCTTTGTCGCCGACGGCCGCCTTGATGCGCTCCACTGCCGCGGCAACCTTGGCCCGCAGTTCGGCATTCCCCTCCTTGCCAAGCGCGGCGAGTTGCGCCTGGACGGTTTCGAGAATCCTCCTCACCGCCGGCGCGTCGAGCTTCTTCTCCGTCGCCAGCTTTTCGAGCAGCGGCAACTGCTCCGACAGGTCATGCACACTGCGGACCGGCGGCGTCGGGATGTAAGCCATATCGTAGCAGGTCCCATACATGCCGTCCGGAGACTTCTCTCGCTTCCACCGAACGAATCCCGTCAAGGAGGCAAGCTCCTTCCGCAGGAGATCCGCCTCGGCGGCGCTCAGGAGCCCCTTCCCTTCGAGCGCGCCCACGCTCTCCGACGCCGTGGCAAGCCCCGCGAGAATCTTCTTCTTCCCCGCCTCATCGAACGGATAGTCCATCACCGGCCCCGACGTCGCCCGCTCCGCATCCTTCCACGCCGCCGTGAGGGCCTTCCATTCAGGCGTCTCTTCGAGCGACGCCTTCGGCGCCGGCGCCGCCGGCGCGGGCGCCTTCTCGACGGCGGCCTTGATTTCCGTGACGAGCTTCGCTGCCTCGGTGCGCACCTTCTCGGCCTGCTCGCGCTCGGCGTCGGGAATAGCCTTCAGCGACTTCTCGTCCGTGATCCAGCGGAGGTCCTCCTCCACGCTCGGCAGCACCTTCGCCATAACGGCCGGGTGAAGCGCCCCGCCCACGGCGAGTTGCCGGAGGAGCGGCAGTCGGTCCGAAAGCCGCTTGAGGCTGGCCGGCGCCGGCGCCACCAACATGCTGTCGTAGCACGTCGTCGCAATCTTGTAGTTGACCGTGCCTTCCTGCCGAAGCCTCGCCGCCTCGTTGAGAAGGATGAGTTTCTCCGACGGCGTGATCTGCCCCGAGCGCGCAAGGTCTTCGGCCGCGGCATTCACGCGGGCGAACTGGTCCTCCGTGACCTTCAACTGCGCGTCGGTGGTAATCAGCGGCGACAGGGCTTTCCAGCCTTCGAGAATCGTCTTCCACTCGGGCGTCTCTTCGAGCGCCGCGGCGGGCGTCGTCGCCGGGCCGGCGGCCTGAACCGGCTGCGTCCCCGGCGCATCCGCTCGGGAACACGACGAAAGCCCCATCGCCGCCAGGAGCACGAGCCCCGCGCCCAGCAATCGCCGCTTCCACCTCGGCCCCGATTCCGCCGCGCGAAGCGCATCCGCGCCGAGGAGCAGCAAGGCAATCACCGCCACGCACCCGAGCGCGGCAAGCACGATATTGGCGGCGCGGTAGGGCATGGCTCACTCCTTCGGAATGTCCCCGGGGCGATGCGCCCGGCGACAAGTTAGACGCGCGGAGAGGCCCCCGGTTCCCGCAATTCCTGGCGCCGGGGACGCGGGAAGCGTCCCGTCAGTCCTTGTCGCCGAGCGTGTGCTCCGCGTACTTCGCGCGGTCGGGGCTGCCTTTGGTGGCAAGCATCAGGCGGCTTTCGGGACACATGATGATGCTCGCGATGGTGGGCGGGCTCGCCTGACGGCAGATGCTCTCCGGCTTGCCCTCCATGTCGCCGAGGATGGATTTGAGGAAGTCGGGCTGGGCCTGGCCCTTCTTGCTGCCGAGGAGCGCCTCGACGCGGGCCAGGCGCTTCTTCGAATCCGGGAACGCCTTCTCCGTCGTGTCGTCCCCGGTCATGTCCTTGTCCTGCATGTGGTTCGTATACGCGGCGTAATTCTTCGCCGGGGTGAAGGCGCTGAACTTCAGCGGCGTCCGCTCCACGACGACCCGCTCGCCGCCCTTGTCGCAGGCAACGAACGTCACGGGCGCCATCACCTGGGTGTCGGTCAGCACGCCCATCATGTCCTTGAAGTCCTTCTGCCTCAGCGCCGCGGCGGCAATGTGCTCCGGGAAAAGCGCGTTGGGCGTCCGCCCCGACACGGTCTGCACGTAGTTCATCATCAGCGCGAGACCCGCCGTGCTCATGCCGATGCCGCCCATGCCGCCCGCAAGCGCCCACGTCATCGTGTGCGGGCCCTCGTTCGGCCGGCGGATGATGATCACCCCGTACTTGTCCAGTTCCGCGGTGTCGTCCACGTTCTGCCCGAGCCAGACGCGGTTGTCCTTCGACATCGACTTGTCCAGCACCATCGACGTGCATCCGCCGACGCGCATCCCGACGCCCGGCATCTCGGCGGAAAGGGTGAAGACGTCATCCTCCTTCTCGTCAAGCTTGTCGGCCATGGCGTCGATCTCCTGAATGATCGAGTTGGCCTGAACGCTCAGGAAGACCCTCGACCAGTCGATGGCCTCCTGGGTCACCTTGGAACCCGACTCGTGCGTGCGCTTGATGCGGTCCTTGATGAGATCGCGAGCCTGTTCGGCATACTGCTTGCCCATCTCGCGGGGATTGCCCTTGAGGCGGATGATGAGCGGCCCGCCACCGGCGTCTTCCGCAAACGTCTTTCCTGAAAGAAGTTGCGACAATAACCCCGAGGCTGGAATGGCAATGCCCGCCGCCCCGACGACCTTCAGAAAATCGCGCCTGTCCATGGTGTTCCTCCGGCGTTCACCGATAAGGGACCGTCCGATGGCCTCGTGATGCGACCTGCGATCAGATTTTATACGCATTCAGCGGTTTTTCCACCCTTTTGGACGAAACAAAATGCCCTATCATTCGTCAAATAAGGGAAGGCATTTGGCGCCCGGGGAAGGGTCAGTCTGTTCCCGATTGACACTTCCGCCGCAAGGCCTATAATACCAAGTGGTTACATCAGGTCAACTGGACGTAATCCGCTCCAGTGACATGCGAGTCAGACGCACTTTTGTCCCATTATTTCCGACTCGGTCTTGGCGGATGCGGGTTTAACCTTCGTATCTACTCTCAGGGGGGGGCATCTTGTCCGACCGCGTCGCCATTTTCGCCGTTTCTTTTCTGTTGCTGTTGGCGATGTGCGCGATCGTCCTCATGGCGGTGTGGTGGGTGCCGGCGAAGATGAAGCGGCTGGACGAGCGCCTGGCAAGGCTCGAAGAGATCGACGCCAAGATCGCGCTCCTGCACGACCGGATGGGCGAGTTGGACGAGTTGAAGAAGAAGCTGGGCGAGGCGGTTGCGGCCTCGGCCCCCCTGGCCCGGATCGACGGCGAGATAGGCTCGCTTTCCGAGAAGGTCGGCACGATGGCGCCCGCGGTGACGGACCTGAAGGACCGCGTCGCGACAAGGTCGGACGTCGACAAGCTCGCCGGCCACGTGACGACTCTCTCGCAGAAGGTCGAGGCCGCGACGCCGAAGGCCGACCCCGAGATCGCGAAGACGGCGAAGGAAGTGGGCGAGTTGAAGGACCAGGTGGAGTCGCTGCGCAAGGCGGTCGACGCGATGGCGCGCGACCTCGGCAAAGAACTGAAGCAGATGCACCTCGAGCTGCAGAAACCGCGCTAAGCGTCCGCACCATTGGGAGATTCCCGACATGGCAGCCAGGGTGAAAAACACGCTCGTGATCACGGCGGTGCTCGTGGTGCTCGTCACGGCGCTGGCCTCGGCAAAGATCATCCACGACCAGGCGATGGCGTCGCGCGCGCACGCGCCGCTCGAAGGCGTCGCCGCGGCGGACCCGCGGTTCACCGATTACGACATCCAGAAGGACGCCCCGCGGATGCGGACGTTCGACCTGACGACGGACCTCGTGCTGGCGCGGGCCGACTCGGCGGCGCGGGTGATCTTCGACTTCGCCGACGTCTCCAATCACTATTACGCCGAATTCGCCCCGCGGGGCATCCGCGTCGTCGCGGTGCAGGACGGCATCGGCCGGGTCCTCGAAAGCGTGCCGCAGGCGTTCGCGCCCGGCGAAACGCTGCACGTCACGATCACGCGCCGCGAGCCGATGATCCGCGTCATCGTCAACGACGAAGTCCGGCTCGAGGTCTGCGACGAGACCTTCTACTCCGGCCAGGTGGGCACGTCGGCCCCGGCGCTCGCGGCGACGTTCACGCCGCTCAAGGTGCAGTCGGTGGCCGAGATCTATTTCGCCGACGACTTCATGCGCGCAACGGGCGAGAAAGGCGAATGGACCGAGCTGCGCGGGTCGTGGAGGCTCTTCGAGGTCAACGACCACGCCTCCATGAGCGCCAACGCCTTCCAGTACATCGCCCAGGGCGCCGACGAGGCCGCCGCCGTGGCCGGACTGCCCTTCTGGGACGACTACTCCTTCGAGGCCGCCGTCAAGCCGCAGCGCGCGGACGTCGGGTTGACGTTCTACTACCGCGACGAGAACAACTACTTCCGCTTCGAGTGGACGGCGGAGAACACGACTCTGCCGGGCTCGGGCGCGAAGAGACTGGTGCGCGTGTGGCACGGCAAGCGCGACGTGCTGGCCGAATCGCAAGGCGGGTACCGCATGTCCCCGGCGCCGCAGTGGTACACCCTCAAGGTCCAGGCCGCCGGCGAGCGCGTCCGAGCGTTCATCGACGACCGGCTGATCTTCGACGTCACCGACTCGCACCTCGTCGGCGGCATGGTCGGGCTCTACGCCGCGGCCAACAACAAGGTCGCCTTCGACGACGTCTTCGTCCGCTCGCACCGCCGGTTCGAGGACCGCTTCGCAAGCGGCGGCCGCACGGGGTGGGAGTTCATGGGCGGCGAATGGTCGCGCCTCGCGATCGGCACGACGCCCGCGAGGTCCGATAATTCCCCCGCCGCCGCGCCCGCGGGAGCCCTCACGGTGCGCACGCCCGACGGCGAAGCCCGCGCCGCGGTGGGCGCCCAGGGCTGGAGCGATTACGTCCTCGAAACCGAAATCCATCCCGACGCCAAGGCCGCGTCGGGACGCGTCGGGGTAATCCTCCATTACCAGGACGAGACGCGGTACTACCTGGCCTTCGTCGCACCGTCGGGGGAAGGCAAGGCGACGTGGACGCTGGAACGCGTGCTCGACGACAAGAAGACCACGCTCGATACGAAAACGGTGGACCTGAAGCCGGGCGCCGTGCGGGTGAGCGCGGGCGTGAGCGACAGCTACATCTCCGTGCGCGCAAACGGCGAGACGGTGCTCGAAGGCTTCGACACGACGCTGGCCTCGGGCCGCGGCGGGCTCTTCGCGGCCAACTCCTCGCTGGTCACGTTCGCCCCGGTGCGCATCGACTGGCCGCAGTCCGAGGCGCCGCTCCTCACCCTCAATGAGATTTTCGAGCACGAGGACTCGATGTCGACGTGGAGCACCTACGAAAGCGACTGGCTCCTCGCCGCCAGGAACGTGTGGATCAACAAGGGCGACTTCCCGGGCGACGCCTCCATCGACGCGAGGCTCCTGTCGCTGGGCAAGGCCGGCTCGCTCGGCCTGATGCTCTCCGCCGACTGCGCCGCCGAGGGCTCGGGCTACCTGCTGCGGATGTCGAGCGAGGACGGCAAGACGCTGAATCTCCAGCTCGACCGGCTGGGCGTGAAGGTGGAGACGGCGACGGCCCAGATGCCGGGCAAGTCGGCCCACGTGTCGCTGAAACGCATCGGCAGCTTCCTGGTCGGGTGCGTGGACCGCCGGCCGGTGCTGGTGCATCGCGACGGATCGATGCTGCCGGGCGACCTGCTCGGCTGGTACGCGCGCGACGCGAAGGTGGAGTCGAAGTCGGTGGCCGTGGCCTCGCCCAACGTGCGCAAGGACATCTTCCGCCGGGCCTACACCGACTGGCGCGTCATCAAGGGCATCTGGGAGATCTCGAACCGCTGGGAGTGCGACCCGCGCTGGACGTTCTTCAGCGGCCGCTCGTGGCAGCTCGCCGGGATCTGGAGCAAACGGCCGTGCGAGGGCGAGGTGACGCTGGACTTCTACTCCGGGCCCAAGATGGACCGCGAGCGCCAGGGGAACCGCTACGAGGGCTTCGCCGACATCAACTGTACTCTCGGGGCCGACGGGGTCGACCTGTCGAGCGGCTACAGCTTCCTCTTCGGCGGCTTCGCCAACACGAAGACCGTGCTGGTGAAGGGCGACAAGATCGTCGCCGAGGCGGTATGGCCGGCGAAGGCGCACCTCAACTGGATGCGCGAGGGGCAGCCGGCGATCATCCCCAGCGCCGCGATCAACATCCACCACGAGTGGTTCCACCTCAAGGCGCAGAAGTCGGGCAACCGCCTGCGCTATTGGATCGACGACGAACTGGTGATCGATTATGTGGACAAGGATGCGCCGCTGACCGGCAACCGCGTGGCGCTCTGGACGTATAACAACGGCATCATGGTGGGCCGCGCCACCCTGGCGGCCGACCGCATCGGCGCGCCCGAGCCCTCGGACGTCCCCATGCCCGGCCGCTGCCGCTGCATCTACGACCAGCAGGCCGCCGCGAAGAAGTAGGCGAACGGGACATCAAACCTTCGGCTACTTCCGCGCCCCTTCCCCGTCCGGGGAGGGCGAAGACGCGGAAAGGCCGGACCCGATAACCCAGAACGCGCGACAGTTTCCGGAAGACCATGAACCGAATCCTTCTCGTCTCGCTGATCCTCGTGTGTCTCCTCGCCATCGGACTGCTCGGATGGGCCATGACCGGCCAGCGAGGCGCCGAGCTGTCGCTGACCTCGAATCCGGATCGCGCGAGCGTGTGGATGGACGGACAGTTCCTCGGCACAACGCCGCTGAAGAAGGCCGACGTGGCGCCGGGCAAGCACGTCCTGCGCGTCGCGCGCTCCGGCCACAAACCGGCCGTCCGCGAGGTGACGCTCGCCGCGGGGGCCAATCCCGCCGTGGAGTTCCGCCTGGCGGAGCAGGCCGGAGGGACCCTCTCCGTCGTCAGCGACCCGCCCGGCGCCGAGGTGAGCTTCGACGGCGAGCCGGTGGGAGTCACGCCGCTGACGCTGCACAGCCTGTCGGCCGGGGGGCACCCGGTGCGCATCGCGCTGGTCAACTACTTCGACTGGGCCGGCACGGCCGAGATCCAGGAATCGCGCACCGCCGAGATCAAGGTCACGCTGCAAGGGCGCACCGAGGCCTATTACCTCGACGAGATCAAGCGCAAGCCGAAAGACGCCGCGCCTTATACCGACCTGGGGCACTACTACATCGTCAGTGGGCAGTGGACGAAGGCCGAGGACGCGTTCGCGCAGGCGCTGGTGCTGGTGGCCCGCGACAGCGAGAGCAACTATTACGCCAGCCGCCTGCAGCAGGAGGTGGAGAAGGTCTTCCGCAGCCAGTTCAACTACAACGATGCGCCGCGCGGGCAGATGGCCATCGTCAACGCCTACATCAAGGCGTGCAAGGAATGCCCGACCTACACCCCCTACTACGGCCAGGCCCTGAACTACGCCGCCGAGCGCAACCTCGCCGAACAAGGGCAGGAGATCATCGAGATCGGCATCGTCTCGGTGCCTTACGACTACAGCTGGATGACGCAGACGATCCAGCGGCGCTGGGGCGACGGCAGCGCCGACCGGTGGATCGAGCGGCTGACCTCGCAGCTCAAGCGCGACCCGGAGGACATCGTCGCGCGGTTCCAGCGCGCAGTGCTCTATAGCCAGAAGGGCGACGGCGCGAACGCCGTGACCGATTACGAGGAGGTGGCGAAGAAGGCGAAGGCGCCCGCCGCCAGGGCGCGGCTCAAGGAAATGTGCGGCCGGCTCTACGAGCGGCAGAAGGATTTCGCCAAGTCCGCCGAGGCCTACTCCGCCGCGCTCAAGATCGAAACGGTGAAGAAGAACCGCGTTCCGACCCTCTACAACCTCGCCCGCGTCCTCACCCGCGGCGAGCGATGGGACCCGGCCGACGCCGCGTGGAAGGACGCCGTGACGAACCAGGAGGACATTGAGACCGCCTGCCGCTGGCGGATCGAGTGGGCACAGATGTGCGTCTCGGCCGGAAAGCCCGACCGCGCCCGGGAACTGCTCGACGAGACGCTGCGCCTGACGCACGACGACACCGTCCGCTCGCGCGCCCAGGGCATCATCGGCGAGTTGAAACCCAAGTGACCCGAAGGAGAGAAACCCCATGACGCGCACCCAATCAGCCTTCGCCGCCGTCTTCGCCCTCGCCCTCGCCGGCTGTGGCGGCGGCAATAACGACACTCCGGCCCCCGCGGTCCCGAAGGTGCACGAGCACGAGACGGCCGCGACCGCGCGCATCGTCATCGAGGCGGAAAGCGCCGGCATGTTCGAGAAACCCGTGGAGGTCGACAACGACGCCACGGCGTCGGGCGGCAGGTGCATCAAGGTGGAAGGCGACGCCGGCAAGCCCAACGGGGAAGTCGCGGGCGAGAACGGCAAGAAGTATCCGGCGCGCTGGGGCGCGGCGATCTACAAGTTCAATGTTCCCGAGGACGGCCAGTACCGCATCTGGGGACGGAAGTTCTGGCGCGACGGCTGCGGCAACTCGTGGACCTTCGTCGTCAACGGCGGCGCCCCCGTGCAGTTCGGCGGAGACGGCACCTACGACCGATGGGACTGGAAGGCCGCCCCGGCGCTCTACGACCTCAAGAAGGGCGAGAACATGCTCGAAGTGCTCAACCGCGAGGCGGGCGTGAAGCTGGATAAATTGATCGTCACGCGCGACATGGATTATACCCCCCAAGGCATGGAATGAACCCGCCTGCGGGTCCCGATGCATCGGGACGGGAAGGCCCGGCCAATGTGCTCTGCGTGGATCACTCGGCAAGAATCTCGGGCGCCGAGATAAGCCTGCTGGAGGTCCTCGCGCGCATCGACCGCCGGCGGTTCCGTCCCGTCGTCGCCTGCCCCGAAGGCCCCTTCGCCGACGCCGTGCGCGTCGCCGGCATCGAGCAGATCACCGTCCGCCTCCGCCGCATCCGCCGCGCGAGGGCCATCCCCGCCGTCGCGGCCGGGCTCGCCGACGTCGGGCTCTCCACGCTCAGCCTTTCGCGCATCATCGCCGAACGCAGGATCGACATCGTCCACGCGAACACGACCACGGCGTTCCTCTCGGCCGGACCCGCCGCGGCGCTCCGGCGCACGGGCTCGGTGTGGCACGTGCGGGACCTCGTCGATCTCGGCGCGGGCGCTCGAACGCTGCTCCGGTTTGCCGACCGAGTCATCTGCATCAGCGGCGCCGTCGAGAAGAGCGTGCTCGCTCGGGCCGGCCGCGCCGGCGCCGGGAAAGTGCGCCTCGTCATGAACGGCATCGACCGCGCATCGCTTCTCGCCTCCGCCCGGCCCGACCGCGTGAGGTTCGAGTTCGGCATTCCGCCCGAGGCTCCGCTTGTCACGCTCGTCGGGCAGATGACGCCCTGGAAGGGGCACGAATTTCTCATCGCCGCCCTGGGCGCGGCGCGCCAGAAGTTCCCCTCGCTGCGAGTGCTCTTCGTCGGCGAAGCGATGTCGCCCGACGACGCCGCGCACCTGGCGCACCTGCGCAAGCTCGTTTGCACGCTCGGCCTCGAGGGCGTCGTGATCTTCGCCGGCCGGCGGAACGACGTCGCCTCATGCCTGATCGACAGCACCGTCGTGGTACTCCCCTCGCGTAACGAGCCGTTCGGCCGCGCGGCGGTGGAGGCCATGACGATGGGCAAGCCCGTCGTCGGCACGCGCGCCGGGGGATTGCCGGAGATCATCGAGCACGGCGAAACGGGCCTCCTGGTGCCGTTCGGCGACGTGCCGGCCCTGGCCGGGGCGCTTTCGGACCTGCTCGGCTCAAGCGCCCTTCGCGCGTCGATGGGCTCGCGGGCCGCGGCGGCCGCATCGAGGTTCGACGCCGGGCTCACCGCCGAAGGAATCGAGCGCGTCTACGACGAGGTGCTTGCGGAGCGCGCGCGCGGACGTTAGTATGAAGTTTGTGGGACAGGCATTCCTGCCTGTCATTCGGGGGGCAGACAGGAATGTCTGCCCCACCAAAGCCACGGAGAAACACCGTGTTCAAGGTCGCGCTGCCCAAATTCGACGCGAACACGCTCGAAGCCACGCTCGGCCCCTGGCACAAGAGCGTCGGCGACCGCGTCGAAAAGGGCGACGTCCTTGTCGACGTCATCACCGACAAGGCGAATTTCGAACTCGAAGCCGAGGCGGCCGGGACGCTCCGGCATATCCTCGCCCCCGAGAAGAGCGAAGTGCCGCTCGGCTACGTCGTGGCGCTCGTGGGCGAACCGGACGAGCCGCTCCTCGACGTGTCGGAGGAGAACGCGCGGATGATGGCGGAGTATCTCGCAACCGCGACCGGCCGCGCGGCGGCGCCCTCGAAACCCGCAGCCCCGGCGATGCCGGCGGAAGACCGAGTCCGGGCAACGCCCCGCGCCCGGCGGCTGGCGAAGGAACGCGGCATCGACATCGCGGCGCTCGGAAAGCGCCTCGGCGTCGACGTCGTGACCGAAGAGCACGTCCAGCAGCAGGTCGAGGAGGGTCGATCGTGAGCGCTCATTGTGGGACAGGCATTCTTGCCTGTCATAAGCATCACAGGCAGGAATGCCTGTGCTACAAAAAGGAGGGGGGCCTGCGGTGAGCGCATCGGTTCCGAGGTGGCTGGAGGGCAAGTCGGCCGTGGTCACGGGAGGGTCGCGCGGCATCGGCCGCCGGATCGCCCTGACGCTCGCGCAGGCCGGGGCCAGGGTGCTCGTCAACTACACGAACCACCGCGAGGCCGCCGAGGCGGTCGTCGGGGAGATCCGGGCGTTCGGCGGCTCCGCCCTGGCTTACGGCTGCGACGTCCGCAGCGCCGAGGCCGTCTCGGCCATGATGAAGGCCTCCGCCGAGGCGTTCGGCGCCCTCGACATCCTCGTCAACAACGCCGGCATCTCGCGCGACACGTTCCTCCCGTTCATGAAGGAATCCGACTGGGACGACGTGGTGGACGTGAGCCTCAAGGGCGCGTTCCTCTGCGCGAAGGCCGCCTCGCGGGTGATGACCCACAGGAAGTCCGGCCGGATCATCAACATCTCCAGCGTCGCGGGGCTCACCGGCGACGTCAAACGCGCGAACTACGCCGCCGCCAAGGCCGGGATGATCGGCTTCACCCATGCCGCCGCCCGCGACCTGGCCGCCTTCAACGTCACCGTCAACGCCGTCACCCCGGGCGTCATCGACACCGACTTCGTCAAGGACACCCCGATCTCGACGCGCGAACGCCTCCTCGACCTCATTCCCATGCGCCGATTCGGCGTGCCCGAGGACGTCGCCGGAATCGTCTTATTCCTTTCGTCCGGCTGGGCCGATTATATTACAGGACAGGTGTTCGTCGTCGACGGGGGGCTGAGGATGTAATTCCCCATTCCCCTCTCCCCTTGGGGGAGAGGGTCAGAGTGAGGGCGCTGTGCGATAGCGCAGGCCACGAGGAGCGGTGATTGTGAGCAGCGAGCCGGTCGTCATCTCGGGTCTCGGGTGCGTGTCGCCCTTCGGCCTCGGCGTGGATCTCCTCTGGGAGAGCCTCGTCGCGGGCAAGGACGGCATCCACCCCATCGAGCGGTTCGACCCCGCCGAGCACCGGGTGAAGGTCGCCGGGATGGTCCCCGAATCGGCCGTCGCCGCGATGGACTTCCCCGAGGACCCGACGCTCCGCTCCGCCGATCTCGGGTTACGCTTCAGCGCCTGGGCCGTCCGCGAGGCGCTGACTTCCGCCGGACTCACTCAGAGCGACCTGCCCCCCGCCGACACCGCGCTCGTCATGGCCACGAACTTCGGCCCCGCCGAGGCGTGCGAAGAGATGTACGCCTCCGCCGCCTATGGCACCGAGCCGGACGAGGAGGCCATCCGCGAAAGCCTGCTCGGCCACGCGACGGCCTGCCTCGGCAACCTCTGGGGCATCGCGGGGCCGCGGGTGACGCTGTCGCTTTCGTGCGCCTCGGGCAACGCCGCGCTCGGCTACGCGACGGACCTCGTGCGCGCGGGACGGGCGAAGGTGGCCGTCGTCTGCGGATACGACGTCATCAGCGAATACTGCTGGAGCGGCCTCCTCGCACTTCGGACGATGACGACGGACAAGGTACGACCGTTCGACAAGAACCGCAGCGGCACGATCTTCGGCGAAGGCGCCGGGGCGATCGTGCTGGAGACGAAGTCGCACGCGCGTTCCCGCGGCCGCGAAGCGCGCGTCGAGCTGGCCGGGCATCACACGAACAACAACGCGTTCCACCTCACCGCCCCGGACAAGGACGGGTCGTCCATCGTCCGCGCGATGATGCGCGCCCTGGAAGACGCCCGCGTCGGCCCCGGCGAGGTGGACCACGTCAACGCCCACGCGACCTCCACAAAGTATAACGACGCCTCCGAGACCGCCGCCATCAAGGCCGTGCTCGGGAAGCGCGCCTCGGAGATCCCCGTCAACGGCATCAAGTCGATGATCGGCCACCTCATGGGCGCGGCGTCCATCGTCGAAACGCTCGTCACGGCGCGGACGATCGAGACGGGCATCGTTCCGCCCACGATCAACTACCAGACGCCCGACCCCGACTGCGACCTGCACTATTGCACCGCGGGGGCGGAGAAACATGACGTCCGATGCGCGATCTCCAACTCCTCCGGTCTGGGCGGATCCAACTCCGCCGTCGTGCTGAGGAGAATGCCATGACCGCCTCGCGCATCTTCGTCACGGGAATCGGCACGGTCGGGCCGCTGGGCATCGGGCGCGACAGCCTTGCCGCGACGCTCGCCAAGGGGTTTGAGCCCGTCGCAGCGCCCGCGCTGCGCATCGAGGACTTCGTCACCGGGGCCAAGACCTACCTCGACCCCACGAGCGCGATGGTCCTCGCCGCGACCTCGCTGGCGCTGCGCGACGCCAAGCTGACGCCGGAAAGCGCAAGCCGCGACGCCGTCGGCATGAGCTTCGGCACCAAGTTCGGCAACATCGCGACGCAGGAATCGTATCTGAAGATGCTGCGCGAGCAGGGCGCGAAACTGGCGAGCCCCCTGCTCTTCATCCACGCCTATCCCAACACCTCGCTGAGTCTCGCGGCGATCGAGTTCAAGCTGATGGGGACGAGCTTCAACTTCAACTCGGGACGGGCCGCCGGGGTCGAGGCGCTGGCGCAGGCGTTCGACGAATTGCGCGCCGGAAAAATGACCGTAATGCTTGCGGGCGCTGGAGATACGTATACTCAGACGACGCGCCGGGGAGCCTCCGCTCAGGCGTTTGACGCTGCGGCGACGCTGGTGCTGGAGCGCGAACTTGACGTCCTGAAGCGTGGCGCGCGAGGGATGGCGGAGGTCGCCGGATGCGGCCTGGCCCGCACGGCCGACGAGGCGCTCTCGCGGGCGCTGGCGCAGGCGTCGCTCGGCCGCCCGCAGCTCGACTGGCTCCTCGTCGACGCCCCGACGGACGGTCTTGCCGTCTCGGCGGGCCTGAAGGCCGTGGACTTCGTCAAGGCGGTCGGCGATTGCGGTGCCGCGGGCGCGCTCACGGGCGTCGCCCTCGCCGCGCTCGTCCTCGACGCCACGACTCCGCCCGCGCGACTGGGCCTCGCCGAATCGCCCGTCGCCGCCGCCGTCGTCAGCGCCGACGAGTCCGGGGCCGCCGCTGTCGTCCTCCGCAGGATCGCGAGTTGACATGAACCTCGACGCCGACCGCCTGAAGAAACTCTACCACGACATGCTCCTCATCCGGCGCTTCGAGGAGCGGCTGAGCGACCTTTTCCTCAAGGGCGAGGTTGCCGGGACCTGTCACCTCTGCATCGGGCAGGAGGCCGTGCCGGTCGGCGTGGCGTCCGTATTGCGCGACGGCGACTGGATGAACGGCACCCACCGCGGACACGGGCATTTCCTCGCCAAGGGCGGCGACCCCAGACTCATGATGGCCGAGATCTTCGGCCGCGAAACGGGCTATGCCAAAGGCCGAGGCGGCAGCCAGCACATGGCCTGTTTCGACGTCGGCTTTCTCGGCTCGAACGGCATCACGGGCGGCGGGCTTCCCATCGCCACCGGCGCGGCGCTCGCGCTCAAACAGCGCAAGATTCCCAACGTCGTCGTCGGCATGATGGGCGACGGCGCCGCCAACCAGGGCGTCTTTCACGAATGCCTCAACCTCGCCGCGATCTGGAAGCTTCCGGTCGTCTATGTCTGCGAGAATAATCTCTACGCGATGAGCACGCCTTTCCAGGAAAGCTGCGCCGTGTCGAAGCTCTCCGACCGCGTGCGCGGGTTCGGCCTCGGCGTTGAGACCGTCGACGGCAACGACGTGCTCGCCGTCGCGGAGGCCGCCGGTCGCGCGGTGGAATGGGCGCGTTCGGGCGGAGGGCCCGCGTTCCTCGAGTGCATGACCTATCGCTTCTGCGGGCATTCCCGCTCCGACCAGTGCCTCTACCGCACGCGCGACGAAGAGACCGCGTGGAAGGCCCGCTGCCCCATCGAGTTGCTCCGCGGCGTCCTCCTCGACAAGCGCGCTGCAACGGAATCCGAACTCGACGCGATTGCCGAGACCGCCGCGAAGGAGGTGAAAGAGGCCGAGGACTTCGCCCGGTCGTCCCCGTTGGCCGACGTCGCCCGGCTGACCGAGGGGGTGTTCGAATGACTCGAATCCTCTCGACCAGCGAAGCCATCCGCGAGGCGCTCACCGGAGAGATGGAGCGCGACGAGCGCGTGTTCCTCATGGGCGAGGACATCGGCCTCTATGGCGGCGCCTTCGGCGTGACGCGCGGGATGCAGGACAAGTTCGGCCCGGAGCGCGTCGTCGAGACGCCCATCAGCGAGGCGGGCTTCGTGGGCGTCGCGGTCGGCGCGTCTCTCATGGGGCGCAGGCCCGTCGTCGAGATCATGTTCAGCGACTTTATCCTGCTCGCGATGGATCAGCTCGTCAACCACGCGGCCAAGTTCCGCTACGTCTACGGCGAGAAGTCGACCGTCCCGCTCGTCGTCCGCGCGGTGGGCGGCGCCGGGCGGGCCTATGGGCCCACGCACTCGCAGGCGGTCGAGGCGTATTTCGTCCATACGCCCGGGATCAAGGTCGTCGCGCCTTCGACCCCGGCGGACGCGAAGGGGCTGCTGCTCGCCGCGATTCGCGAGCCGAACCCCGTGATCTTCATCGAGAACCGCGTCCTCTATCCGCAGAAGGGCGAAGTGCCCGAGGGCGCCGAGGCCATCCCGCTCGGCAAGGCCGCGACCGTCCGCGCCGGGAAGGACGTCACGATCGTCGGATATTCGCGCATGGTTCACGAGTCGCTCGCCGCGGCCGAGGCGCTCTCGACGGAAGGAATCGAGGCGGAGGTCATTGATCTGAGGACGCTTTCGCCCATGGATTCGCCGCACGTGATGGAATCGGTGAAGCGGACCGGCCGCGCGGTGCTCGTCGAGGAAGGCCCGCGCACCTGTGGCGTCATGGCCGAGCTCGCCGCGCGCATCGCGGAAGAGGCCATCGATTACCTCGACGGCCCCGTGACGCGCGTCACCATGCCCGATATCCCGGTCCCCTGCTCGCCGGTGCTGGAGCAGGCGGCGCTGCCCTCGCGCAAGAGCATCGCCGAGGCGGCGCGGAGGTTGTGCGGATGACTTACTCCATCATCGTGCTGACGCACAACAACGCGGAGCTGACGAAGAACTGCCTCGCGACGTTGCTCGAATCGCGCGATGCAGACTGGGAACTGTGCGTCATCGATAACGCCTCGACGGACGGAACGAGGGGGCTTCTCGCCATCTCGGTCACCCAGTACAGAGAGGCCGGGCGGCGAATGACGGCGATCGCCAACGACCGGAACGTCGGGTGCTCGACCGGAAGGAACCAGGGAATCGCCAACACGACGGGCGAGTTCCTCGTATTCATGGATAACGACGTCGCGGTGGGCGATCCGGACTGGCTGGGAAAGCTGCGCCGGACACTGGAGGGCGGAGATCGCGTCGGAATTGTGGCGCCGAAGTTGGTATTCGCAGGCAATCCCGATATGATACAATTCGCAGGAGGGGCGATCTCGCGCACCGGCCGGGTGCAGTACATCGGCCGAGGCGAACGCGCCAACGATCCGCGCTATAACGAGCCGCGCGAGGTGCAGTTCGGCATCTCGGCCTGCCTGATGCTGAAGCGCGCGGTGGTCCGCGAGATCGGCGGGCTGGACGAGGCGTTCAATCCGGTGCAGTACGAGGACATCGACTGGTGCTACCGGGCGCGCTCGAAGGGCTGGCGGATCCTTTACGAGCCGTCGGTGACGATGCTGCACGACGAGAGCGCGACGACCGCGGGCGTCCGCAGGAGCCGGAACGCCTACACGATCATCAAGCACGGGATGCTGTTCAAGGAACGCTGGCGGCAGATGTTCGAAAAGGAGTCCGGCCCCGACGATAAGGACATCGTCTGGAAACCCCTCGGCAGGTTCGCGAAAAACGAAACGGAGCGGCCATGACGGAGAAATCGATTGAGGACGCGCTGCGCGAGATGATGGTCGAGCGCCTCTTCCTCAAGCTCAAGCCCGAAGAGATCGACGTCAACGCGAAGCTGGCGGAGGCCTACGGGATCGACTCGGTGCAGGTGTCGGAGCTGGTGGTCGGAACGGAGGCGGTGTTCGGCATCACGTTCGAGGACGACGACTTCGACCCGTCGCGGTTCGACACCGTCGCGCACATCGCCGAGCTCGTGCGGGGCAAACTGGGCAAATGACCATGCCGACCGAGGAGCCGATCCGCTTTCGAGCCGCCGGGCGGGAACTCACCGGCATCCTGCACGCCCCGGCGTCGCCGCGCTCGGCCGTCCTCGTCGTCCATCCCTTCGCCGAAGAGAAGAAGTTCTCCCACCGCGTGCTCGTCGAGCTGGCCCGGGCGCTTGCCTCCAAAGACATCGCGACGCTCCGGTTCGACCTTTCAGGCGAAGGCGACTCCTCGGGTGAATCCGAGGACGCGACGCTCGACGCATGGCTCGAAGATATCGCCGCCGCGCGGGCGGAGCTTGCGAAACGGTTCCCCGCCGCGGCGCTCACGCTCCTCGGCCTCCGGCTCGGCGCGACGCTGGCGCTCGCCTCCGTGGCGCAGTCACCTACCGCGGCCGTCGTCCTCTGGGAACCGATTCTCTCCGGCGCGAAATACGTCGACGAAATCCTCCGCCGACGGATGATCAAGGAGATGATGACGACCGGCAAGAAGGCCACCGGCCGCGACGCGGTCCTCGCGCAGATTCAGGCGGACGGATTCCTCGACCTCGACGGCCTCGCCATCGGCAAGAAGCTCATCGAAGGCATTTCCTCGCTCGACGCGAAGGCGCTCGCCGGAAGGTTTGCCGGCCGGGCGCTGCTCGTCCAGATCGCCTTCAATGCCAAGGTTTCCCCGGCCCTCGAAGAGCTTGCCGCGACCCTGCGCGCCGCGGGGGCGAAGGCGGAAGCCGTCGGCGTCAAGGAACAGGTCATCTGGGACCGGGTCGAACGGGTCGAGGCGAAGGAACTGATCACGGCGACTGTTGACTGGATCTATTCTCTGTAGGGGCGGACCCATGTGTCCGCCCGCTCTTCTTCTTTGTCGAGAAGAAGGAGCACGGGGCCATCCCGACACGTCGGGAGCCCCCTACAAAAGAGAGAAACCATGGAAGAATTCGTCCACATCCCAAGCGGCAACGACCGGCTCCTCGGCGTCTGGACCGAGCCGGAGGGAGCAGCGCCTCTCGGGGTGACGGTGATCACGCTGCACGGCTGGGGCGGGTACCGCATCGGGCCGCATCGGTTCATGGTGAAGCTCGCCCGCTCGCTCGCTCGCGAAGGCGCGGCGTCGCTGCGGTTTGACTTCCGCGGGCGAGGCGACTCGACCGGGGCGCAAGGCTCCGCGACGCTCGACACGATGATCGAGGACGCCTGCCGCGCCGTCGAGTTGGCGAAGACGCGCGCGCCGGGGAACCGCATCGTCCTCTGGGGCCTCTGCTCCGGGGGAAACGTCGCCATCGGCGCCGCGACGCTCGCCTCCGACGTGCGCGACCTCGTGCTTCTCTCAACTCTGCCCTTCATCCCCGAGAAGAAGGCCGCCGAGAAGATCGCGCGGACGAAGGACCAGGCCGGGAACTACGCGCGCAAGCTCTTCCGCCTGGCGACGTGGAAGAAGCTCGTCACGGGCGCGGTGAATTTCCGCGCGGTGAAGAAGGCCCTCTTCGGCGAGAAGCGCGCCGCGGGTGAACGCGATCCGAAGGATTCATCCCGCGACGTGATGGCGGCGTTCCGCGGCTTCAAGGGCCGCGCGCTCTTCGTCTATGGCGGCGCCGACAAGGAGGCCGGGGGCGCGGGCGAACATTACTCCGCATTCACCTCGAAGCACGGCATTCCCGCGGAGTTCGTCACCGTCGAGGGGGCCAACCACGACTACTACTCGCTCGCGTGGGAGCGGCGGGCGATCGATCTGACCGTCGAGCGGGTGAAGAACCATGGCGGATGAGCCCCGAGTCCGGGTAGCGTTCATCGCCGGCGAATACCCGAAACCGAGCGAGACGTTCCTCCTGCGCGAGCTTCGGGAACTCCGCGCGCGCGGGCTTGATTTCGTCATCGTCGCCACAAAGAAACTGCCCGATGCGCCGGAGGCCGCCGGCATCGACGCGACCGTCCTCCTGCGGCCGGGGTACTTCACCTGGCGCGCGCTTTCGGCCGAGGTCCGCTTCGCCTTTACGCACCCGCTGAAGTGGCTCGCCATCCTCTGGACGCTCTACCGCGGACACGGGCGCCACGGACGCGATACGTTCCAGGCGATGCGGAACGTCCCGCGCGCCCTCGCCGTCGGATATGAACTGCGGAAACTCGGCGTCCGCCGAGTCCACGCCCTCTGGGCCAGCCTTCCGGCGACCATCGGCTGGATCATCGCCCGCGCGTTCGACATGGAATTCTCCTTCGCCGCGCACGCGCGGGACGTATTCGTGGAGGGGCGGATGCTCCGGGAAAAGGCCGCGCTCGCGGACGCCGTGGTGACGTGCAACCGCGCCGCGGCGGACCGCCTGCGCGAGGTCGCGGGCCCGTGCCGTGCGCCGAAGGTGACGCTCATCCACCACGGCATCGACCGCGCCACCCTCCCCCGCCGCGCCCAAAGCAAGGGATTCCTGCTGGCCGCCGGGCGGCTCGAGCGCAAGAAGGGCTTCGATCTCTTTATACGCGCGTACGCCGAGCTTGCGAAGGACGCGCCCGCCCTCCGAGGCGTCATCGTGGGCGAAGGCCCCGAGCGCGTGCGGCTTGAACAGCTCATCGCCGAGACCGCGGCCCCGGTCGAGCTTCGCGGATGGATGCGCCACGACGCGCTGATGGACCTGCTCGCGCGCGCCGAGATTGTCGTCGTGCCGAGCGTGGTCGATCGCGCGGGCGACCGCGACGGCATCCCCAACATCGTCCTCGAAGCGATGGCCGTGGGCGTGCCGGTAATCGCGTCGGACGCGGGGAGTATCGCCGAGGTGGTCAAAGACGGCGAGACGGGCCGGCTCGTCCCGAGCGGCGACGCCCTCGCGCTTGCCTCGGCAGCCCGCGAGACGCTTGCGAATCCCGCGCGCGCAAACGACATAACCGCCCGCGCCCGCGCTCTAATAGACAGGGAATTCGCGCTCGAATCGACGCTGAGCGCGCTGGAACGCATCCTGAGGACGCCCCATGGCTGACGACATCGCACCTGCCCCTGCGACGAACGCCTCCGACGGCCGGAAGATGGCCAAGGCCGCCGCGGGGATAGGCATCCTGACCGCCGCCGGGTATCTCACCGGCATCGTCATGAAGATGATCCTCTCGCGCCTCCTCGGTACCGAGGCGACGGCCAACGCGTTCAACTACGTCTATCGCCTCACGCAGGACATCTTCCGCACGTGGGACAAGCTGCTCCGGCCAACGTTTCTGCCGGAGCTTGCCGCGGAGAAGAAGCGCGTGGGCGAGGACGGCGCGTGGCGGTTCATCAACTCGATCATCAACGTGCAGGTCGTGTTCCTCGTGCTCCTCGCCGCGGCGTGCATGTTCTTCTCGCGGCCCATCGTGGCGACGCTCACGAGCTTCGGCCCGGAGGACGAGGCGTTATCGGCGAAGTATCTCATCGCGCTCGCGCCCGCGATCCTGTTCCTCACGCTCGCGGTGACGGGCTACATGCTTCTCAACTCGTACAAGCGCTTTCAGCTCGCCGCCTTCGGCGACCAGGTGTTCGTGAAGGTCGTGCCGTGCCTCGCGCTCGTGGTGGCGTGGGCGGGGTTCAAGGCCTGGGGCCGGGCGACGCACGCGCCGGTCGATCACGTCGACCGGTACATCGTCTGGGGACTCATCGCGGGCATCGTCCTCGGGGCCGCGGCGAAGCTCGCCCTCTACGCGTGGGGCCTGCGGGGCGAAATCCGCCGCTTCCGCTTCGAGATGAAGCTCAACACCCCGGCCATGCGAGGGCTGGGCTTCCTGATGCTGCCGCTGGTCGCGGGCGTGCTCGTCTCCTTCCTGCGCAACCGCGGCGAGGACGTGCTCCTCTCCGCCGTCCTGGGCGGCAAGGCCATGACCATCGTCCCCTACGCCCGCGCGCCGGTCGACATCCCCATCCAACTCTTCCCGGTGGCGCTCTCCATCGCCATCTTTCCGTTCCTCAGCGAGTATTTCGCCAAAAAGCAGATCGAGCCGCTCTTCGACATCCTCGCCAAGGCGGTGCGCATCATCTTCCTCGTCTTCCTCCCGCTTACCGTGGCGATGACGCTCCTCGCCCGGCCGATCGTCGAGGTGATCTTCGGCGGCGGCAAGTTCACTCCGGCCGACGTGGCGATGACGGCCGAAGCGGTGCGGTGGTACGCGCTCGGCTACGTCTTCTTCGGGCTTGAGATCGTGCTCCTGCAATTCTTCTACGCCGCGCGCGAGACCTGGACCCCCACGTGGACCGGCATCGTCGCGTCGCTGGTCAACCTGCTGCTCCTCGCGTGTGTCATCCTCTGGCTGCCCGCGGACGACTTCAACCGCGCCGGAGCGCTGCACATGGCGGGCGCGTTCAACCTCGCCTACGCGGCCTCCAAGGCGCTGAAGGTGCTGCTGCTCTTCGTGCTCCTCGCGCGGGTCTATCGCGACGCGCGCCTGTGGAAGACGATGCTCGCGCACGCGCTGCCGACGGTGGGCAAAGTCGCGCTCGCCACCGCGGCCATGGGCCTCGCGATCCGGGCGCTCATGCTCGTCGTGCCCGCCGGCCGCAGCATGAAGGGCATCGCCGGGCTCGTCATCGTCTCCGGCGTCGGCGCGGCCGTCTTCGCGCTCGGCGTCCACCTCCTCCACATCGAGGAATGGCACGACGCGCTCGGATGGGCGAGGAGAAAGCTCAAGCGATCATGAAACGACTGCGCGTCGCGGAGGTGGTGGAGGCAACCGAGAACGGCACGAAAAAACACGTGCTGGAGCTGATGCGGCGCATCGACCGCTCGCGGTTCGAGCTGGAGCTGGTGGCCTCGGACCTGCGCGACCCGAAGGGTTTTCACCGCGACGTGGACGCACTGCGCGCGGAGGGGTTCGTCGTCCACATCATCCCGATGACG
This sequence comes from Planctomycetota bacterium, assembly GCA_037439485.1. Taxonomy (GTDB): domain Bacteria; phylum Planctomycetota; class DG-23; order DATKVD01; family DATKVD01; genus JBBIVY01. The sequence goes on along the minus strand of JBBIVY010000003.1, from coordinate 52,076 downwards.
CGCCAGGTCTCGCCCGTCGCCGACCTGCGGGCGCTCATCCGCCTCATCCGTCTCTTCCACCGCGCCAACTACGACGTCGTCCACTGCCACAGTTCCAAGGCCGGCTTTCTGGGCCGGATGGCCGCGTTCTTCACGGGGCGGCCGTGGGTCGTCTATACGCCTCACTGCTTCTCGTTCACCGCGGGGTTCGGCAGGTTCACGGGGTGGTGCTACAAGTCGCTCGAATTCCTCGCCGGGCGCGTGACCGACAGGCTCATCGCCGTCAGCCCGCACGAACGCGAGGTCGCCATTCAGAGCGGCGCCGCGCTTCCGCACCAGGTCGTGACGATCGTAAACGGGCTCAGCGACGACGAACTCGCCCTGCGCCCGCCCAGCGCGTCCCTTCGGCGCGAACTGGGCCTGCCCGAGGGGGCGCCCATCGTCGGCAGCATCGGGAGGCTGGGGCGACAGAAGGGATACGACGTCTTCATCCGCGCGGCGAAGCTCATCCGCGAATCGGCCCCCGGCGTACACTTCCTGCTCGTGGGCAAGGGTTCGTACGAGGGGCAACTCAAGGCCCTGGCCCATGAGCAGGGGCTCGACGACGTCTTCCACTTCGCCGGCGAGCGCGACGACGTGCTCGACCTCTTTGCGCTCCTGGACGTCTTCGTCATGAGTTCGCGGTGGGAGGCGATGCCGTACGCGCTGCTGGAGGCGATGGGCGCGGGCCGGGCGATCGTGATGACGCGCATCGGCGGACTCGAAAGCGTGCTGGAAAACGGCCGCGCCGGCGCTATAATTGAGCGCGAGGACGTGCCCGCGCTCGCGCGCGAAACGCTCCGCCTGCTGGCGGATCCCGCCCGCCGCGCCGCGATGGGATGCGCCGCGCGCGAAATCGTCTCGCGCGACTATCGCCTGGCCCCGTCCATCCGCCGCATCGAGGACATCTATTGCGAGGTCCATCATGAGCGACGCTAAGCCCCCCCGCCGCGACGTGCTGGGAATGAGCGTCATGCTTCTCGCCGCGCTCATCCTCCTGGTCCACGCGACCTCCTGGGCGCTCCCGCTCGACTGGCTGGGGAAACTCCTCCGCCTGGACGAGAAGACCGTCGCCAAGGCCCCGCACCTCGCCCTGGCCGACATCCTCATCTGGCTCGCGGGCGCGCTGCTCCTGGTGCGCGTCGTCGTCGAAGGCGACTGGAAGCAACTCCGGCGGCTCACCCTCCCCGGGATCCTCCTCGCCGCTCTCGCCGTGGCTTCCGCTTTCGTCGCCGGAAACCGGTTGACCGCCGTCGCCAAGAGTGTGCAATACGTCGAGTATTTCATCCTCCTCTACCTCGTCTTCACGACGCTGATGAACTCCCTCGACCGCGTGCAGACGGCGGTGACGATCTGGACGCTGGTTGCGGCGGCGGTCGGCATCTGGGGCCTCGTCGATTACCTGATGGACTACGACCCCGTGAAGGTCTCCGGGCCGTTCGCCGACCGCAACGTCTACAGCGGTTACCTGGCGCTCGTGCTGCCGCTGGCGTTCGGGATGACGGTCTGGCCGAACGGCTGGCGGGCGGTGGCCTACGGGACGGTGCTCGTGGGGCTGGGCCTGGCGACGATGCTCGCGGGGGGGCCGCTCCTCGGGGCGCTCGTCGGCATCGCGGTGATCCTCGTGATCCGCTGGCACTGGGGCTTCGCGCTCTTCGCCGCGGGGCTCGTCGGGCTCCTCATCTGGGGAACGCCGCAGCTCCAGCACGACAACCCGAAGATCGTCCGCCAGTCGATCCAGCTCTACGACGAAGGCAGCGTGAGCGACGCGTCCGCCCAGCCCGGGCCCAACGCGCGGTATCTCCAGTGGCAGGCGGCGATGAAGCCGCTGACGCCCGGGGCATTCCGCGAACTGGGCATCGGCGAAAACCGGCACATCCGGCAGCTCCTCATCGGCGTCGGCATCGGCAATTACCAACTCAACATCGACCAGTATTACGGCACGCTGCCCAAGCCCAACAAGAACACCACCGAGCCCAATACCGAGAACTTCTACCTGGTGCTGGCGGTGGAGGCGGGAATCCCGGCGGGGCTCGTCTTCCTGTGGCTCATCGTCGCGCACCTGCGCCGGGCGGCGAAGGGGTACCTGGCGACCGACGACAAGGTCCTCAAGGGGCTGCTCCTCGGCTGCATCGGGGCGCTCGCCTCGCTCATCGTGACCAACCTCTTCACCAACACGCTCGTGCACGGCACCGGGCCGGCGACCGTCCTGCTCCTCGCGCTCGCCGCGGCCGTTGCGACGATTGCCGAAAGGAAACCGGGTGCGACGACTTGACCTTCTGTGGATAACCGCCGCCCTCGCCGCGGCTTTGGCGCTGTCGGCGCCGCTCGCCGCCCAGCAGGCGCCCGGCGCCGACCCGATCGAGGACAAACTCCGCGCGGAGATGGGCGCCCTCGCCCAGGAATATCAGAAGGTCGTCAAGGAGCACGCCTCCGCCTGCCACGACTTCCGCGACGACTTCGCCCTCGCCTCGCTGAAGGTCGAGAAGTGCGCGCTCCTTACGGGCCGCTACACCCCCGGCCCCGCGCGCGACGAGGCCTTCCGCAAGACCCTCGCCGAGGCGCGCGACGTGCTCGCGTCGCTTGCGGCCGGAAAGAAATACGCGCTGCCGGCGACCGGACTCGTCGAGCACGCCTATCTCTCCGACGTCGACGGCTCCGCGCAGCCGTATTACCTCTATGTGCCCGAGAAGCTCCCGCCGGGCGTGCCGCCGCCGGTGCTTCTCTTCCTGCACGGCTACGTCGGCAGCCTCGACAAGGTGAACTGGCTGGAGACGACGATGCCCGAGGGGTGCAAACGCTCGGCCGACCGGCTCGGGGCGGTGCTGGTGGCGCCGTTCGCGCGGAGCAACACCGACTTCCAGGGCCTCGGCGAACGCGACGTCCTCAAGACCATCGATCTGGCGATCCGCGAAACCCATGCCGACCCCGACCGCGTGTGGCTCGCCGGGTGCTCCATGGGCGCCAGCGGCGTCTGGACGGTCGGCTCACACTATCCCGACCGCTTCGCCGCGGCGATCCCGGCCTCGGGGCGCACCGACTACAACCTCTGGCAGAACGTGCCGCGCGGGACGCTGGCCGAGTACAAGCAGCTCAACATCGACCGCGATTTCGCGATCACCCTCGTGCCCAACTTCCGTAACCTGCCGGTCTTTGCCTTCCACGGCGAGGACGACTGGCTGGTGCAGCCGGAGCAGTCGAAGTCGATGGTCAAGGCCCTTCAGGCGGCGGGTTTCGAGGCCATCCTCCACATCTTCCCCAAGGGCGACCACTGGACCTGCTTTGACGCCTACGAAAGCGACCTCTTCTACGGCTGGACGCCCGCAAAGCGCCTCAACCGGACGCCCCTGCGCGTCACCTACCGCACCTATCACCCGCGCTTCAACCGGGCCTACTGGGTGACGATCGACGACTTCACGGCCTACGGCAAGCCCGCCGAGATCGACGTGCGCTACGAGTCGCCCGTGGTCGTCGTGGTGAAGGCTGAGAACGTCGCGAAGTTCACGCTCGACTGCGCCAAGGCCATCTTCCAGCCGACGCTGCTCCAGGCGCGGATGCCGGATGGGAAGCTCATCAAGCCCGTCGCGAACAAGGCCGGCGCCCTCACCTTCCTGCTCGACACGGTGCCGGCGGAGGGCCTGCGCAAGCGCGCTGAACTCTCGGGCCCGGCCTACGAGGCCTACCAGCAGCCGTTCATGATGGTCTACGGCTCGCAGGGAAGCGAGGAGACGAAGCTCGCCTCGCGCAAGGCGATTTCCACCGGCGTCGTCGAATGGTATGAATTCGCGGCGGGAATCCCGCGCGTCAAGAAGGACGAGGAGATCACCGAGGAGGACATCAAGCTCTATAACCTCGTCCTCTACGGCACCCCGGCGACGAACTCCGTGGTGAAACGCATCGCGGAAAAGCTGCCCGTGACAATCGGCGAAGGGAAGTTCACCGTGGGCAAGAACACGTTCGAGGGCGAGAACCTGGGGATGGTGCTCTGCTACCCGAACCCGCTGAACCCCGAGAAGCTGGTTGTCGTCCACAGCGGCCTGGCGTGGGGCGCCGGGCTTTCGAGAAACCACAAGCTCGATCTGCTGCCCGACTACATCGTCTACGACGACACGTTCGCCGCCGCGGGCGGCACCAATAATTACAGGGTCGCCGGCTACTTCGACATCAACTGGAAGCTCGACGACAAACTCATGTGGTTCGGCCCCGAAAAGACCCCGCCCAAACCGGAGCTCGAGCCCACCACGCCTTCGACCCCTGCCCCGCTGCCGAAGCCGTAGACGCCCGCCCTGAAGCGACAGGCCTCGCACACACGTCGGCAACCACAACCCCTTGGGGCTTCCGTCGCCCGACCCGCTATCCCTTTGGCATCAGCCTGTCGAGAGAAATGAAAACGGCCTCCTCCCGAGTTCATCGAGAGGAGGCCGATGGATGCGGCAGGCAGAAATTGCCGGTTACCGACCTCGCGTCACCGCGGTGAGCGAGTGGAGATTCGTATGCGCCGGCAGGATGAGGACGTCGCCGGGGCGGAGCGTATCGGCCTCGGTCATCCTGTTGCGCTTCATCACGTCCTCGGCGTAGCGCGAGCTGCCGAGCTGCTCGGCGGCGATGATGGCGAACGTCTCGCCCTCCTTCACCGTGTACTTCTTCTCGCCGGCCACAAGCCCGGCGTCCATGGAGACGGTCGTCGTGGTGGCGGGCAGGAACGCACCCGAAGCGGCGGCGGTATCAGGCTTCGCCGGGATGTGGAGCTTGGTGCCGATCTGGAGCGAGCGCGGGTCCTCGAGGTTGTTCGCCTGCATGATCGCCAGGTAGTGCCGAGGCGTTCCGAAGAACTTGATGGCGATCTTCTCCAGCGTGTCGCCTTCCTGCACCACGTACTCGCTCTTCGGCGGCTCAACCGGAGTCACCGAGGCCGTCGCGGGCAACGGCAGCGGCGCCGGCGGCGTCGGGGTGACGACGTGGGCCGTCACGGTCGACGAGCTCTTCGGGATGAGGATCGTGCTGCCGACGCGCAACTTGTCGTTCGTCAGCTTGTTGGCCTCCATGATCGCCTTGATGTGCTTCTTGTCGCCGAAGTACTTCATGGAAAGTCCTTCGAGCGTGTCGCCCTTGGCAACCTTGTGCCGGATGAAGCCGTCCGCCGGCAGCGAAACTTCCGCCGTGGGGGCCGGCGCCGGGGTCACATGGTGCGCGGTGACATGGGCGCGCTCGTCGCCGGCCAGTGCCGGGATCTTCAGCGTCTGACCCTTGCGGATGCCCTTGCCGTCACCCAGGTTATTGGCGTCGGCGATCTTCTCCCAGTAGCGCGCCGAGCCGTAAACCTTGCGGCTGATGGTACTTAGGGTGTCCCCGTCCTTGACCACGTAGGTCGCCGGCGGGTTCGACGCCGTGCCGGTATCCGGCTTCGTGGTCGGCTTCGTCGTCGGCTTCGCGACCGGACCGGTCGTGTCGCCGGGCTTCGCCGTCACGCCGGGCTTCTTCAGCCCGTCGAGGTACCCCATGCCGTCGGGGGTGACGTCGCCGGGCTTCGTGGTGTCGCCCGGCTTGCCGAGGTTGTAGGTGCCCGTGGTGCCACAGTCGCCGGCGAAGTAGTCGCCGCCGACGCCCGGGACGTCGCCTGTCTTGTCCGCACCGGTGGTCGTCGTGTCCGCACCCGTGTTGGTCGCCACGGGGGTTTCGGTCGACTTGTTGTTGCGGCTCGCCTTCACAGCGAACCACACGAAGAGACCCACCAGCAGCAGCAACCCGATCGCCAGACCAATCTTCACATCCCGGTTCATCGCCTTCTCCTTCAGAACATGGGCCCGCTTGCGCCCGACGTGATTAACCCCTGGGGTCGAACCGGAGCTTCACCCGCGCACCCTCGCCCGTCAAGCGGTCCCCGATCGGTCGGAGTTGGGATGCGTAGTCGTATGATGACTCGTACAGTGGATGAAGCGTTGCTCTTTCGGAGGGACCCCTCCCTTACCCATGTGTGTTATCGGCGAGAGGGGTAGGGTGCTGCAAGGAAAATTCACAAATTCGCGCGGAATCTTTAAAGAACGTCGCGTTTCGTGACGAGTATCACGCTTCTTCTTCGGGCTTCTCGGCCTCCTCGGCGACCTCCTGTTCGATAGCGGTCAGTTCTCCCTTCGCGTGCGCCTTGCGCTCTTCGCGCATGTACGTCATCACCAGAATCGGGCACGCGATGGCGAACGAGGAGAAGGTTCCGACGGCGACGCCGAAGATAAGGGCCAGCGACATGCCGCGCAGCGTCATGCCGGCGCCAAAGTAGAGCGTCACGCACACGATCCAGACCGTGAAGCTCGTCAACACCGTTCGCGCCATGGTCTGGTTGATGGACCGGTCGATCAGCTCCGGGGTGAGGATGTTCCCGATCTGGCGCTTGCCGCGCATCTCGCGGGCGCGCTTGCGCAGGTTCTCGCGGATACGGTCGAAGACCACGATCGTGTCGTTGATCGAGTAGCCGATGAGGGTCAACACGCCCGCGACGACGTCGAGCGAAAGCCTCACGTCGCCGATGCCCAGCTTCTCGCCGAACTGCGTCTCCGCCAGCCACGCCATGCAGGCGAGGAACCCGAGGGTGTAGAGCACGTCGTGGACGAGCGACACGACCGCGCCGAGGCCGTACTTGAACCCGCCGAACCGGAGCCACACGTAGACGCAGATGCCGAGGAAGCTCAACAGGGCCGCCCACACCGCGGACCACGCGATGGACCGCGCCTGGCCGGGGTTGACGAAGTAATAGCCCGTGAACGCGTCCGGGAACGCGAAGGCGTCCTTCACGACGAGCTTCTTCTCGATGTCGGCCTTGCGGTCGAGGGGCACGTCGATGGTGATGGTCTCGAAGTACTTGCGCTCCGAGGGGAAGTCGACCTTCACCCCGGGCAGGAATTTCCCGTCGGGCAGGCGGATATTGAGATGTTCGAGCGAGCGCTCCACGTGGACCTGCCGCAGGCCCAGAAGGCCGTTGTCGACCGGGTCGCGGAAGGTCAGCGTCACGTGGCACATCTTCTTCGCCGCATCGTCATCCGTGAGGACGTCCGTCTTGACGCTCTTGAAGTCGACGACGTCGCGGAACCCGTTCTCGATATCGGTCGGGACCGCCTCGCGCTGCTCCTGAGTTTCGTTGTCGGACTTCCCGGAGATGCGGAAGGTGAACTGGTCGCTGTCATGGCGTCCCACGGCCGCCTCGTTACCGAACGAAGTCTGCACGTTGGCGGTCGGGTAGCCGGCGGCGGTGACCATCTTCCGCACCGCCTCGATGTCCATGCGGTCGCGGAAGACCTTGAAGCCGGCCTTCTCGATGCCCGCGACGAGGGCCTGGGCGACGGCCGAGCCGCCCTTGGGCTCGACAACAGTCACGGTGACGCCGGTGCCGGAGTCCTTCTTGCCCGCCGGCCACGTCAGCGTCACGTCCTTTGAGACGTCCTTGATGGCGATCGGCGGGATCGGGTCCTTGGGGTCCTTCCAGTCGACCAGGCGCTGGATGCCTTCGCGGACGACCGTTTCGGTCGCCTCGACGGGCACAAGCCCGCCGGGCTGGCGGTGGTAGAACGCCATCGTGAAGCGCGACTTGCCGCCGGCCTCGGCCGTCGGCTCGGAGGGCTTCGCCTCGATGCCCTTCAGCCGCAGGTGCATCTCGGTGCCGGAGGAGAAGTCGATGCCGTAGTTCTCGCGGCCGCGATAGAAGAAGACGATCATGCCCAGCGTGATGGCGATGCCGGAGACGATGAAGAAGACCGGCGCCAGGCGGATCCAGCGGACGCTCGGGGGCTTGCGGAAGATGTGCAGCATGACGACGCGGTCCTTCAGCCAGCCCTTGGAGATCAGGACGTCGAAGACGATACGCGTGACGAAGAGCGCGGTGAACAGGCTCAGGATGATGCCGATGCACAGCGTGACGGCGAAGCCGCGGACGGAGCCGGTGCCGAGCCAGTAGAGGACGATGCCGGAGATGAGGGTGGTGACGTGCGAGTCGAAAATGGTCCAGAAGGCGCGGGCGTAGCCGTTCTTGACGGCGATGCGCAGGCTTTGCCCCTGGGCCTGCTCCTCGCGGACGCGCTCGTAGATCAGGATGTTGGCGTCGACGGCCATGCCCAGCGTCAGCACGATGCCGGCGATGCCGGGCAGCGTGAGCACGGCGCCGGTGAGCATCATGGCGGCGATGAGGAAGAGGAGGTTGAGCGTGAGCGCCAGGTCGGCGATGGCCCCGGCGACGAGGTAGTAGCACAGCATGAAGGCGACGACGATGAGAAGCGACAGCTCGCAGGAATGGAACCCGCGGTCATAGCTGTCGGCGCCCAGCTCGGGGCCGACGAAGGTCTTGCTCTGCAGGGTCAGCGACGCCGGCAGCGAACCGGCCTGCAGGACGGTGACCATCTCGTTGACTTCGTCCTGGGTGTAGCTGCCCTCGATGATGCCGGAGCTGGTGATGCGGGACTTGACGTTGGGGGCGCTCTTCAGCGTGTCGTTGAGGATGATGGCGATGGAGCCTTTGCCGGCGAGCGCGCCGGTCATCTCCCCGAAGCGCCGGGCGCCCTCGGAGTTGAACGTGAACCCGACCGCCGGCATGCCCATCTCGTCGCTCGTCGGATAGGCCCGGTTCAGCATCTCGCCGGTGACTTCATACTTGTCGTGCATCAGGATGTACACGGGGGTGTAGGTCACGCAATCGCCGGGGAGATTGGCGCCGCCCCGGTGCTTTTCGGGCATCAGCATCTTCTTGACGCCGGCCTTCTGCTCGGACGACATCTTCGCGTATTCGTCCGGGGAAACCACGATGCGGAACTCCAGCCGCCCCATCTGCTCGGCGCGCCGCTGGATCGAGGCCACCTCCTCCACCGTCAACCCCGGCAGGCGGATGATGATCTCGCCGGTCGACTCGCTGCGGATGTCGGGGGCCTTCACGCCGGTCGGGTCGAGACGCTTGGATACGACCTTGATGACTTCCTCAGTGCGGCCGGCAACGGATTCCTTGTACTTCTTGATCTGATCGGGCGTCATCTTCGCCGCCATCTCGGGCGTCAGCGCGCCCTCGACGCGGTACGTCAACTCCACGCCGCCCTTCAGGTCGAACCCCAGCTTCAGCCCGTTCTCCGGATGCCGCGCGCCGTACCACACCACGAACGCCCCGACCAGCGTCAGGCCGATGATGAACGGGATTCTCCAGCGAAGGCTGCTGTCGGACATCTGAGAGCTCCTCTGCCTTTTTTCCTGGGGTCCGTGCGGACTGACAACTGACACGTGACTACTGACAGACAACGAAAAAGAGTGCGCGGCGCAGGATCTCCTCTTTCACTTGTCAGTCGTCAGTCGCCAGTCGTCACGAATTCGGTTGTCACGTGTCACTTCTGAGGCGGCTCCAACTCGCCCTTCTGCTCGTCGCCGGTGACCTTGGTGAAGATCGCCGAGCGGTTGAACTTGATCTGCGCGCCCGTCTTCTCGTCCACCAGCAGCACCAGTTCCGTGTCGTTGATCGACTTCACGACGCCGTGCATGCCGCCGATGGTGATGATCTTGTCGTTCTTGGTGATGGACTCGATGAGCTCCTGTCGCTTCTTCTGCTTCTGGCGCTCGGGCCGGAAGACCAGGAACCAGAAGATGAGGATGATCGCGACAAAAGGCAGGAACTGGAGGGCCATCGCCCATCCATTACTGCCTTGCGCGGCGCCGTCAGCAAGCAGAAACCCCATTTGAGCCTCCGTTATCCAAAGCGTGACGCCCGGCCTTCCCGGGTTAGACCCGGCAGTATAGCAATCCCCGGCCCTAACGCAAGCCAATTCAACGCAAAGAGAGCGTTACCGTATCATCATTGAAGATCGCGACCTCTATTCCGTCGGCGGACGCCACCACTACAGATTGTGGTCGGCTCGACAAGCAACCACAAAAATCAGCTTCCAGTCCACAGGGCACCAGTGGAGGCACAATCACTGGAACCCCGGAACCTCGAGTATTTCGGCCGTTTTTGACCCCTTTTTGGGAAGCAGAGGTTCCAGTAGTGGAACCTCTCGAAATCCGTCCCGACGCGTCGGGATGCCACATAAGCCACACAAAAACACGGGGGCGACGGCCAAACAGCACCGTCGCCCCTGGAGTGGCACGCCTTGAGATTTGCGCTTACTTCTTGTCGGTCTTCTTGTCCGTCTTGTCCGTGGCCGTCGTGTCTTCCTTCGGCATCGCGGGCGGGTTGCACTTTTTGCACGGCTCATAGCCCTGGGCGATGGCGTCGGCGAAGGTCATCGCGGTCTTGCTGGAGGCGAGCGACGCACAGCCGTCGTTGTGATAGCTCTTGCCGCTTTTCGTCACGTAGACCGTGAGCACCGGCGGCTTGCACGAGCCGCACGGGGTGTAGCCCTTGACGGTCGCCTCGCCCAGCGTGAGCTTGGTGACGTCGTCGTTGAGTTGCTTGCATCCCTCGACGTGATACTTCTTGCCGGACTTGCCGATGACAACGGGCGTATCCGCCTTGCCCTCGGCCGCCTTGGAGTCCACGGCCTTGGTGTCCGCAGCCTTGCCCTCAACGGCCTTCGGAGCATCGCCCGCAGCACTCGCCCAATAGGCGAAACCCATCACCATCGCTGCGCACGAACCCACGAGCAGCCACTTCGCAAACGTCTTCATCCCTCTCTCCTTTGGTAGAACGTATGCGACACCCCGTCCCGTAAAGGTCTCATATTATGGCGATTTTCGGGCGTTTTGTCAAGAATTCTCCGCCCGGCCCTGCGGATGGTGCTTGACTGCCGCCGCGGGATGGATAGGCTGATATGCGCAAACCCCATTGCCCACACGAGGAGGAATGAAGATGACGACGCGAAGAGCCCTGTGTCTCGCCGCGGCCGTCGCGGTGATGCTGGCCCCCGCGCTCGCGCGCGGCGACTTCAAGCCGTTCAAGAAGGGCGGAGACTCCTCCGAGAACCGCACGGGCCTCTGGTTCTGCGTGCAGCTCGGCGGCCCGGGCAAGGTGCTGCCGGTCGGGGCGCGGCGCTACGCGACGAAAGACTCCGTGACCGACGGCGTCGCCCTTCGCGTCGACGTGAAGGCGGGAGAGAAGGGCACGCTCACCTACGAGAACGACGCGTGGCCGACCGGCATGGCAGGAATCACGCTCTATGCCAAGTCGTCGGAGCCGCTCGAGATGACGATCAAGGGCAAGGCGACCTTTAAGGTGACGCCCGAGTGGAAGAAGATTGACCTCACGTGGGAGCAGTTGGGCACGAAGGCCGACAAGCCCGACCTCGGGTACATGTTCGCCATAGGCCTGGCCAAACCCGCCGAGCACGACGTGTGGTTCATCATCGACCGCCTCGGCACCGAAGGCCCGGCGTTCGACTCAAGCCCGGCGATCACGCCCACGGCGGGGCCGGATGAGACGATCAACACGAAGGACCTCGTGGGCGGGGCCGAGGCGCTGGCGCCCACGGTCGCGCGGCTGAAGGAGAAGAAGCCGTTCAAGATCATCGGGTTCGGCGATTCCGTCACGGCGGGCGCGCAGGCGAACCGGGGCAACTGGGGCCTGAAACCCGCGGACATCATGCCGTGCCTCTATTTCTCCGACCTCGCGCGCGGTCTGGAAACGCGCTACGGCTACAAGGGCATCACCCCCGTGCAGAAGGGCTGGGGCGGCTGGCAGGCGGAACAGGCGAAGTCCAAGCTGCCCGAGGTGCTCGCCGAGACGGGCACGGAGGATGTTGTCCTCATCGAGTTCGGCGCCAACGACATGGGCTGGGCGGGCAAGTCCCCCGACCAGTGGCTCGCGAACGTCAAGGTCCTCGTCGATACGCTGAAGAAGAAGACCTCGCAGATCGTCGTCATGTCCCCCACCACCGGCGGCAGCATCCCAAAGCTCTCCAAGGAAATCAGCGAGAAACTCCGCGCCTTCGCCAAGGCGGAGAAGGTCGCCTTCGCCGACATCACCCGCTGGAGCATGTATCGCGGCGAGAAATACGCCTGGGCCTATCTCGCCAACGACTATCACCCCGACATCATGGGCCACGTCATGATGGCCGAGATACTCGAAACCCTCTTCGGCGCGCCCCACTTCGACTGGCCGCCCTATGCGGCGAAGAAGTAGTCTTCTCTTCCCTCTTCCCCAACGGAGAGGGAAGAACAAAGAGCGCGATCCCAAAGAGGAACATCATGATCCGCGTCCGCGCGACGAAGGAAGCGAAAGGCGAGCCGCTGGTGGATGCGGCGGCGCAGGTGTTGATGGAGGAACTGACGCGGAGGCGGGCGAAGCGGGTAGAGGTGGTGCTGGACCTCCTGGACGGCGAGGACGACGGGTTCGAAATCGACGGCTCGCCTCGGGGGCCGATCAAGATCATCGCGCACAGGCCGGGCGGGCTCATGCCGGGCGTGGGGAAGTTCCTCCGCACGAGCCGGTGGACCAACGCCGGGCTCGATCCCTCGCGCTGGCGCGGGGCCTCCGTCCCGGAGCGGCCTATCCGCGGAATCTACTTCGCGACGCACTTCCACAACTTCTACCACAATGCCCCCCTCGACGAAGTGAACGCCTACGTCCGCGACCTCGCGCTCTGGGGATGCAACACGCTCGCGGTCTGGTTCGACATGCACCATTACACCGGCCTCGCCGACCCCGCCGCAAAGGAGATGATCCGCCGGCTTCACTCGATATTGCGCGCCGCGGAACAGGTCGGCATCGCGGGGGCGCTCGTCACGATCGGCAACGAAGGCTACGCCGACAGCCCCCAGGAGTTGCGCGCCGACTGGACGGCGGGACACGACGGCTACACCTCCGAGCCGGGCGGACACTATCACGATGAAATCTGCCCGTCAAAACCGGGCGGGCTCGACTACATCACGAGCACCCGGCGCGAGATGCTCCGGGCCTTCGCCGACCTCGACATCCGCTTCACGTGGATCTGGCCCTACGACCAGGGCGGATGCACGTGCGGCCGGTGTGCGCCCTGGGGGGCAAACGGCTTCCTGCGCACCGCGGACGCCGTGGCCGGGGTCATTGGCGAGGTGATGCCGCGAACGGAGATCATCCTCTCGACCTGGTATTTCGACCACTTCACCTCGGGCGAATGGGACGGCTTCGCGAAGGCGGCGAACGAAGCGCCGCCGAAGTGGCTGAAGTACCTCCTCGCCGACGATTCCGGCGACAACTATCCCGCGCACACCCTCGCCCACGGCGCGCCGGGCGGCGCGAAGCTCCTCAACTTCCCCGAGATCAGCATGTATAAGAGCTTCCCCTGGGGCGGTTATGGCGCCAACCCGCTGCCGCGGCACATCCAGAGCCTGTGGGACTCGGCGGGCTCGAAGCTCAGCGGCGGGTTCCCCTACTCCGAGGGGATCTACGAGGACCTCAACAAGGCGATCTGCCTGGGGCATTATTGGGACGGCCAGGACGCCGCCGAGACCGTGCGCGAGTATGCCTCGAACTACTTCGGCTCGGAGTCGGTCGAGGCCGTCGAGCGCATCGTCGCCGGGATGGAAGCACGGCACGCGCGGAGCATTGCCCTCAGGGAAGACCCCGCGGCCGCGAAATCGAACCCGCCCGGCTTCCCCGCGAGCGCCGCGTTCAAGTGCGTAAGTCTCTCGGGCGCCGCCGAGACGCTGGCCTCCGCGCGCTCCGTCGAGGCGATGATGCCGACCTCCGCGAAGAAGGACGTCCGCTGGCGGCTCCTTGCGCTCCGTGCCGAGATCGACGCCGAACTCGACCGCTCCCGCGGCCGGATGACCGACGTCCTCGACGCGGATTTCGAGGAACTCGCCCGCATCTACCACGCCGACCGCGCCGGCTTCCCCGTCGACCTGCCCCGCAGGCGGATGCTCCGGCGATACTATGCAGGGTAGGTCAGACATTCCTGTCTGACCCGTCTCGGACAGGCCCGCGATAAATCGGGGGCCTGCCACAGCGGATCGGAAGCGGCATGAAGCGCTACCTCATCCTCATCGCGTGCGTGATGATGCTCGTGTGCCTGGGCACCGGGCAGGCGTGGAGCGTCTTTGCGATGCGCTTCCACGAGGAATACGGCTTCACCTCCTTCCAGATGCAGCTCGTCTTCAACACGCTGACGTTCTTCTTCTGCCTCACGCTCGTCTTCGCCGGGCGCATCCACGACCGCGTGGGCCCGAGGCCGCTGGCGCTCGCAAGCTCCGTGTGCGTCGGCTGCGGGTGGCTTCTGGCGACGTACCTCGGCTACCATTATGGGTGGCTCTGGCTCGCGGTCGGAGTGCTCCTCGGCTCGGGCTCGGCCATCGGCTACGTCTGCCCGCTGGCCGTCGCGGTGAAATGGTTCCCGGAACGCCGCGGCCTCATCAGCGGAATCGCCGCGGCCGGTTACGCCTGCGGGCCGCTGGTGCTGTCGCTCATCGCCGAGGCGCTCTTCCAGCGCGGCTGGCGCGTGCTTGAGGTCTTCCGCGTCGTCGGGTTCGTCTATACGCCCGTCATCCTCGCGCTCGCGTTGTGCCTCGTCAATCCTCCCGCCAGGCCCGGCGAGGCCGGCGCCGACGAGGCCGAGGCATTCGACCGCCGCAGGCTTTTGCGCGACCGGCGCTTCTGGGCTCTCGCCGTCGGCATGCTCGCCGGCACCCTCCCCTTCCTCACCATCATGGGCACCGTCAAGAGCATGGCCCTCGCCTTCGGCGTCGGCGCCGCGGCGGCCATCGGCGTCGGAGTCATGGCCGCGGGCAACGCCGTGGGACGAATCGCCTGGGGACACGCCACCGACCGCTTCGGCATCCGTCGATCCCTGGTGGGCGCCCTGGCGCTGCTCACGACGCTCGTCCTCGCGCTCGTCGTCGCGGGACAGCGGCACCCGGCCGTGTTCCTCGTCGCGGCCTGCGGCGTCGGCTTCTGCTACGGGAGCAACTTCGCGATCTATCCCGCCGCGGTCGCGCGACTCTACGGCCCGCACGTCCTCGGCACGGTCTACCCGCTCGTCATGGCCGCGCAGGGAATCTCGTCCTTCGCCCCGAGCCTCAACGGGCATCTCGTCGACGTCACGAAGAGCTATGTCCCGGGACTCCTCATCGCCCTCGCCGTCGCGGCGGCGGGACTGGTCGCCTGCTGGGTCCTGGGACGGGGCATCGATCGGGCCTCCGGCGCTGATAACTGACACGTGACAACTGACAGGCAACGACTCCGGAAGCACCCCGCGCGTCTCAAGGCCCTTGCTCGTCAGTTGTCATGTGTCAGTCGTAAGTTCATGGCTACGTGACACTTGCGTCGCCCATCAGGTTGGCTTGACAAGCCCGCAGCATCTGATATAATACTTGGCCTAAGGCGCGTTCTACTGACCCATCAACGGAGGCTCGGATGAGCGAAGCACTGACCATCGAAGGGCTCGGAGAGATCAAGATCGAGGACCTGGCCGGCGCGAAGCTGGCGGAGCTGAAGATGAAGGCGTCGGTGGACGCCCCGCTACGCCGGCAGATTGCGACGGCCGTGGCGGACCTGGCGGAGAAGGCGAAGAAGGCCCGCAACACCGACAAGTCGCACGACCTCTACTACCAGCTCGGGGCGCTTCAGTGGGTGCTCTCGCGGTTCGAAGGCGCGGCGGAGAGCCTCGCCGAGGTGAAGCGCGACGACTTCGCGCGCGAGCTGGAGGCCGAGTGCGCGCTGGCCGCCGGGCAGTTCCGCTCGGCGCTGAAGCTTTATGCGAAGCTCGCCGAGAAGGAATCGAAGCTCGCCTACGAGTTGGGCAAGGTCGCGGCGCTTCGCGGCTGCGGCGAGCATGCGGACGCCGACAAGGCCCTGCTGGCGCTCGGCAAGAAGCACGACGGCGACGCCGAATATCACTACCAGATGGGCATGATGCACGACGTGGCCCAGAACTACGACGGCGCCATCGAGGAATACTCGAAAGCGATCGAGATCAACCCGTCGCACGCGAATTCGCTCTTCCGCCTGGCCTACAACGCGGACCTGCGCGGGGACGACGAAGAGGCGCTGGATCTCTACGAGCGGTGCGCGGGCGTGCGGCCGGTTCACGTGAACGCGCTGATCAACCTGGGCATCCTCTACGAGGACGCCGGGCGCTATGAGGAGGCGGCCCGCTGCTTCGAGCGCGTGATCAAGTGGCAGCCGACCCACGAGCGCGCCAAGCTCTTCCTCCGCGACACCCAGAGTTCCCTCACGATGTATTACGACGAGGAGCTCGAGCGCAAGCAGGACCGCCAGAACAAGGTCCTCGAGATCCCGGTCACGGACTTCGAGCTTTCCGTCCGCTCGCGCAACTGCCTGGACAAGATGGGCGTCCACACGCTGGGCGACCTGACGCGCGTCACCGAACAGGACCTCCTGAGCTTCAAGAACTTCGGCGAGACCTCGCTCAACGAGATCAAGAGCATGATGACCTCGAAGGGCCTGCGCCTCGGCCAGGCGATGGAGAAGGACGCCCCGAAGCCCCGCTCGACGCCCTTCGGCTCCCGCGGCAAGTCCGAACTCGACGCCATCAAAGCCAAGCCGCTCGCCGAACTCGAGCTTTCCGTCCGCTCGCGCAAGTGCATGTCCAAGCTGGCCCTCGTCACCATCGGCGACCTCTGCGACCGCTCCGAGCCCGAACTGCTCGAGTGCAAGAACTTCGGCCAGACCTCGCTCAACGAGATCCGCTCGAAGCTCGCCGGCATGGGACTCAAGCTGAAGGACGATAAGTAACGGATGCAACGGGTTGAAGGTTGAACGTTGAACGCTGACGGAAAGATGAAAGCGCTTGGCGCGCGTCGGGCCGTCCGCCAGCCTTCAACATTCAACCTTCAACCTTTAACCCTCTTCCCGGGCTTCTCATGTACCACCACCTCAGCGGAAGACTGACGCACAAGACTCCGGCGCTCGCCGTCGTCGACGTCGCGGGCGTTGGCTTCGAGGTCACCTGCCCTCTCAGCACCTTCGAGAAGCTGCCGCCCGAGGGCTCGAACGTCCTCCTCCTCACGCACCTCATCGTCCGCGAGGACGGGTTCCGGCTCTTCGGCTTCCTCACCTCCGAGGAGCGCGAACTCTTCCGGATGCTCATCAACGTCAACGGCATCGGCCCGATGCTCGCCACCGCCGTGCTCTCGGGGACGTCCGTCGAGACCGTGAAGCAGGCCGTCATGACCGGCGACACGGCGCTCCTCAAGAAGATCCGCGGCATCGGCGGCAAGACCGCCGAGCGGATGGTGCTGGAGCTAAAGGGCCCCATCTCGCGCCTCGGCCTGCACTATAGCGCAACGGGCGCGTTGCCCCCGGGAGATCGGGGCGCGCTCGACGCCGTCGCCGGGCTCGTCTCGCTCGGCTTCCCGCGCCTCAAGGCCGAAGAGGCCGTCGCCGCCGCGCGAAAGAAGCTCGGCACCGACGCCGGCGTCGAGGGGCTCGTGCGGGAAGCGCTGAAGTCGACATGACGTTCGAGCCTGGCGACAAAGTGATAGTTGCTGGCGACCCCAGGTTGGGGGACGGGATATCCGGCGCCCTCGCCTTGCCGGAGCCGTTCATGTTGGAACTCACGGAGCCGAACGGTGGGAGAGGCCATCGGCGTTTCGTTCAGGGCTCCGAGCGGATGATGGTCTTCTGTTACGTAGTCTTCGACCGGCCGCAGGACGATGGCAGCGGCGACGGCCCCTATAGGGGCGCCGAGATCGACGAGACGTACATCTGCCGGGCGTAGTGCGCGACTGGAGTGTCGCGACGGGGGATTCATGACAGACGACGCGACGCGCAATCCGCTCGTGCCGGGCCTTCCCGGCGAGATCCTGATCGAGGACGAGCCGAAGCTGCGTCCGCAGTCGTTCGGCGAGTTCATCGGCCAGAAGAAGATCGTCGAGAACCTGCGCGTCTACATCCGCGCGGCGCGGGAGCGGGGCGAGGCGCTGGACCACATCCTCTTCTCGGGGCCTCCCGGCCTCGGCAAGACCACTCTCGGCCACATCGTCGCGCGAGAGATCGGCACGGAATTCCGCGCCACCTCCGGCCCCGTCCTCGAAAAGCCCGCCGACCTCGCCGGCATCCTCACCAAGCTCGCCAAGTTCGACGTCCTCTTCATCGACGAAATCCACCGCGTCAACGTCGCCGTCGAGGAGTACCTTTACTCCGCGATGGAGGACTACTCCATCGACATCCTCATCGACCAGGGCCCGCACGCGCGGTCGATCAAGATCGACGTGCCGCCCTTCACCCTCATCGGCGCCACGACCCGCGAGGGGCTTCTCACCCAGCCCTTCCGCGCGCGCTTCGGCGTCCTCGAAAAACTCGACTACTACCCGCCCGAGGAGCTGTACGAGGTCATCATGCGCTCCGCCGACATCCTCAAGATCGAGGTCGAGGTCGAGGCCGCGCATATTATCGCCCGGCGCTCCCGCGGCACCCCGCGCGAGGCCAACCGCTACCTCCGCCGCATCCGCGACCTCGCCCAGCTCACCACCGGCGGACGCGTCGACGTCAAGGTCGCCGAGGAAGGCCTGCGAATGCTCGGCATCGACGAGGCCGGCCTCGACGGCATGGACCGCCGCATCCTGCGCGCCCTCATCCAGCACGGCGGCGGCCCGCTCGGCGTCAAGACCATCGCGGTCTCCGTCGGCGAAACCGAGGACACCATCGAGGACGTCTACGAGCCCTACCTCATCCGCCGCGGCTTCCTCAAGAAGACCCCCCGCGGCCGCCAGGCCACCCGCTCCGCCTTCGACCACATCGAGGCCCTCGGCGGCAAGGCGGGCACGGAGGAACCGGGGCTGTTCAAGAAGTGACATGCGGCCGGAGACCCGGAGTCCTCCTGCATCGCGCATCTCACCGGCGCTTGACTCGGAAGGTTCGCGGCGGTAGACTTCATTCGGAAACTTCGCGGAATATCGGGAGGAGAGCCGCATGACACGCGTATTGACGGCGGTGCTCCACAAGGAGGGAGAGCTCTTCGTCGCGGACTGCCCCGAGGTGGGAACCGTCAGTCAGGGCGCGACGGTCGAGGAGGCCCTGAGCAACCTCAAGGAGGCCACCGAACTCTACCTCGAGGAATTCCCGACCGAGGGATCCTCCCATCCCATGATCACGACCTTCGAGGTCGCGGTCCATGCCTAAACTGCCTCGGGTCTCCGGCGCCGAGGCCATCCGCGTCTTCGAGCGCCTCGGTTTCCGGCAACCTCGCCAACGCGGCAGCCACGTTGTCCTTCGCCGCAATGATCGCGGATGTGTCATCCCCGTCCACAAAGAACTGGCCATCGGCACGCTTCGAAGCGCCCTCCGGCAGGCAGGAGTGACACCGGAGGAGTTCGTCGCCGCCTTTGAGGGCAGGTAGCTCCCCGCCATGAAACTCCTCCTCCACACCTGCTGCGCGGTATGCCTCGCGGGGACGGCTCTGGAACTGGCCGGGAAGAAGCTCGCGCTGACGGCGTGCTTCCAAAACCCGAACGTGCATCCGCTGCTCGAATGGCGCCGGCGGATCAAGGCAACGCAGGTGCTGTGCGACCGGCTGAAGATGCCGCTCGTGATCGAGGGGGAATACGGCCTGGAGGACTACCTCGCCGCGATTGCCGGGAGGCACGAGGCGCCGGGGCGATGCGAGACGTGCTACCGGATGCGCCTCGGCCGCGCGGCCGACCGGGCGAAGACGCTCGGTTTCGATGCATTCTCCACCACGCTCCTCGCCAGCCCCGAGCAGGATCTCGCGCTCGTCCGGCGCATCGCCCGAGAGGAATCCGCCCGCACAGGCGTGCCTTTCGAGGATTTTGACCTCTCCCGCGCCCACGAGCGCGGCGACGAGTTCGCGAAGAAATACAACATATTCCGCCAGCAGTATTGCGGTTGCGTCTTTTCCGAGTATGATCGCTACAAGGCCACCCGCGACGAGATGTGGCGCGGGGAGGGGTAAGTTCCGCTCCTTCTCCCTCTCCCCTTGGGGGAGAGGGTCAGGGTGAGGGCTCTTGCCGTTTCGAACGACAGGGCGGGACAGTCCCTGCCAAAGGCCCGGCGCGGGAAGAGTAAGCACACGGGGAACACGATGCCGACGCTTCAGGAACGATTCCGCGCTGCCCTTACGCGGCTGCGGCCGGGAAGGGTCGCGACGGTTATCGCCGCCGCTGCGATTATGCTCGTGGCGGCGCCGGCGACGATCATCATCCTCTCCGGCGGCTGCGGCGACGGGACCGTGACCGCAGTGGCCGCTCCGGCGCCCGCTCCCGCTCCGGCGGCCCCTCCGGCGGCCCCTCCGCCGCCGCTCCTCGCCGATCAACCGCGAGTGCGCGTGCTCCTGGCCGAAAAGACCCGCGGCGGGCCGACGATGCCCATCCGCGTGAACGGCCCGTGGGAGCTGATGGACGCGCGGACGCACGAGATCGTGGCCCAGGGCCCGTGGATGCAGTCGGCCTGCGGCTCGGTCATCCAGGGCATTGCCGACGGCGTCATCATAAGCACGGTCGACAAGTCCGGGCGCAAGCGCAACGTGAAGCTAGCCCGCGCGCGGATCGTCCCCAAAAAGCCCGAGACGCTTGTCGTCGGCACGCGCGCCTACCGCGGATCGCTCGACATCATCCCCAACGCCGACGGCTCCATGACGCTCGTCAACGACCTGCCCATCGAGGACTACCTCGCAGGCGTCGTCACCGCCGAGATGTTCTTCTACTGGCCCGCCGAAGCGCTCAAGGCCCAGGCCGTCATTGCGCGCACCTACACCATCGCCCTGCTCCTCGAGCACGAGCAGGCGGCGCCTCGGCCGGAGTGGGACATGGAGTCCACCGGCCTCACGCACCAGGAATACCAGGGCCTCGCCGGCGAACACCCGCGCGGCATCGAGGCCGTCCAGGCAACCGCGGGGCAGATCCTCACGTGGAACGGCAAGGTCTTCCGCACGTATTTCCACTCCACCTGCGGCGGGCACACCGAGGCGTGCGGCCTGGTGTGGGACGATTACCCGACGATTCCGCCGCTGGCCGGGGTCGCGTGCGACACCTGCAAGGCGAGCAAGTATTACCAGTGGACCGAGACGATCGCGTCGGCGGACATCGAGGCTGCGATGCACCGGACGGGACGGAACGTCGGCGCGCTCCGCGACCTCGTCTTCGCCGACACCAACGGCGACGGGCACATGGACGTCGTCACCGTCGTCGGCACGCGCGCGAGCGTCACGATGAAGGGCAATGACTTCCGCCTCGCCGTGGGGCCGGGGGTGCTCAAGAGCATGTTCTTCATCGCCAAGCGCTCCGACAGGTCGTGGGAATTCACCGGCCACGGCTGGGGCCACGGCGCCGGCCTGTGCCAGTACGGAGCGAAGGGCCTCGCCGACCTCGGAAGGACCTATGACGCGATCGTGAAGTTCTACTACCCGCAGACCGAGATCCGCAAGGCCTATTGACGAGCGCCGGGGAGCCGCGCATGGGTCGAACGGTCGTGACGCTCAGCTTCGATGACGGCCATCCGAAGGACCTCGACGTCGCGGGGCTGCTTGCGGAGTTGGGCCTCCGCGCAACGTTCTACGTGCCCGTCACCAACGTCGAGGGCCGGCCGACGCTCTCGCCAGACGATATCCGCAAACTCGATTCCATGGGCTTCGAGATCGGCGCCCACGGATTCACCCACCGCTACCTCGACAGCCTCTCCCCCGCCGACGGCCGCGAGGAAATCCGCGCCGGCAAGGAGCGCCTAGAGCGAATCCTCTCGAAGCCCGTGACCTCGTTCTGCTATCCCGGCGGCAAGATCCCCGCCTGGGCGCCGGGCGCGGCGAGAGAACTGGGGTTCACCTATGCCCGCACCATCCGCGAGTGCCGATTCGCCGCGCCCGAACCGATGCTCGCGCCCACGACCTGTCACATGGGCCCGCATTCGCGCAGGCACTACCTCAAGGAAGCCCTGCTCGCCGGAAGTCCGGCCTATATCGCGTTCTTCCTCCGCCGCGGATTGTGGGGACGAACCTGGGACGACTTCGCCCTCGCCAACCTTGACTACGCGATGCGCACCGGCGGCCTCTGGCACGCCTGGGGACATTTCTACGAGATCACCGAGCCCGGCGAATGGGAGCGGCTGAAGAGAGTCCTTTCCGCGGTCTCCGCGCTCCAGCGCGACGCCCGCGTCGTCTCGCGAACGAATTCCGAGTCGCTCGCTTTGGATCTCGGTGACTGAAACATCAGAATTGCGAGGTGATATGTTCGAGTTTCGACTGAAGGCAACGGACGGAAGCGCACGGGCGGGAGAGCTCGTGACCCCTCATGGCGTCGTGGAGACGCCGGTGTTCATGCCGGTGGGGACTCAGGCGACGGTGAAGGCGGTGACGACCGACCAGCTTGCCGAGGCCGGCTCGACGATGATCCTGGCGAACACCTACCACCTGCACCTGCGGCCGGGCGAAGAGACCGTGGCGGCACTGGGGGGACTACACCGGTTCATGAACTGGTCGCGGCCGATCCTCACGGACTCGGGAGGGTTCCAGGTCTTCTCGCTCGCGGAGTTGCGCAAGGTCACGGATCACTCGGTCAAGTTCCAGAGCCACATCGACGGCCACGCCATCGAGTTGACGCCCGAGTCGGTCGTCGACATCGAATCGAAGCTCGGGGCCGACGTCATCATGCCGCTCGACGAGTGCGCCGCGTTCCCCGCCGACAAGCCTTATGCGCAAGAGGCGATGGAGCGAACAATTGCCTGGGCCGCGCGGTCGAGAGAGCACAGGACGAACGAGGCACAGGCCCTCTTCGGCATCGTACAGGGGGCGACGTATCCGGACCTGCGCCGGGAGTGCGCTCAGAGGCTGATGGAGTTGGATTTCCCCGGTTACGCGATCGGCGGACTGAGCGTCGGCGAGGGGCCGGAGGTGATGAACGAGATGCTTGAAGCCACGGCGCCCCACTTGCCGCAGGACCGTCCGCGATATCTCATGGGCGTGGGGCCGCCGAGGGATTTGCTCGCGGGAATCGCGCGCGGGATCGACATGTTCGACTGCGTTCTGCCGACGCGCAACGGGCGCAACGGCTTCGCGTTCACGTCAACGGGCATCCTCCGCATGAAGAACCTCAAGCACGCCCGCGCCGCCGCGCCGCTCGATGCCGCGTGCCCCTGCCCCGCCTGCCGCAATTACTCCCGCGGCTACCTCCGCCACCTCTTCCGCGCGAGTGAAATCCTCGGCCTGACGCTCGTCTCCATCCACAACATCTCGTTCTTCTGCCGGCTCATGAAGGACGCCAGGCGGGCCATTATCGAAAAGCGATTCGAGAAGTTCGCTTCGGATTTCCTCGCCTCCCAGGTTGAGAAGTAGAAGCGAAGACTGTGACCACAGCAGGGCGCAGAGAGCGCAGAGAACAACAGCGCAATCCGGGTTAAAGAAGAAGAGAAGCAGGAACGACTCCTGCTTCTCTTTGCTGTACCCCTGAATTGGCTTCTCCTCTCTGTGCTCTCTGTGCCCTGTGGCAAGAGAAACTTCTCACAATCCGAGCACATCGAGCATCGAATAGAGCCCCGGCTTCTTACCGTCGAGGAGGAACCTCACGGCGCGGATTGCGCCGCGGGCGAACATCTCGCGGGAACCGGCCTTGTGCGCGAATTCGATGCGTTCGCCGAGTCCGGCGAAGGTGATGGTGTGATCGCCGACGACGTCGCCGCCGCGGACGGCGTGGATGCCGATCTCGGACTTCTTCCGCTCCCCCACCAACCCGGCGCGACCGAAGACGCCGTCGGCCTTGAGATCGCGGCCGGTGGCCGTGGCGATAATCTCGGCGAGTTTCGCGGCCGTGCCCGACGGCGCGTCCTTCTTGAAGCGGTGGTGCATCTCGACGATCTCGCAGTCGTAGTCGTCGCCGAGGGCCGAGGCCACCTTGCCGACGATCGAGAAGAGCAAGTTGACGCCGACGGAGAAGTTGGGCGCGAAGACGATCGGGATCTTCTTCGCCGCGGCCTCGATCTTCTTCAGGTCCTCCTCGCCGAGACCCGTCGTGCCGATGACCATCGGGATGCCTCGCTTCACGCACTCCGGCAGCGCGGCCATCGTCCCCGCGGGAAGCGAGAAATCGACGACGACGTCGCAGTCCGCGGCAAGCGCCGGGGCGATCTTGACGCCGAGCGGCTTGCCGAGACCGGCGGCAACGCCCGCGTCCTCGCCCAGCCTCGGATGTCCCGGCGCTTCGAGCGCCGCGGCGAGCGCGAGCGAGGGGTCTTCCGCGACGAGGCGGATGACGATGAAGCCCATGCGGCCCGAGGCGCCGGTGACGCCGACGCGGACGGCGGATTTCGATTTCGCGGTCATAGCCTGGCCTCCAATACCTTCAGGATTTCGCCGAGATCGTTCGGAACCTTGACGGGCGCGTTCTGCCGCGCGAGCTTCTTCACCTCGAACTTCTTCCCGTACTTCGCGCGGAAGTCGTCGAGCGAGAGCGAATGGTAATCGACCGACAAGTCCGGGTCCTTCAGCACGTGCCCGGTGAGCACGCACGCGACGCGGTCGGTGGGCGAGATGACCTGCTCTTTGACGAGCAACCGGAGCCCCGCCACCGACGCGGCGGACGCCGGCTCGCAGCCGAGACCCCCGGCGCCGATGGCCGCCTTGGCGTCAAGGATGTCGTCGTCGGGAACTTCGCGGACGACGCCATTCATGGCCTCGAGGGCGCGCAGGCATTTCTTGAGGTTCACGGGCCGATTGATCTCGATAGCTGAGGCGACGGTGTGCGCGCGCTCGCACCGGGCGTCCATGCCGCGGTAATCGGCCTCGATCGCGGCGTCGTCGACGCGGCCGGAGTTCCAGCGGAGATGCTTCTCCTCGACGATGCGATAGAGCGTGCGGGCGCCGGACGAGTTGATGACGGCCAGGCGCGGCACGCGCTTCACCAGCCCGAGCGCGGCGAGTTCCATGAAGGCCTTGCCGAACGCGGAGGAATTGCCGAGGTTGCCGCCGGGGCAGATGATCCAGTCGGGCGGCTCCCACGCGAGCGCCTCGAGGATGCGGAACATGACGGCCTTCTGCCCTTCGAGCCGGAACGGGTTGAGCGAGTTGACGAGGTAAATGCCGCGGTCGGCCGAGACCTCCTGCACGCGTGCCATCGCATCGTCGAAGTCCCCGTCGATCTGGAGCGTGAGCGCCCCGTATTCGAGCGCCTGCGACAGCTTGCCGTAGGCGATCTTCCCGCCGCCCACGAAGACCACCGCGCGCATCGCGCCCGTCTGCGAGGCATAAAGCGCCAGCGACGCGGAGGTGTTCCCGGTGGAAGCGCACGCCGCCACGCGGGCCCCGACCATCCGCCCGTGGGTGAACGCCGCGGTCATGCCGTTGTCCTTGAACGACCCGGACGGGTTGAGGCCCTCGTATTGGAGGAAGAGCTTCTCGGGCTTCATCCCGGCGTATTTCGCCACGGCGGGTGAATTGAGGAGGAGCGTCTGCCCTTCGCCGATGGTCGCGATCTTGTCCTCGGGCGCAAAGGGCATCAGCGCACGGAACCGCCAGACCCCGCTGAGGTCGAGCGGGTTGCGCCGCGAGAGCTTCTTGTCGAATTCGGAGAGCGTCTTCGGCACGCTCAGGCGGTCCCAGTCATATCGCACATCCACCAGGTTGCCGCACGACGGGCAATGGCTGAGGACCTGCGTGATGCCGAATGCCTTTCCGCACGCGGGGTTGATGCACTGCTGATAGGCTTTGTCCGTCATGGAATGATTCCCCTGTCACCGTCTTCGTTTGCTGACGAGGTTCAGAAACTCCCGCTCTGAATTGGAGAGAGCCGTTATGCCTTCGCGATGGACCTTGTCGAGGATACGGTCGAGTTCGGCTTCCTCGGAGGCGGAGCGTCTTTCGCGGGCCTGCTCGCGGCGGAAGCGGAGGAAGCCCCCGAGGCGCTCGAACCATGGACGCGAGACGACGAAGAGGAAGCCGACCGCGATGCCGCCGAGGTGCGCCCAGTAGGCGGTCTGGTATCCGCCGGCGCCGAGGAGTCCGGCCACGGTGACGAACACATAGAAGATAGCGAAGTAGCGTGCCCTCACCGCAACGACCAGGAACATCCAGATCCGCTCGTTCGGGAAGAGCACGGCGAAAGCGGTGGTCACGCCGAGCACGCCACCGGAGGCACCGATGATTGCCGTGTTTGGCGCGAAAAACGAGAGCGCCGCCCCGGCGATGCCGCAGAGGAAGTACATGACCAGGAACCGTGCGCGCCCGATTTCGCGCTCGACCGCCCCCGCGAAGATAAAAAGGCCGAACATGTTCAGAAGCAGGTGCCAGAGGCCGCCGTGTACGAACATGTAGCTTATCGGCTGCCACCAGGCGTAGTGGTGCAGGAAATTCGGGGGGTAGAAACCCACCCACAGATCGGCGTTCGGATACCCCTTGGCGGCGACGACCGTGGCAAGGTAAGCCAGCGCATTGACGGCGATGAGCGCCTTGACCGTGCTCGTCGACCCGAAGGAGAACCGGACCTGCCTGGAATCCGACTCGTCGTCGTGGTTGTAGTAGGGTCTCATGGGGAAGTCCGATCCCGTCGGCGACTGCCCTCACCCTGACCCTCTCCCGGAGGGAGAGGGAGAAATGGCCCGAACTGCGCGAGATAGAGAATCCCGGCCACGGTCTTGGCGTCGGCGATGCGGCCGTCCTTGACCCACTGGACGGCGTCCGCGAGCGAGACCTCCTCGACGCGGAGGACTTCGTCCTCGTCGAGGTGCTGCTCGGATTTCACGAGATCCTCGGCGAGATACAGGTGCATCTTCTCGCGCAGTATCCCCGGCGAGGACCAGAAGCACGTCAGGAGGCGTATCCGCCGCGAGGCGAAACCGGTCTCCTCCTCCAGCTCTCTCGCGGCGCACGCCTCGGGCGCTTCGCCCGGCTCAAGGGTGCCGGCGGGAAGCTCGATGAGTTCGCCGCCGACGGCGTGGCGGTGCTGGCGGAGGATGAGCACGCGGCCCGGCGAAGGGACCGCGGCAATGACCACGGCGCCGGGATGCAATACGATCTCGCGCTCGACCGTGCGCCCGTTTTCCACGGGGATGCGGTCGACGACGACCTCGATGCGGCGGCCTTTGAAGACGGTATGCCGTTCCATGCCGCTATTCTTAGCAGAAAAACGCCCGGAATTCAAGGGGGTACAGAGAAGCGCCCCGTTCCGAACGGATCGGAACAGGGCGCGGGGGGTTCAGCAGAGGGTCAGAAAGCCGGCACGTCGTCGCTCGATCGGAAGAGACGGAGGTCGACCGGCCCGGTGAAGTCGCAGGCGCCGTTCGTCCGGATGCGCAGGCAGGTGCTGCGGTCGAGGATGCCCAGGAACTGCTTGTGGGCGTAGACGCGCTTGGTCTTGTAGGCCGGCCACGGCAGCTTGAGGTTGGCGCCGTTCTTCTGCGGATAGTAAGGCGGGTCGCAGATCTGGACGTTGAGGTCGAGGTCGAAAACATTGTCGCGGGTGGTGAAGTAGTTGGCCATCCAAGTGAACATCATGTCGCGTTCGTCGCGCTCGTCGTAGATGCCGTCGCCGTCGTCGTCGGTATGCGTGGCGGTGCCGGAGGCGAGGAAACCGCCCTCGTCGATGGCGCCCGGCCCGGGCCCGTACCAGCTCCCGGACATCCAGATCCCCGGGTAGCGCGTAATGGCGTCGGCGCGCAGGATGTCGCCGACGGTCTCGAAGGGGCCGATGCCGTCGCTGTAGGAGGACTGACGGGAGTTCTGCCGCATGTTCGCCATAAAGCCGATCGGGTAGCCCTGCTTGTTGGCGTTGCGGACGACGGGGTTGTCGGGCCAGACGGAGGCCATCACCGGGTCGGGCACCTGGTTGAGGTCGATGAGCCCGTGGACGCGGACCTCGGGACCGTACTTATCGCCGGCCTGCAGGCCGGTGTCGTCGTCGTCCACCGCCCCGTCGCCGTCGTTGTCGATGCCGTCGTTCGAGGGGTCCCACACGGTGAACATGTCGAGAATGTGCAATCCCTTGCAGACGACTTTGGTGGAGTCGGGGTCATAGGCGCCTGCGGGGGCGAACGGCCGGTAAAGATCGAACTTTGCCAGCGTGTCGAGCTGGTTGGCCGTAACGCTGCGGGTGCCGCTGCCGTTGGTGCCGATGGTCTTGCTCGGGTCCTGCCCCGTCGCGTGGATCTGCGTGAGCGGGCCGCTGACGGCGCGATTCCACATCATCAACTCGCCGAGCCAGCCGATGCTGGGGATGTCGCCGTCGACGACCTTGACGTTGCGCTCGTAATAGCGGCGGTACGTTCCGGCCCCCGCGGTCGGAGGAGCGCCGACGGTGCCGGGGTCGTCGGTCGAATACATGTTGGGCCAGTACTCGGTGTTGGGCCGGCCGAGAGTCGCCGCCCGGGCCATCGTCCAGCCCGGGCACCAGAGGACATTGCCCACGTCGCTCTTGCCGCCGGCAGTGCCGCCGGTGCCCGTGAAGATCTTGCCGTTCATCGGGTCCCAGCGACGGTAGACGCCGGTGTAGTTGGTCTTGTTGCGGTTGACCGGGGGTTCAACAACCTGGCCGGGGCCGTTCTCGCCGTTGGTCACGTTCCACGGACGGACAAGCTGGATGGGTCCGGTGGTATCGACCATCAGATAGCGTCCGCCGAAGCCGCCCAGGCCGGTCACGAGATAGGCCGTGTCGGGCACGGCGCCCGGGACGTTCACCGGCTTCCAGAGCGCGATGGTGACGCCCGTGAACTGGGCCGATCCGGTGACCGGCGTCGGGCCTCCCTGAAGTTCCTCATAGGTCACGCCGTTCGGAAACTCGCCGCTCGTCCCGCCCGAACCGATCCATCCCACCTGCACGTACCGGCTCCACGACGGGTCCGGGTTGATGGTGCCGCCCAGGTAATAGCCCGCCACCGGCATGCCGTACATCCCGTCGGCCCCGATATTAGGCGACGCATCGATGGTCCCGCCGTCGCTCCAGCCGTTCCCGACGGTGATGAACCTGCGCAGCGCGCCGAGACGGAAGTAGTGGGTCCCGACCTGGAGGACGTACTGCGACACGTCGTAGGCCTGGTCGGCGGCCGGGTACCACGGGATGAGCTCGGACGGGTTGTAGAGTTCCACGCGCAAGCGGAAGAGCGCATAGTTGGCGGTGTTGGCCCCGGAGTTGGAGAAGAACGCGACCTCGTTGATGACGGGGTGTTTCTCGTATCCCAGCCCCCACGCGCCGGAGCCGTCGGGCGCGATGAAGCAGGTCTCATTCTGATCGGTGTCCACCATGTCGGACAGCGCCGCGATGAACTGGCAAGCCAGCATGGGCCCGTTGGTCTGGCCGCCCCAGGCCTGCGTAGCGCCGCTGAAGCCCCCCCAGCTCAGCGCGGCCTTGAGCATGTAATAGAGCCGCGTCTGCTCGGCGCCGCGCTTGGCCGCCCACCGGGCCTTGAGCTCCGTCTGCTCGCCGGAGAGGCCGATCGGCTGGCCGTTGGCCCCGATGATGTTCACGTTCACGCGCTTCAGGATGTTGATGTTGCGCCAGTCGCCGACGGTGGCCGTGTAGCCGCCCATGCCGGGGCCACCCTCGCCGGGGAATATCTTTCCGCGCAGGATGGTATCCGTGGACCACATCGTCACGTAGGGCCGAAGGACGCGCCACGGATCGTCTCCGAGGATGCCCGCCACGGCGCTGGTCGCGGGATTGTCCTGCGAATGACCGTGCTCGATGACCTCGTTGGCGCCGTAGTATCGCTCCTTACCCAAGGGGTTCTCGGGCGAGGGGAACTTGAAGTAGCTCGCCCCGTCGCGACGCCACCCGGCGCGATATGAGTTGCCGCCGCCCGGCACCGGGACGCCCGCGTAGTTCGGATCGCCCGTCATGCGGTAGCGGATGAGCTTCCGCGCGTAATCGCGGGAGAGGCCCAGGTCGCCCGTCAGCGACCCGCCCGTCACGCCGGCGAAATTGGGCCGGTGGAGCAGGCGTTCGAGATTGACGGCGGACGGATGGAACATGACGGAGTCGTAGGACGGGGGGAAGCCGTTCCAGTCGATGCGGCCGAGGTGCGCGTTGGGCGAGCCGTCGACGGTCGTGTCGGCGGCCTCGTCCTGAGCGCGGAGGGCGCCGACGGCACCGGAGGTGCCGGCGCCCATATTCGCGAGCCACTGCGCGTCGATGCCGTCCATGTTGCCGGCGGTGTTGAGGTTGGCGTAGGTGGAGTGCGTCGGGCCGATCTTGACACCCCAGCGCCAGTACGTGCCCCCCGGCATCGCCGCCTCGCCGGTGAGCCGCGCGCCGGGCTGAAAACCCGTCTTGCCCGACTGCATGACCAGGGGCACCGAGTCGTAAAGGTAATCGTACACGACGCTGTTTTCGCCGGAGAAGCCGGCGCCGTCGTAGTCGGGGTTGGTGACGCCGTCCGCGTCGTCGTCGATGGGCTGGAGGGCGCCGCCGTTGACGTAGTTGGTCGCGCAGTGCCGGCCGTTCTGATCGCGCGCGTTGTTCGCCAAGCCCACCCAGACGTCGCACTCGTAGTTCGCGTCCTCGGCGTAGCGCCCGATGAAGCCATTGGCCTGGTTGAACTTGTCGCTCCAGGCGAAGGACTGCTGGGTGACGTCGTTGTAGGTGTAGCCGCCGGCGATACCGGCCGCGTAGATGCCACCGCCGCCGGACTGGCCCCACGTGGTCCACGGGGCGCTGAACCAGAAGGTGTTGGAGACGGGCGTGCCCCAGGCGTACTCGACGATGCCGGGGATTTGCCGGCGCGGGGCCGAGTGATCTCCGTAATCCTTGGAGTAGAAGCCGACGCCCGTGGTGCGGTTGGCGTGCCTGAAGGCGTAGGGCAGCCGCCAAGTGTGGTCGAGGTCGTCGCGGACAACGGCCTTGAAGTAGTTGGCGAGGCCATAGGCCAGGAGATCGCAGCGCTGGTCGTCGACGTAGTTCTGCGTGATGCGCACGTCGAGCCGCGTCAGCATCACGAACGTGGTGGCGACCACGGAGAGCATCGCGAGCATCGACAGCACGAGAACCAGCGCGCTGCCGCGCGAGGAGGAGCGAGGGAATCGGGCGCATCCCGCCGCGAAGCCCCCGCAGCGCACGTCCGCTGAAAATGCCACGTCGACCAGCCTTTCTCCCCCCAGATCACCTCGTCCCGCGGCGCGCCGTCAGTCGGACCGGCGCCCGAAGAACACGATATTCCTGAACGTCTGCGCGATCGGATCCTCCTGAGAAGCATAGTCCTTCGTCAGCGTGCCGTCCGGCCCGGGAACGCGCCATTGCCCGGCGGCGCCGGTGTTCGGGTCCGTATCCGCGGCGTCCCAGCGGTAGAGCATCGCGCGTCGCTCGTCGGTCATGCGGAACGTGATGCGGATCGCCTCGGGCAGCCCGCGCCGGCGCTGAAAGCCGCCCGGCGACGCGTACCCCTCGCTGTCCCAGTCGACGGTGCGGAACAAAGCCGGGCTCTCGTTCGGGAACGGGCTCATGGTCTCAATGGTGAAGAACATGCAGTTGCGCAGGAAGGGCCCGCCGCAGTCCGGGTCGATCACGTTGAGCATGTAGCTTTCCGAGCGGCAGACCGCCGCATCGGTCAGCTTCGTCGTGCAGTCGTTCAGGTAGTAGGCGATGCGGGCGCAGTTGACGTCGCGTCCGAAGAAGGGGTTCGTGCTGCCGTCCGGGTAGGTCTGGCGGGTGTCGCGCGCCATGACGCCGGAGGTGAAGAAGACGCCCTGGCTGGCGGCGCGCCGCTTCACGTTGGCGCCCATCGTCGTGCCCGAGGCGTAGATCCTCATGCCGCGGATACCGTTGCCGGCGCTCAGGGCGGAATCGGAGTCGACGCCGGTGAACGAGCCGCCCAGCTCGCGCTGCAGGAACTCCAGCGCCGCCCGCGCATACTGGTAAACCTCCTGCCGGGCGTTGCCGATCTCCACGACGCTTGACGCCTGCTGGAACACCTGGAAAAGCATCGTCCCCAGGATCACCAGCAGCGTGATCGCCGCCAGCAGTTCCAGCAGCGTGAAGGCATTCCCCGATCGCCTCATGCCTGCGCTCCCCGGCAACACGATCCGCTCGGCCTAGTAATTCGACGTGCTCGAGTCGATGTCGTCGAGCTGCGAGCCGAGCAGCGTCGTGAACGAATCGATCAGCGTGTTCGTGGCGATGACGTCGGTCTTCGAGGCGCTGGTGGACGTGGCGCTCCCGAGGTTCAACCCTGCGTACGGCCGGTCGAGCTTGAAATGCCACTGGGAGCCGTCGTACGACACGCCCGTCACCTTGTACCAGTCGCTCTTGTCGTCGCGGATGCGAATGGCCGAGCCGACGACGATCTCCGACGGCGGCTGGTTGGCGACGACGACTTCCGACCAGAGCGGGCGGTTGGGGTCGGTCACGTCGTAGTCGCCGCCCCCGGACTTCTGCGCCGCGCGCAGCCAGACGGTCCCCTGCCCTACGGTGAGGGCCTGGAAGTTGCGGTAGACCGAGATCTGGACGGCGTAGTACTTGAAGTACTGGCTGAACCACCAGAAGTAATCGTTCTGCCAGGCGGCGGCGTTGGAATAGAGGAACCCCGGCGGAGGCGTGAGACCGGGGCCGCCGCCGACGGTGAACCGAGCGTCCCAGGAATACTGCGGGGTATTGACGTCGATGACGCGGTCGCGGTGCGTCGTCGCGCAGTCAATGGGGCGCGAAGTCAGCGGAAAGATCGAGTCGTCGTTGCCCCCCAGCACGTCCCAGGGGAACATCACCGGGAAGTTCGCGAGGCCCGAGTTCGACCCCTTCGGCCCATACTTCGCCTGGATCATCGAGGCGGTGCCGTAGCCAAGCTTCGTCATCCCGTCGCCCGTGTAATTGAACGTCTCGACCTCCATCATGCTCCGCGCGTTGCGGGCCTCGATGGCCGCCATCGAGGCGTCCACCATCGTCTTCGATTCGCGCAGCCCCAGCGGGAAGAGCACCAGCACCGCCAGGATGCCGATGAGCAGCACGAAGAAGGCGATCAGGAGCTCGACCAGGGAGAACGCGCTCTTATGGGAGCGCCTCATGTTTATCATCGCGACCTCCTTTTTTCCTGTTTTGGCTTTTGGATTTTGGATTCACGGCAAGGCCCGCCATCCGGGCGCCGTTTGCTCTTCAATCCAAAAGCCAAAACCTAAAACCCAAAACCGCTTCTAACGCTGCAGTTGCTTGAGCCGCCCGGTGCAGCGGATAACCTCCACGCGTATCATCTCGGTGCCGCGGATCTGCTTGATGCACAGCGTCGGGTCCTGCGTCTGAACCAGCGCGCCGTTGGGCCCGATGCGGATGTCCGGGGTCGTGTCGGCCCCGTAGTAGCAGTTCTGGTCCCAGTTGATGAAATTCGGGCTGGCGGTCGTCGACGGGTCGATGGTCAGATCGGGGTGGACCGCCAAGACCTCGCTCTGATACGAATTGTGGCCATAGTTGCCGATGAACGTCGAGTTCGTGGGATTGGGATGGATGTCGCCCGGGGAGAGGTTCTGGTAATACTTCCCATCCCAGTTGATGGGCCCCCCGGCGTACTCCCACTCCCCCCAGATGATCCAGGCGATATTGCCGCCGTCGCCGAGGTTGTGCTCTAGCCAGTTGAGGTCGGGCAGGCGCTGGAGGAGGTTGCTCTTGGCGACGACGACCATCTGGGTCCCGCAGTCGCCCTGGCAATTGAACTCGACGGCGAAGTCGCGGCGGACGTTGGTGGCCAGGGCCCGGGCGCGCCAGACCATGGACTGGATGTTGGTGACGGCGGTCGTCCACTTGCGCGATTTCTGCATCGCGACGAAGTAAGGCAGGGCCATGGCCGCGATCACCATCATGATCGCGATGACCATCAGCAGCTCGATGATCGTGAAGCCTCGTTTGCCGTCGCGTGTCATCATCGTCCGAGCCCACGTCCCCCGAGTGCCGTCGCGCCGCCCGGCGCAGATTACCGCTTCAGGTACTGCTCGATGTTGTCCTTGGCGTTCGTGTCGGTGGTCGAGCCGAGCACGCCGAACTTCCCGTCCGGCCCGGCGGAGGTGATGCGCACGTAGGTGTTCGTGTAGTAGTACTGCGCCGGCCGGTCGATGTTAATGGTATTGCCGAAGCCGTCCTGGCACTTGTAGAGGGTCCGCCCGTCCGGCCCCGTGGCCGCCTCCGGGATCTTCACGAACCACTTCTGGTTCAGGTCGAGGAACGGCTCGGGGTTGCGCGAAATGCTGAGCATCCACACCAGCGCGATGTTGATGCCGTCGGTCGTCCAGGACCCGTTCTTGTAATAGGCCGCGCGGAAGGCCGCGTTGGCGCCCAGCGTGTTCGTCCCGGCGCCCACGACGTCCGGGTTGGGATACGGATAGTCGTGGTAGTCCTTCCAGTAGTTGTCGCAGGCCACGGCGAGGAGCTGAACGACGGCCGAGGATCGCTGTTTCTTCGCCGCTTGCTGGGCCATCGACGCGGCGGCGAAGAGGAACCCCGCCAGCACGCAGATGATCCCGATGACGATCATCAGCTCCAGGAGCGTAAACGCGCTACGCCGTGACTTCATGGCCGTCCTCCGATCGCCCGGCGGGAGAGGCCGCCGGCCCCCGCCGTCAGTTCCAACTGCAGATGTCGTCCACCAGCTCGGCGCCGTTGTCCACGTGGCCGTCGTTGTCGTTGTCCACGTTGTCGTTCAGCGGGTCCTGCTTGGTGTCGGGTCCGAGGCTCCAGATGACGGGCCCGCGCTCGACGCGGCTGGGCTTCCGCATCCCCGTCGACGGGTCGATCACCGTGTTACGGCCGTCGGGGAAGTAGCGATACGACTTGCCCCAGGCGTCGATCAGGTGTCCGTTCCTGTCGACCTGGTTCGGATTGGGGGAGTAGTACGGGCCGACGGTGCGGTTGCCGCCTTCGATGGTCAGCTTGGCGCCGATGGTCCGAAGCTGAAGCTCCGTGGCGAGCGGCTTGTTCGGGTCCGCGGGAATCGCGCCGGCGCCGCACGAGCTGTCGTCCAGCGAGGCCCCGGCGTCCTTGGCGGTGTCGACCGGGCCCGGCGGATACGCGGCGAAGTCGTTATAGTACTGCGTCAGGGCCGTCATCATATTGGAGATGTCCCCGGACGTCTTGGCCTTGGTGACGTAGCGCCGGGCCCCGGTGATGGCGACCAGGAGGAGCGCCGCCAGGGACATGATGATGGTCATCACGACGAGCAGCTCGATGAGGGTGAACGCCTTCGGCTTCGAACGGTCCGTCATGACGATCTCCTTTCCGGCTCCGCCCCGCCGCGGGGGCCAAAAGAGCTTCACCTTCCGTGCGCCGCGCCGCCTCCGTCAACCGTTCTGCGCCGAGTTGCTGACGCTGGTCATGAGCGCGACGAGCGGCAGGAAGAGGCTGATGACGATGAACGCGACCGCGCCGCCCAGGACGACGATGATGAGGGGCTCGATGAGGCTCATCATGCTGGCGACGAGCGTGTCGACCTCGTCGTCGAACGTGTCGGCGACCTTGATGAGCATCTTGTCCAGCTCGCCCGTTTCCTCGCCGACGTCGATCATGTTGACGACGATCTCGTCGACGACGCCGGAGGCCCGGAGCGGCTCGGCGATGGTGTCGCCCTCGCGGATCGAGTCGTGGACCTTGCCGATGGCGCGGGCAATGACCTCGTTGCCGGTGGTGTCGCGGACGATGTTGAGCGCCTCGAGGATCGGCACGCCGGAGGCGATGAGCGTCCCGAGCGTGCGGCAGAACTGGCTGACCGTCGACTTGCTGGCGATCTGCCCGAAAATCGGCATGTGCAGCTTGACGTTGTCGAAGAAGTAGCGCCCGCCCCGCGTCCGTTTGATCAGCTTGAACGCGATGTAGACGATGAACGGGATCATGATGATGAAGAGGATGTAATTCTGCAGCCACGTGGCGGTGCCGATGAGCAGCTTGGTCATGACGGGCAACTGCTGGCCGAACGACCGGAAGATCTCCTGGAACTTGGGCACGATGATGGTCATGATGAGGATGAGGATGGCCGTGGCGATGGTGATGACGACGACGGGGTAGATCATCGCGCCGATGATCTTCCGGCGCAACGCGCGGGCCTTTTCCTTGAACTCGGCAAGACGATCGAGAATGGTGTCGAGCACGCCGCCCGCCTCGCCGGCGCGCACCATGTTGACGTAGAGCCGGTCGAACGCGCGGGGGTGCTTGGCGAGGGCCTCGGAGAAGGTGCTTCCGCTTTCCACGTCGTCGGCGACATCGGTGAGGACGTCCTTCAGCTTGCAGGGCTTCATCTGGCCTTCGAGAATCTTGAGCGAGCGCACGAGGGGCAGCCCGGCGTCCTGAAGGGTCGAGAGCTGGCGGGTGAAGTTGCACAACTCCTTGTTCGACACCCCGCCCAGGGTCATGGCCCCCTTCTTGCGCGCGGCGGTCGGCGCCGCGGCGGCCCCCGCCGTCCGGCGCGCCGCCTTCTGGCGCACCTGCGTCGGGAAGAGGCCCAGCTCGCGGATCTTATTGACCGCTTCTTCCTGACTGCCGGCCTCGATCTCGTCGCGGACCTCGTCGCCCTTGCTGTTCATCGCCTGAAACGTGAAGGTTCCCATCGTCCATCCTCCGTCGGGGGGCCCTGTGGCCCCGTTAGGGGAAACGGAACGGCCTTATCGTCCGTTCAAATTCTACCCAAGGGGGCAAAACCGGCAAGTGCGGAAATCCGTATCAATGGCGAATGACGAATGACAAAGCCCGAATAACGAATCAAGAACCGAATGACTGAAGACCGAACAAGAGGCGAACCCGGGAGGATCTCAACGGTTCGCCGGATCGCCATTCAGGCTTCGTCATTGTTTCGTCATTCGGGCTTTGTCATTCGCTATTCCGCCGTATTCGGCGGCTCAATCCTGCTCGACCAGCGTCTCGCGCACGACCTCTTCGATGGTGGTGATGCCGTCGAAGATGGCCTGGAGGCCCGACTGGCGGAGGGTGCGCATCCCCTCGGCGATGGAGGTCTCGCGAAGGACGCCCGTGGACACGCGCTTGACGATGAGTTCGCGCAGGCGGTCGGACATGTTCATCAGCTCGAAGATGCCCGAGCGGCCGCGGTAGCCGGTGTTGTTGCACGCCCCGCACCCGGCGCCGTAGAAGAACGTGCGGTCCTTCACCTGGTCGGGCCGGAGGTCGAGCTCCCACAACATCTCCTCGGTGGGCTTGATCTCCTGCTTGCACTTCTTGCAGATGCTGCGGACGAGCCGCTGGGCGAGGATGCTTTCGAGCGTGGCGGTGATGAGGAACGGCTCGACGCCCATTTCCATCCAGCGCGTGATGGCGCCGGGGGCGTCGTTGGTGTGAAGGGTGGAGAAGACGAGGTGCCCGGTGAGCGAAGCTTGCACCGCGATCTGCGCGGTCTCGAGGTCGCGGATCTCGCCGACGAGGATCCGGTCGGGGTCCTGCCGCAGGATGTGCCTCAGACACGACGCGAACGTCAGGCCGATCTCGTCGTTGATCTGCACCTGCATGATCCCCTCGAGGTCGTACTCGACCGGGTCCTCGGTGGTGATGATCTTCGCGTTGACGTCGTTGATCTCGTTGAGGCAGCAGTAGAGAGTCGTCGTCTTGCCGCAGCCGGTCGGGCCGGTGACGAGGATGATGCCGTTGGGCTTGCGGATCTCCCGGCGGAACAGCTTGATCTCGTCCTCGCGCATGCCGATGCGGTCGAGGTCGAGCTTGAGCACCGACCGGTCGAGCACGCGCATGACGACCGATTCGCCGAACATCGTCGGCAGCACCGACACGCGCAAATCGACGGGATTTCCCGCGATATTCAGCATGATGCGGCCGTCCTGCGGCAGACGCCGCTCGGCGATGTCGAGGTTCGCCATGACCTTGATTCGGGAGCTGATGGCGAGGGCCAGGTGCCTCGGCGGCGGCACCATTTCGTAGAGCACGCCGTCGATGCGGTAGCGGATCTTGAACTCGTCCTCGAACGGCTCGAAGTGGATGTCGGAGGCCTGGTCCTTGATGGCCTGGAGGAGCACGAGGTTGAGGAGCCGCCTCACGGGGGCGGAGTCGGCCATCTCTTCGAGGGAGTCGAGGTCGATGGTCTCGGTGGTGTCGGAGACGAAGGCGCCGTAACCGTCGCCGCCCATCTCCTGAAGCTCTTTCGTGACCGACTCGACCGTCTCGATGGAGGAGCCGTAGTGCTTGAGCAGCGCGCGCTCGATCGCCTCCTCGTTGGAGACGGCGCCCTTCACTTCGCAGCCGATCATCATGCGCAGATCGTCGAGCGAGTTGACGTTCATCGGGTCGGCCATGGCGACCGTGAGGACGTTCTTCTCGAAGAGGACCGGGACCACCTTGTAGATCGTCGCGACGGAGACCGACACGCGGTCGACGACGTCCTGGCTGATGGAGACGTCGTCGAGGAAGACCGTGGCCATGCCGGCCTGGGCGCCGAGGGCGGAGTGCAGATCGTCCCGCCGGATGGCCCCCATCGCCAGCAATATCTGGCCCAGCACCTCGTGCGATTCGAGCTGTCGCTTCAGCGCCTCGTTGAGCTGGTCCTCCGTGATCAGACCGCGCTTCAGGAGGATCTGGCCCAACTGCACGCCGACCTCGTCCGTGATGTCCGGCCCCCACCCTGGACGACCACCTAACGGTTCGCTCATCGGACGCCTCGCTATAGAGTCCTAAAGGGCCCCATCAACCCGGTGTCTGCAACTCCGTCATATCCATCCCGTGCTCTTCGTCGCCCGCAATGTTCGCCGTGAATACCCGGCCCTTCGACTGCTCGTACTGCCTCATCTTCTGCTCCAGCTCCCTCGGCTTGCGGGCCTTGAGAAGGGCATCCTCCGCCTTGATCACCCCTTGCTCCCACAGATCAAACAAGTGAGTGTCCAACAGA
The DNA here is from genome assembly GCA_037439485.1 of Planctomycetota bacterium. GTDB lineage: Bacteria > Planctomycetota > DG-23 > DATKVD01 > DATKVD01 > JBBIVY01. The sequence continues at coordinate 13,438 of JBBIVY010000003.1, read as the reverse complement.
ATCATGCCGTATCGCTTGCCGGTCTGAATGTGGGAGTCGATGTTGTAGGTCTTGTTTTCGCGAATCAAGTTTCTTACGGCAGGAGTAGTTACCATGAACTCGTAGGCGGCCACCCTGCCCTTTCCGCTCGCCTTGGGAAGGAGTTGCTGCGAAATCACGCCAAGAATCGACACGGAGAGCTGAACGCGGACCTGTTCCTGCTGCTCAACGGGGAAAGCGTCAATGATTCGGTTGCAGGTGCCCTCGGCGCCGGTGGTGTGCAGGGTTGCGAATACCAGGTGTCCCGTCTCTGCCGCAGTAATAGCGGCCTGAATTGTGTCGAGATCGCGCATCTCCCCGACCATCATCACGTCGGGGTCGGCGCGCATTCCGCGGCGCAGCGCCTCGGAGAAAGTGGGCACATCCACCCCCAATTCGCGCTGGTTGATGATCCCGCGCTTGTGGGTGTGGTAGTACTCGATAGGGTCTTCCACCGTGATGATGTGGCGGTCCATGCGGGTATTAATGAAGTCAATCATGGTGGCAAGGCTGGTGGTCTTGCCGCACCCGGTGGGCCCGGTGACGAGGAAGAGTCCTCGGGGCTGATAGAGCAGCGACTTGATGATGGGTGGCAGGCCGATTTCTTCAAAAGTGAAAAGTCTGTGCGGGATGAGTCGGAGGGCCAGGCTGATCCGCCCCTTCTGGCGGAAGACCGAGACTCGGAACCGGGCCTGGTCGCCGAAGGCGAAGCCGAAGTCGCAGGTCCCCTCCGCCTGAAGCTCCTGCATCGAGCGTTCGGGGGTGATGCTCTTCATCAGGGCGACCGTATCCTCGGGCATGAGGATGCGGGTCTTCAGCGAGACCAGGCGGCCGTTGAGCCGGACGGTCGGCGGACGCCCGACGACGAGGTGCAAGTCGCTGGAGTCCTGCTCGATGACCGTCTGGAGAAGCTTCTCCATCAGGATAGATCGCTGCTCGGACATGAACGTGCAGTTCCTTTCTTCCCTCCAGACACCCCCTTTCGGGGGGCCGGCACAGCCGTCCGTATCAGGCGAGGACCGTGTCGCGCGACGCGTTGGTGAGAATCTCTTCGACGGTCGTGATGCCCGCGAGGACCTTGCGCACGCCATCCTCCTGCAGCGTCACCATGCCCGAACGGCGGGCCTGATCGCGGATGACGTTGGTCGGCTCCATGCGGAAGGCCATTTCGCGGATCTGCCGGGTCATTTCCATCAGTTCGAAGATGCCAAGACGGCCGTGATAGCCGGTGCTGACGCAGGCGCGGCAGCCGCGGCCGTGATAGAGCGTGCGCCCCTCGAGCTGCTGAGAGCCCAGCCCGATGCCGGAGCAGAGCTTGGGGTCTGCCTCCCAGGGCTCCTTGCACTCCGCGCAGATGACGCGGACGAGACGCTGGGCCATGATCGCCTGGATGGAGCTGGCGACGAGGAACGGGGCCATCTTCATGTCGATGAGCCGGGTGATGGCGGACGGGGCGTCGTTGGTGTGAAGCGTGGAGAAGACAAGGTGCCCGGTGAGCGCGGCCTGGATGGCGATCTCGGCCGTTTCGCCGTCGCGGATCTCGCCGACGAGGATGACGTTGGGCGCCTGCCGCAGCATCGCGCGCAGGATTCGCGCGAACGTCATGCCGATGCGCTCCTTCACCTCGCACTGGTTGATGCCGGAGATGTTGTACTCGACGGGGTCCTCGGCGGTGATGATCTTGCGGTCGGGCCGGTTGAGTTCCTGGAGCGCCGAGTAGAGCGTCGTCGTCTTGCCCGAGCCCGTGGGGCCCGTCACGAGGAAGATGCCGTTCGGCCGCTTGATGATCTTTTCGAACCGCATCCGGTCGGTCTCGTGGAAGCCGAGTTTCTCGACGCCGACCATGACGTTTTCCTTGTCCAGCAAGCGCAGCACCACGCTCTCGCCGTGGCTCGCCGGCAGCGTCGACACGCGGATGTCGATCTCCTTGCCGCGGATGCGGATGCGGATGCGCCCGTCCTGCGGCAGACGCTTTTCCTCGATCTGCATGCCCGACATGATCTTGACGCGGGAAATGATGGAGTTCTGCAGGCGCTTCGGCGGGGAATCGACCTCGATGCAGTCGCCGTCGACGCGGTAGCGGATGCGGAGACGGTTTTCCAGCGGCTCGATGTGAATGTCGCTCGCGCGCGACTTCACCGCCTCGGAGATGATGAGCCGCACCAGGCGGATGACGGGCGCGTCGTCGTCCTCGCCCCCCGCCGCGCCCAGGTCGAAGCTCTGCGACGACTCGCCGGACTCCCCATCGCCCACGTCGGTGAAGTCGCTGACGGCCTGGTCGAGGGTGGAGACCTCCGTCTCGTAGAACCGGTCGATCGACCTCCGAACCGCCTCGGGGGTCGCGATCACGGGCTGAACCTCGCTGTTGAGGATGAACCGCAGGTTGTCAAGCGCCTCGAAGTCCAGGGGGTCGGTGATCGCCACCTTGACGAGGGTGCCCTCTCGGGTCAGAGGCAGCACCTGATGTTTGCGGGCCAGCGCCCGGGGCAGAAGGTCCACCACCATCGGGTCGATGGTGTAGGTGTCGAGGTCGATGACCTCCAGGCCGAACTGCTTGCCGAGCACCTGGGCCTTGTCCGTCTCGGAGAGGTAGCCGCGCTCGACGAGGATGTCGCCGAGCTTGCCGCCCTTCTCCTTCTGGATGCCCAAGGCCTCCTTGATCTGGCTCTTGGTGCAGAGGCCCTGTTCGATGAGGATCTGCGCGAAACCCTTGCGATGGTCGGTCGTCATCGGGCGTTCCCCCTGCGATCCGTCTGTAGGGGCACGGCATGCCGTGCCCGCGTTTCTCTGCCAATGGAACAAAGACCGGGCACGGCATGCCGTGCCCCTACGAACGAAGCATCCGTCCCGCCTGAACCATTGTATTCTATCGCCCCTCTACCTCTCCTGTCAAGCCGACGTTACGGGATTTCCTGATTCCGCTGTTTGGTCCCTTCTCCGAAGGCCGTCTCGGACCGCATCCACTCGACTGCCCACCCAAGAAACACCAAGGGAGCCATTAGTTCGCGGATTCAGTGATTGTAGAGATTATCAGCGCAAAAATGCATTCAACAGCTTGAGAGGTTTAGTGACAAAGGGAGGTTTCACACAACCCGCGGGACACGCGGAAGGCAAGGGCATTCGCGGAAAAAACGGCGGCCGGGCGGCGGAAAACGGCGTTGACACTCCGGCGGAGCGTCGATACAATCGGGATGTTTCGGAATACCCTTCCGAGAGACCGGACAGGCAAGAATGCCTGTCCTACAAGACACCCCCCATTATGGAGGCATCCGATGGCCAAGAAAAAGTACGTGTTCATCTTCGGCGGCGGCAAGGCCGAGGGCGACGGGTCGATGAGGAACATCCTGGGCGGCAAGGGATGCGGCCTGGCCGACATGGCCAAGTTCGGCATCCCGGTGCCGGCCGGGTTCACCATCTCCACCGAGATGTGCAACCTCTACCTCAAGGAACGCGGCAAGTTCTCCGCCGAGCTGAAGGCCGACGTCACCAAGGCGATGACCCACGTCGAGAAGGTCATGGGCGCGAAGTTCGACGACCCGACCAATCCCCTGCTCGTGTCGTGTCGTTCCGGCGCGCGCAAGTCGATGCCCGGCATGATGGAAACCGTCCTCAACATCGGCCTCACCTCCAAAACGATCCCCGGCCTCATCGCCAAGACACAGAACCCGCGCTTCGTCTACGACGCCTACCGTCGGCTCATGCAGATGTATTCCGACGTCGTCATGGAGAAGGCCGCCGGCATCGAGCCCGCCGAGGGCCAAGGCGTCCGCCAGCAGCTCGAGCGCGAGATGCAGAAGATCAAGACCGCCAAGGGCTACAAGACCGACACCGACCTCACCGTCGAGGACCTGCAGAACCTCGTCGCCGCCTACAAGGCCAAGATCCAGGAAGTGCTCGGCAAGCCCTTCCCCGACAACTCGTGGGAGCAGCTCTGGGGCGGCGTCGCCGCCGTGTTCCAGTCGTGGAACGGCCGGCGCGCCATCTCCTACCGCTGGATCGAGGGCATCCCGGACGAATGGGGCACCGCGGTCAACGTGCAGGCGATGGTGTTCGGCAACATGGGCAACACCTCGGCGACGGGCGTGGCGTTCACGCGCAACCCGGCGACGGGCGAGAACAAGTTCTACGGCGAGTGGCTGGCGAACGCGCAGGGCGAGGACGTCGTCGCGGGCATCCGCACGCCGAACCCGCTGAACGAGGCGACGCGGCCCTCCGGCACCGAGCACCTCCTCTCCCTCGAGAAGGCGATGCCGGCGACGTATAAGGAACTCGCCGCCATCCGCGCGCGGCTCGAGAAGAGCTATCACGACATGCAGGACATCGAGTTCACCATCCAGGAAGGCCGCCTCTGGATGCTTCAGACGCGCTCCGGCAAGCGCAACGGCCCCGCCGCCGTGCGCATGGCCGTGGAGATGACGAAGGAAAAGCTCATCACGAAGGACGAGGCCGTCACGCGCGTGACGCCGAGCCAGCTCGACGAGCTCTTACACCCGATCCTCGACCCGGCCGCCGAGAAGAAGACGACGGTCGTCGCCAAGGGCCTGCCGGCCGGTCCGGGCGGCGCCTGCGGCCAGGTGGTCTTCACGGCGTCGGACGCGGTGGCGTGGGCGAAGACGGGCAAGAAGGTGATTCTCGTGCGCGAGGAGACGAACCCCGAGGACGTGGAAGGAATGCGCGCGGCGCAGGGCATCCTCACGGCCCGCGGCGGCATGACGAGCCATGCGGCGCTCGTGGCCCGCGGCTGGGGCAAGTGCTGCATCGTCGGCGCCGGCGGCATCGAGGTCGACGTCGCGCACAAGCACGTCATCATGGGCGAGCACGCCGTCAAGGAAGGCGACTGGATCTCCCTCAACGGCACGAAGGGCGTGGTCTACGCCGGGCAACTCCCGATGGTCGTCGGCAGCGAGGAGAACCCGGACTTCACGGCGTTCATGAAGCTGTGCGACGCGGTGCGGAAGCTGGGCGTGCGGGCGAACGCGGACACGCCGGCGGACGCGGCGAAGGCGCGGGCGTTCGGCGCGGAGGGCATTGGCCTCTTCCGCACGGAGCACATGTTCTACGGCAAGGGAGCGGAGGAGCCCCTCTTCAAGCTGCGCAAGATGATCCTCTCGACCACGCTGGGCGAGCGCAAGAAGGCCCTCGACGAGCTGTATCCGCACATCAAGGGCGACATCAAGGCGACGCTCGAGGCGATGGCCGGGTTCCCGGTCACCATCCGCCTGCTGGACCCGCCGCTGCACGAGTTCGTGCCGCAGCGCGAGGACGAGCGGCAGCGCCTGGCCGCGTCGCTGGGCATCACGATGGAAGACTTCGCCGCGCGCGCCGACGGGCTGCATGAGACCAACCCGATGATGGGACACCGCGGCGTGCGCCTCGGCGTGACCTATCCGGAAATCAGCGAGACGTGGGTGCGGGCGATCTTCGAATCGGCGGCCGAGATCATCCAGGCCGGCAAGAAAATGACGCCCGAGATCATGATCCCCGTCACCTGCGAGGTGAAGGAGATCGAGCACCAGGCCGCGATCATCAAGCGGGTGCATGACGAGGTGGCCGCGAAATACAAGATGAAGGCCATCCCGCACATGGTGGGCACGATGATCGAGATCCCGCGCGCGGCGCTGCGCGCCGGGGACTTCGCGGGCCCGGCGGAGTTCTTCTCCTTCGGCACCAACGACCTCACCCAGATGACGTTCGGGTTCTCCCGCGACGACATCGGGGCGTTCGTGCCCGATTACATCGAGAAGAAGATCCTGCCCGACGACCCGTTCCAGATCCTCGACCAACTCGGCGTCGGCGAGCTGATCCGGATGGGCATCGAACGCGGCCGCGCAGTCCGTCCGAAGCTCAAGGTCGGCATCTGCGGCGAGCACGGCGGCGAGCCGAGCTCCGTCAAGTTCTGCCACAAGGTCGGCATGAACTACGTGAGCTGCTCCCCGTTCCGCGTCCCGATCGCCCGCCTCGCCGCGGCCCAGGCCGTCGTCGAACAGGCCGCGAAGAAGGCGAAGAAGTAGCCGGTTGCCGCAACGCGCAGCCATAAGCCAAGGGCCGTCCCGGGTTCATTCGGGACGGCCCTTTTCATTGACACGCTTTCCCGGCGCGTTCAGACCTTCAGGTGCTTCATGTGGAACTTGAGCGCCTGCTGCACGTGCTCGTCCCAGTAGGACCATTCGTGGGCGCCGGGGTACTCGCGGTACTCGTGCTTGATGCCGAGCTTCACGAGGTGGCGGTGGAAGCCGCGGTTGGCGTCGATGAGGAAGTCGTCTTTCCCGCAATCGAGCCGGATCGCGGGGGCCTTGCGCACGTCGAGCTTCGCCGCGATGTCGTAGACGTCGTCCCGGTGGATGACGGGCTGGTCGGGCGTGCCGACCTTCGTCGGATCGGGAACCCGGAACCCGCCCGAATGGCTGACGATGCTCGCGAACTTCTGCGGGTACTTCAGCGCCAGCTTCATCGACCCGTACCCGCCCATCGACAACCCGCCGATCGCTCGGCCCATCCGGTCCCGGCGCACGGGGAAATACTTCTCGGCGAACCCCAGCACGTCCTCCATGATGTGCCTCTCATACGCCCCGAGCACCGTGTCGCAGTAAATGCCCCGGGCGCCGTCGGGCATCACCACCACCAGCGGCAGCTCCGAGACGTATCGCTCGATGTTCGTCCGGCGCAGCCAGATCGTGTGGTCGTCGCTCATTCCGTGAAGCTGGATGAGCAGGCAGTAAGGCGGCTTGAACTTCTCCGATTCCGGCAGGATCACGTTCATCGAGCACTGCTTCTTGAGCGCGGCGCCCCAGAACTGCATCGTGCAGAAAGCCATGGCAATCCTCCTGTTCGTTCCGTGCTTTCGGGTCCCTCAGCGCGTCATCACGAGGCCGCCCTCGCGCGTCGCACAATCACACGTCGAGGTGTTTCATGTGGAACTTGATCGCCTCCTGCACATGCTCGTCCCAGAAGGCCCAGTTGTGATTGCCGGGGAACTCGCGGTACTCGTGCTTGATGCCGAGCTTCTTCAGATGCGCGTGGAAGCTGCGGCTCGATCCGAGGAGCCCGTCGTCCGTGCCGCAGTCGAAGCGGATCGCGGGGGCCTTGCGCCGGTCGATCTTCTCCGCGGCGGCGTAGACATCGTCCTTTCCGCCCGGCACGGCGGCGCCCAGGATGCGCGTCCACTCCTCGTTGTCCCAGCACTTCGGCGCGTGGCCGAAATCGAACGCGCTCGAATGGCACGCGACGCTCGCGAAGACGCCCGGGAACTTGAGGGCGAGCTTCATGGCGCCGTACCCGCCCATCGAAAGCCCGCCGATCGCCCGCGCCCGACGGTCACGCCGCACGGGGAAGTTCTTCTCCACGAAGCCCAGCACGTCCTTCATGATGTGCCGCTCGTAGGCCGGCCCGGCCACCGCGTCGCAGTAGAAGCTCCGCCCGCCGTCGGGCATCACGACGACCAGCGGCCGCCCCGCAACATAGCGGTCGAGGCTCGTGCGCCGGGCCCAGATCGAATGATCGTCCGAAAGCCCGTGAAGCTGAATCAGGAGCCCGTACGGCGGCTTCACCTTGTCGGACTCCGGCAGGATGACGTTCATCGAGCACTGCTTCCCGACCGCCCCGCCCCAGAAACTCACCTCGCAGAAGGCCATTCCGATCCTCCGATCCTGTTTCCTCCCCCTCCCCCGCGCCGGGGATGACATCGCCCGAGATTGTATCTCGCGCCCCGAGCCCCCGCCACCAGAAAAGCCCGCCGTCCAGCCTCGGACTTCCCGCCCCCGGAACCCCGCCGCACTCCCTGCGAACGACAGACGCCGGACTCGCCTCCCCGTGTTGAGAAATCCGCACACCGCGAATGATGTGGATACTCGCATGGACAATATTCTTCATACGACGCAACTCTGCCGCCCACAACTGATTACGGCCACGGGGCCTGAAAAAACGCGGCCGGGGCCGCCGATTGGCACGGGTTTTGCTGCACATAGTGTAGTTTTGATTTCGGCGCATCTTTTTAAGATGCGCCGGTTTGTGAAGCGCGCATTCATGCTCAGTGTGGCGCATCGATATGTGATGCTGCACTCGCTGGAGCGGGGCCGAGGTCCCGGCAGGTCCCGGCCTGGAGACGATGTCAGGGATACGCTAATGATGTTCCACGTGCATGTTGTTGGCTTTCTACCTTTCTAAGGGGGCGTGTAATGAGGACGACAGGGGTGATGCGGGTGGCCGTTATGGCGCTGGTATCCGTGGCGTGCGCGACGGGATGGGGGGATTCTATCTTTAACGGCACCAGTGGTGCGTTGATCACCGGGGAGGACGGCAGCGGCAAGACCTTTCAGGACAGACAGGACATAACCGATGACGTGGCCAACACCACCTGGACCGTCACGCAGGGCTCGATCATTACAATCGGAAGCAAGAAGTACCTGTATGCCGCCGACGGCTACGTGACCCTCGCCGACGTCTCCGGCACATGGCTCAAGAACGCCATTCAGGTCACCTCGGCCCGTCGGGGCCTGTCCATCACGGTTTATAACAACGGCACGACGGGGGTCAATTTCCTGATCTACGTTAACCAGACCGCCTACCCCGCTGCGCAAAGCAACCCGACCTACTCCCCTCGCTACTCTACCACGACTTACGATGACGGCCAGTTGATCACGAAGACGTCGGCTCTATTGAATCCTGGTGAGTCTCAAACATTCACATGGGACCTGTTCGACACCAACTCCTGGGCGACTCTGCCTATGTCGGCGCATAATGGGGGAACCCGCCGCGTTCCGGTTGCGGGCGACTGGTTGTCGAGGTTCTGCGTCCGAGTGTATCTCCCCGGCAGTAACACCGGCGCGGGACCGATCACCGATGTGCAGCTCAACAGCACCAGCGGCACTCCGGCGGCGCCGACCAACCTCACGGCCACGGCTGCCGGCGCCACTCAGGTCAATTTGCGCTGGAAGGACAACTCCAATAACGAGAGCACCTTCCGCATCGAGCGCAAGACCGGCTCCGGCGGCACCTATTCGGAAATCGGCACGACCGGCTCCGATATGCAGGAGTATTCCGACAACACCTGCTCGGGCGCGACGACGTACTACTATCGCGTCCGCGCGCGCAACTCCAGCGGGGACTCGTCTTATTCCAATGAGGCCAACGCCACGACCTATACGGCGACGACGGCCAACTTCTATGATTACAGCACGGGCACCGTGCCTCACTCGCATCATATCGTCATGGAACTGGTGGACGACGCGCATGACCGGCCGTCCGCCGAGTATGACTGGCTCGCCGGCCATTACGACTGGGTCTTTGACGGAAACGGCAGGACCGCGTATCACACCCGCAATGCGAATATCATGTGGTCCCAGTACGCCCTGATTCTGACGGTGATACAGGCGGGCAACGATCTCTCGGGCTCGTACTATCCCGACATGCAGACGTGGTACGCCGCCCATCCGCAGTACACCCTTGAAAACGCCTTCCTGCATAAGAGCGGAGCGCGGATGACGAAGACGATCTGGGGTTCCGATCGCTGGATCATGAATCCGGGCGATCCGGGCCTGATTGCCTATGACAAGGACCGTCTCGGGCGTTTCGCCGCCAATGACGACTTCGAGTTCATCGATGAGTACGGGTCGAGCGAAATAGACAGCTACGCCGGCAGCGATGAATATCCCGTGCTGACAAATCTGGAAAACGACGAAGTGTCCCTGTTGTCCGCCCTGCACGTGTCGCTGGGCAAGATACTCCAGATCAACACCTCCCAGTACACGGCGGACCTGGACAAGCGTTGCGTGCTCGCCGCCGGCGGCACCCATATGGAGTTGTCGGACGATCCGCGCTGGGCATCATCCCAACCCACAGTGTGGACCTTCCAGGAGGGGTGCGTGGCCGGAGGGGCAGCCATTGTTGAAGCCGTGAGTCCCTATACCTATGGGGCCATCGTCGGCATGACCGATTTCCCCGCAGGAAACGAGATCAACCAGTACGGCCGCATGCGCATGGCCGAACTGGCCAGCTACTACATGGCCGTGCCGACTCCTTGCACCAAGATGGCGTTCACCTACTTCATCGATACTCCGTTTGATCCCCCCCAGTGGATTAAGGCCATCGAAGTCAACGTGGGCGCTCCACAGGCGGCGCGGTACACGTATCAGACCGGCACGGACCCGCGCGGCCGTGGCTACACCGTCTACGCCCGCGATTTCGACAAGGCCCTGGTCCTTTATCGCCCCAGCCAGGGCTGGGACACTCCTCAGTACTTTGATGACAGCACGGCCGTGACCGTCAACCTGCCCGGCGGCGAAACCTGGAAGCAACTGTTCTCCAACGGCATGCCGGCCGGCAATGCCGTAACCAGCTTCAGCCTCCGTCAGGCCGAGGCGATGATCATGATGAAGGTCAGCAAGCTGGGCACTCCGGCCGCGCCGGCCAAGCTCAAGGCCACGGCCGCCGCTTACAACCAGATCAATCTGTCCTGGCTGGATTACTCCACCGACGAGAGCACCTTCCGCATCGAGCGCAAGACCGGCTCCGGCGGCACCTATTCGGAAATCGGCACGGTCAACGCCGACGTGACGACGTATTCCGACACCACCTGCTCGGGCTCGACGACGTACTTCTACCGCGTCCGCGCGCGCAACTCCGACGGGACGAACTCGTCCTATTCCAACGAGGACAACGCCACGACTCCGGCCCCGCCGGGCGTCTACATCTTCAACGGCACCACGGCCGCGTTCGCCACGGGCGAGGACGGCAGCGGCAAGACCTTCATGGACCGGCAGGACAGGACCGATGACGTGGCCAACACCGCCTGGACCCTCGAACGCGGTTCGACCACGACGGTCGGTGGCAAGACGTATCTGTATGACTACTATGGCAAGACGATCCTCACCGGCAACAACGCCACCTGGCTGAATAACGCCGTTCAGATCACTTCGGCCCGTGGGACCCTGTCGATCACCGTGTACAACAACGACACGTCGGCCCACGTCTTCCAGGTCTGGGTGGAACAACTGGACCTGCCCGGCGGGCAGAGCAACCAGACTTACTCTCCCCGCTACTCCAGCGCGACGTCCGGCGGCGATGAGGACGGCAAGTTGGTCACCCGGACCACGTCTTCGGTGGCTGCGGGCTCGTCGGCCACCGTCACGTGGGACCTGTTCTCCAACTCCTCGTACGTGAACTACCCGTGGGCATCCCACGGGGCGACGCCCGGAGCCCGCACGTCGGCGCCCGTGGCGGGCGATTGGATTACGAGGCTTGCTCCCCGAGTGCAGATCGGCGGCAACAACACCGACGTGGGGCTCGTCACCGATGTGAAGCTCGGCAACTGATGCTCCTGGCACCCCGGAGCGCATGAGGGCGCTCCGGGGGCGATTGACGTAACCATGTCCCATGCGGGCCGGAAGCGACAAGCTTCCGGCCCGCCTTGCTCATGGACACGCCCTCCCCCACAGGGCTCGCACCCGCGAAGGCCATGGCCTTCATCTTAAACTAGAGGAATGGTCCTCGGCCGACTGGCGCAAGATGCTTGCGGCGGGACTGGACGCGAAGCAGGTGGGCTCGCTGAGACGCCACACTTCGCGCGGCCGACCTCTGGGCTCGGACCGTTTCATCAGCAAGATCGAAACGCTTATCGGCCATCGCGTCCGCGCCCTGCCCTCCGGCCGGCAAACGGGATGGCGAAAGGAGAAATAAGCGGGGCCTCCCTCTGTGTATATTCATGCCAAGTAAGCGGTGTGTCGTGTTGGTCGGGGGGCGCTCGAAGAGTGTCCGGTGGGGTGGGGCGACAATCACTTCGCGAGGACGTGTGAGACTTCACTGATCGAGCGCATCATTCTTTCGGCGCGAGAACCTTGTCTTGGCTGGACTTAATATACTTGGCCTTGTTCTCTTCCCACCAATCCTTCCAGCGGGTCACGTAGACCTTCTGATCCTTCAGGAAAATCGCATAGGCAGGGGCCCACACGATACCGCCCTTCGAAGCGTACCTTGCCATCCCCATGATTGCGTTATACTGCACCTCCTGATCCGTGTCCTGTAACGCGGTGGCCAGCGCGGGCAATGTATCCTCTGCTTGCGCCTTCCCCTCCCTGAGCGCGTAGCTAGCTGCTTGCCGAATTCGAAGGTCGCCTAATCTGAGGAAGTGAGCGATCTCACGTGTGACCTCTTCCATCTTGTTGTCTTTGATGGCCATGGCAAGTGGTGCCGTCTCGAGTTCTACATCCTCGTCATTAGTGGGTTTTCTTGAGGCGATGAACTTCCATGTCTCGTCCAACGCGGTCTTGTCTCCTAAGCGAATTCTTGTGGTCAACCCTATAACACGCAACTTGCGATCCCCAGATACTGACAAATCACGAAGAGCGGCCAAAGCATTCTGGTCCTTGATGCCAAGCATTGTCAAGTAGGAGCAGGCGGGACCGGTCATTTCTTCCTTCTCGGTCCTAATGGCAGCAACAAGTTCATCGGCCATGGCGTCCAGGCCATGTGCGTCGCCATCGCCTTTCGATGTCTTTTCCGGGAGGAGGAGCGGGGCGAATGGTTCTACAATGTCATACAAATCAGAATCAGGATCAAACTTGAGACAGACCAAACACCTTCTGGTCAGAGGCAGAGGCATCCAGGAGTGGCTCACAACGAACCCCGGCAAGTCTTCAAGGAATCTCACGCGAATTGGTCTCTTCACGACTTGCCCAATTATGAGTCTGTCCGGTTCGAGGGTTGCTACTCGCCAAGTTCCTCGGGCAGTGTTACCTGCGCGCCCCTTGATGGGCGGGGCGCCATCTTCGATTCTCGCAATTCCCGAGCATATCAAGTCTGATTGAAGGAGGCGTTTCATCTCTCTGGTAGGTGGGAGGGCGCGTTCTTTGCCCTCAATGCCCCACGCAACGGTTTCCATGAGGGCCAACAATACTACGATAGTAACAGGCGAAGACACCATTATATGACCCTGCCAAAGACCTTTCGTGTGGGCTATTCCTGACGCCCGTAGCCCCGGTAGAGCTGCATTTTGTGGGACCTAACTAGTGTATCCTTGGTCATACCAAGCTTATCTCCAGCAAAGTATCGCTGGCGGTAATGTTCAACCTTCACCGCTTTAACCTGGGCATAGTTGGCATCTCCCGGCCCGGCTGGCATGGGAATGTCACCTGGGCCTCCAGTAACCCGGTAGAAGTCATTCCACCGCCCATCACCATTTGTCATCCAAATACCTTCTCCCAAATTTGGTGCCAGTGGTGGGCCAGCCCAGTTTTGGCCTACAAAGTCCGGGGGGGCGCCTTTTTGGTCGAATACCTCGTATGTCTGAAAGTCGGGAATTGTCTTGCCGAGGTTGTCTCTGAGTTCCATTGTGTATACCGTTATGTATCTGAGCTTCAGTCCCGGAAGGTCATCATGTGGGGCTGTCGGGCGTCCAACTGGATAAAGACCGGGTCCGCAGAGCAGT
>JBBIVY010000002.1:81655-94494 GCA_037439485.1 Planctomycetota bacterium | reverse complement strand
CCAGCTTGCTGACCTTCATCATGATCATCGCCTCGGCCTGACGGAGGTTGAAGCTCGTCACGGCATTGTCGGCCAGTATGCCGTTGGAACGCACCTGCTTCCAGGTTTCGCCGCCGGGCAGGTTGACGGACACCATCGAGGTATCATCGTAGACGTCATCGCTCCAGGACTTGCGTGGGCGATAGATGACCAGGGCCTTCTCGAAATCGCGGGCGTAGATGGTGTAGATATGCCCGCGCGGGTCCGTGCCGGCCTGATAGGTGTACCGCGCCGCCTGCGGAGCGCCGACGTTGACCTCGATAGCCTTGATCCACTGGGACGCCAGCGGGGGGTCGATGAAGTAGGTGTGCGCCATCATGGTGCAAGGAGCCGGCACGACCATGTAGTAGCTGGCCAGCTCGCACATGCGCATGCGGGCGAACTTGCTGAGGTCGTTGCCCGCAGGGATACCGGTCATGTTGTTGATGTCTGAATAGGTCCATGGACTCACTTCCTCGACGAAGGCCCCGCCGTTCAGCAATGTTTCCTGGAAAGTCCAGATGTCGGGATTGGTTTCGTTGAGCGGATTGTTCGCCATCTCCATGTGGGTGGCGCCGGAGGCCAGTATGCAACGCCGATCCACGTCTGCGTGCATCCCGCAGGTGTTGATCTGGAGCAGCTTGCCCAGCGACGCATGCAGGCTGGACAGCAAGGAAACCTCGTCGTTTTCCAGATTGGCCAACACGGGGTATTCATCGCTGCCGTCGAAGCTCCATATCGCGGACGAGCCGTACTCGTCGACGAAGATGAAGTCGTCGCCGTCGCTGAATCGCGCGAGACGGTCCTTGTCATAGGCGATCAGGCCCGGATCGCCCGGATTTACGATCCAGCTGGAGGTGCTCGTCAGCATCCGATCCCCGCTCTTATGCAGGAAAGCGTCTTCGATGTCGTACTGCGGATGCGCGGCGTACCACGTCTGCATGTCGGGGTAGTACGAGATCGACAGATCGTTGCCGGTCTGATGCACCGTCAGAATAAGACAGTACTTGGCAAACATGATGCGCGAATTGCGGGCCTTATACTCGGATCGACCTCCGCCAAAGACCCACTCGTAATGGCCGGCGAGCCAGTCATAATCGGAAGACGGACGGTTATTGACGTAGTCGACCATCTCCATCACGATGTGATGCGAGTGAGGCACGTTGTCCGTGCTGTAATCATAGAAACTCGCCGGAGGCGTAGCCGGGGTCGTGGCATTGACCTCATTGGCATAAGACGAATCCCCGCTGGAGTTGCGCGCGCGGACTCGATAATAGTACGTCGTCGAGGCCGAGCAGGTCGTGTCGGCATAGGTGGTCACATCCGTGCCGACCGTGCCGATTTCCGCATAGGTGCCGCCGGAGCCGGTCTTGCGCTCGATGCGGAAACTGGTCTCATTATTGGCGTTATCCGTCCAGGCCAGATCGATCTCGCTGGAACTGGCGACCGTGGCCGCAAGGTCGGACGGCGCCGCCGGGGCTCCGCTGGTGCCGGCGAGTTGCACGTCGGTGATGAGTCCCTTGTCGGTGTTGCCGCCGGTGATCTGCACTCGGATCGAGAACCTCGCCAGCCAGTCGCCCGCGGACGGCACGCGCCGGCTCCCCCCATTATGCGCCGACATCGGCTGGGTCGAGTAGGAGTTGGCGGCGAACAGGTCCCACGTGAGCGTTTGAGACGCGCCAATCGCCAAGGTGCCCGTCGTCCTGGTGACCAACTGGCCGTCGTCACTCCCCTGATTGGCGACGGAGTAGTGAGGAGAGTAGGTTGGGTTGCTTTGCGCCGCGGGCAGGTCGAGGTTCTCAATCCAGACTTGGAAGGCGGTGGGCGTGGAGTTATTGTTATAAACGGTGACCGACAAGCCCTGACGATTCGAAGTGAGCTGAATGGAATTCATGAGCCAGGTGCCGGAGCTGTCTGCGAGGGTCGTCTTGCCGTTGCTGTCATACAGGTACGTCTTGCCCCCGACCACCGTCGTCGAGCCCCGCGCCAGGGTCCAGGTGGTGTTGGCAATGGTATCGGTGACGCCGGGGGTGTCCGCAAACGCCTTGCCGCTGCCGTCCTCTCCGGTGATCAGCGTGCCTCCGCTGCCGTTGAAGACGTAGTCGGCTGACGCCCCGCCGGCCAGTGCCAGGACCGCAAGAACCGCAATAAGGATAGCCGTGCTTCGAAACATGATATGTCCCCTTTCTTTGATGCAGCACACCTTCGTTTGCCGCTCCACAATATAGATGAATAGAAATGCGTGGAGCACCACACATCGGAGTTCTGCTTACCTCGGCGAAATCATAACACCTCCGTTTCCGAGCGCTGCTCGTCTCCAAGAAGGTCGGCGGCAACCCGAACGCCCAAGCGCCAATGACGGAGTGCCTGAGTCCGAGAATAAGATCTCGCAGAATATGATCAACGCGCTGAGGACGGCAGCAAAAGGCGTGCCATTCGTCTCGTGGACCTACCACTGCGGCTGGGTTTCCTGGGAGGAAAATCCTCTTGCCAACACCGTAAGCGCATATCAAAAACATTAATAATCTCTGCGGCGCAATGATATGACCACCCCACATCGTGCTTTGGCGTTCATTATTTTCAACATGGCGCGTACTCGAAAAACAACATAATGAAGCTCGCGATCTTCTTGAAGCAAGGAGAGGGGAGAAGAGACAACAACTCGCGGCGGATAGCTTCTGCGAAGCGTTTTCGCTTGAAAGAGCCTCTCGGCTCTGGTAAATCATGCCCGCGAGATTCGCTCTCCGGACCCCGTCTAAGGAGCCCGCACATGGCCTCAGTGGTTTTGACGACCGAAATCGGGGACTTCCCGATTCGCCGAGGCAAGGTCAGGGATGTATATGACATCGGCGAGAAACTGCTCATCGTCGCCACGGATCGCATCAGCGCCTTCGACGTGATTCTGCCCTCGGGCATACCGAACAAGGGCAAGGTGCTGAACCAGCTCAGCGCGTTCTGGTTCGAGACGCTCAAGGGCGTCACGGAGTCGCACGTCGTGTCGACGCCGATGACGGCGGACGAGGTCTCGCGCATCCATCCGGCGCTTAAGGCCCACGCCGCGATGCTGGTCGGCCGGTCGATGCTCGCGCGAAAGGCGGCCGTTCAGCCGGTGGAGTGCGTCGTCCGCGGGTTCCTCGCAGGAAGCGGCTGGAAGAGCTACCGCGAGACGGGCGAGGTGTGCGGCATCAAGCTGCCGAAGGGGCTGGTCGAGAGCTCGAAGCTGCCGGAGCCGATCTTCACGCCGACGACGAAGGCCGACTCGGGCCACGACGAAGCGATCTCGTTCGACCAGATGTGCGGCATCGTCGGGAAGAAGAACGCCTCCGAGATGCGCGACCGGTCGCTGGCGCTCTACGTCAGGGCCCGGGACTACGCGGCGGGGCGGGGCATCATCATCTGCGACACGAAGTTCGAGTGGGGCGTCGCGGACGGCCGGCTGATCCTCATCGACGAGGCGCTGACGCCCGATTCGTCGCGATTCTGGCCGGCGGACCAGTACAAACCCGGCCGCGCGCAGCCGTCGTACGACAAGCAATTCGTCCGCGACTGGCTCGAAGCCTCCGGGTGGAAGAAGTCACCCCCCGCGCCCGAGTTGCCGCCGGACGTCGTCGCGAAGACCTCCGCCAAGTACGTCGAGGCCTACGAGCGCCTCACGGGGAGGGCCTTCCGCTAAGCGAGGAACTCGATCGGCTCAAGACTCGAAGGAAGGCCACCGTGCTTCGACAACTGCGAGTCTTGAGTCCCGCCTCCGGGATACGGCTCCCTCTTCTGGTCGTCGCGCTCACGGGCTGCGCCGCGAAGCCGACGCCTCCGCCGGAGACCCCTCCCGCGCCCGTCTCCGTGGCCGCCGCCGTTCTGAAGACCGTCCCCATCGAGGCCCCGGCCGGCTCACGCGAAGCCCGTACCAGTACACGCTGGAGGCCGTGGAGACGAAGGACCTCTATCATTACGCGGCGCTCCTCGAGGAGCGCATGAGGAAGCTGCCCGGCTTCATCGACGTCGCCACCGACATGCAGCTCAAGAAGCCGCAGGTGAACGTCCTCATCGACCGCGACCGCGCGAGCGCCGTGGGCATCACCGCGACGCAGATCGAAAGCGCGCTCTTCAGCGCCTACGGGGCCCGGCAGATCTCCACGATCTTCACGCCGAACAACCAGTACCAGGTGATCGTCGAGGTCGACGCCGAGGCCCGGAAGATCGGCATGCCCGCGACCATCACCCACGCCTTCCAGGGCGCCGCGCAGGCCTTCGAGTCGTCCATCGCCGGCATGGGCTGGCTGCTCCTCTTCGCGGTGCTCGTCATCTACATGGTCCTCGGCATCCTCTACGAGAGCTTCATCCACCCGGTGACCATCCTCACCGCGCTGCCCTTCGCCGGGTTCGGGGCGCTCGTGACGCTCCTGGGTTTCCACGTGGACCTCTCGCTCTACGCCTTCGTCGGCATCATCATGCTCGTGGGCCTCGTCAAGAAGAACGGCATCATGATGGTGGACTTCGCCGTCGTCGCGCGCAAGGAAGGAAAGAGCCCCGAGGAGGCGATCTACCACGCCTGCATGGTGCGCTTCCGCCCGATCATGATGACCACCGTCGCCGCGCTCATGGCCGGAATCCCCATCGCCGTCGGCTGGGGCGCCGGGGCCGAGAGCCGCAGGTCCCTCGGCCTCGCCGTCGTCGGCGGGATCCTCTTCTCCCAGCTCCTCACCCTCTACGTGACCCCGGTCTTCTACGTCTACTTCGAACGACTCCAGTCGTGGCTGAGGCGCAAGCAGCCCGCCTGATGCCTGACGGATGGAGGGCCGAAGAAGAATCTGTGGCAACGGGGCGGCGGGGGGGATAAGATAGTCGCCGGGTCCGCCGCGGTCAATCGAGGGATATCCCATGTCCATTCCTCCCGTCGTGGTGCCAGAGGGCTTCGACGTCATCGCGCACCGCGGGGCGTCGGGGTATGCGCCGGAGAACACGCTCGCGGCGTTCCGCCTGGCGCGGGAGATGCGGTCGACGGAGATCGAGTTCGACGTGCAACTCTCCGCGGACGGCGTCGCGGTGATCGTCCACGACAAGACGCTGGAGCGATACGGCCACGGGAAGCGGGTCGTGGAGGAACTGGGCTCGCGCGAGCTGTCGGCGCTCGACATGGGCTCGTGGCTTCATCCGCGGTTTGCGGGCGAGAGGATGCCGACGCTCGCCGGGCTCTTCGAAACGTTCGGCGCGGGGTTCGTCTATCACCTCGAGGTGAAGGGCGAGCGCGCCGGGATCGAGGAGGAGATCGCGCGCATCGTCGCGGCGTCGGGCCTGGAGGCGCGCGTGAAGATCACGTCCTTCCGCGCCTCGGCGCTCGAACGGATGAAAGTCCTCGCGCCGGGACTTCCGCTCGGCCGGCTTGTGAACGCGCTCGACTCCGCCGCGCTCGCGGACGCCCGGCGCATGGGCCTCGCGCAGCTTTGCCCGCGCGCCGAGGATGTAACGGCCGAAAGCGTCGCCGCCGCGAAGAGAGTCGTCCCCGAGGTCCGCGCCTGGGGTCTCTCCGGCACGCCCGACGAAGTCCGCGCCCTCATCCGCCGCGTCGTGGACGCCGGCTGCGACGGCATGACGCTCAACTGGCCCGATTGGGCCGTCTTCGAATGACGCCGGAAGCCGGGTGAATAGCTCAAGCCGCAAACAGCCGCCGCCGATTCCCTAACGGGAAACTGACGCGGACGGCGTTTGATTTTCGGTTGAATAGCGAGTATAATCTGAAGTCTAAGGTGGGCAGGAGGGGAGAACTCAACAAGGAAGGGGATGTCACAATGAAGGCGCGCATGGTGTGCGGAGTGATGCTCCTGGGGATGACGGCGTGGGCCTGCGGATGTCAGACGGCGGCGGAGAACGGGGCATGGATCGGCGCAGGCACGGGGGCGCTGGCGGGACAGGCGATCGGACATAACGCAAAGGGCACGCTCATCGGCGCAGGGGTCGGCGCCGTCGGCGGGGCCATCGTCGGACATGAGATCGACAAGTCCCGCGCGACGCAGCCGCCTCCTCCGCCGGTGGTCGTGGAGCAGGCGCCGCCTCCGGTCGTGGTGCAGCAGGCCCCGCCCGCGGTGGTCGTGGAACAGGCGCCGCCGCCGCCGGGTCCGGGATACATCTGGGTCCAGGGCTACTGGACGTGGACCGGCACGGGCTACGCCTGGACGTCCGGCTACTGGACCATGCCCCCTCAGCCCAACGTCATCTGGGTGACGCCGCGGTACGAGCGGTGGGATAACGGGTATCGGTATCACCCCGGCTACTGGCACCGGTACTAACCGCGTGAAACAGGACGCTGAGACGCTCAGACGCTGAGTGAAGACAAGAACGGCCGCGGAAGGAGATTCGCCCTCCCGCGGCCGTTGTGTTTCGCCTTTCACTTCCGAGGGAAGGAAGAGACTACTCGACGATCAATTGCCCGAACTTCTCAGGATTGTGCGACGTGCCGAGCGTCGGGGACCACGCGGAGCTTTCCTCGTCGTCGCGGCCGGTGACGACGCGGTTGCGGGCGACGTTGAAGCCCATCTTCGTGCCCGCCGCGGGCTTGCCGCCGAGCGTCGTCCACGGGATGAAGACCTCCGCCGACCATCCGTCCTTCGGCCAGCCGATGCGCGCCTCCCACGGGCCGTTCCATGCGCCGTCCTTCTCCTTGCCCTCATAGGTCACGCCCGCGGCGTTCACGATGAACTGGTAGTAGCTCTTGCGGTCGCCGGCGGGATCGACGAAAATCTCGACGGAGTCGTCCTCCCACACGGCGCCGTCGTGGGCGAGGGCCTTCGTGCGCAGGAGGTTGCGTTTCGGCTCGCGGCACGAGAACGCGACCCAGAGGCCGTCGCTCGTCGCGCCCACCTTCACGCGCGTCGGCTGCAAGGGCTCGCCGCGGCCGTCGCAGTCGATGAGCCCGTCGAGTAGCGTCGCGTCCTGCCAGCCGTAATCGTCGAGCGATCCGTCGAGCGCCGGGCGCGCCTTCAACTCGCGCAGCTTCGCCGTGCGCTTGACGCCCGTGAAGAATCCCGTCGCGTCCACGGCGAGCGGAAACGACTCGTCGAGGATCGCCTGGCCTTCGAGCGTCGCCTTCACGACCAGGCGCGGCAGCGGGAACGCCTCCTCCGGCTTGCCGAGGAACTGCGCCTCGAATTTCACCGTGCCGGTGTCGCCGCCGTCGGGCGAAAGCATCTCCGTCGCGGGCGACACGGCCCACTTCGGGTTCGCGTTCTCCCACGTGAGGACGAGCGCCAGCGGCTTGTCCCATGGGTTTTTCACGTCGAGCGAGTACGCGTGCCGGAAGTCGGCCGCGAGCGGAACGGGCTTCGGCGAAAAGGCCCTGCGCAGCGCGTCGAGGTTCGAGCCATAAGGCCAGCGGTCGGGCGCAAGCGAGGCCGTGAGGTCATAGAGCGGGTCGAGCCCGGCAACGAGCGGCGAGTGCGTGGTGAGCGCGCGGTTGCCGAGGACGCTCAGCTTCATGCGCGGCAGCAGCGTCGGCGGCGTCGCGAACGGGTCGATGAGGCATCCGGCGCTGAACTTCAGCACGAGATCGCGCCCGGGCTCGATGAGCACGTCGGCCTTCGCGGGCGTTACGGTCCAGAGCGAGCCGGGCGGAATCGTCCACTCGCACGTCCCTTTCGCGGGAATCGCAAACGGGTTCGCCAGGCGCACCTCGAACGGCTGATTGACGAGCACCGGCGAATTGCGCGGCACCGGCACGAGCACGTTGCGCGCGGAGATTCGCGCCTCGCGGAGGGCGTCGAGCCGCGTTTGATTCAGAAAATCGTCCGCCACGACCGCGCCCACGCGGACCAGCGCGGTGCTCGCCTCCTTGCCGTCCGACGACACCACCGCGTAGTGGTAGAACTCCCCGCCAAAGAAGTCCGGCTCGATGCCCCCACCGGTGGAGGAGAGGACGTGATAGTCGACGCCGTCCTTGACGAACTGCGTGTAGCTGTGCCAGTGCCCGGCGTAGACGGTGGTCGGACGGTCCTTGAAGAGGTCCATGACGCGCGGGGCCGGCCAGGGCTGGTGGAAGAAGACGAACGTGTGCGCGGCGGTCCTGCTCGCGGCGAGGTCCTTCTCCAGCCAGGCGATCTGCGCGTCGTCCTTGTTGATGCCCAGCCACTGGCCCGCGGCGTCGAAGGGCTCGGTGAAGAGCACGACGAAGTGGCAGCCCTTGTGGTCGAAGGAGTAGTAGGGCGTGCCGTACCGCTCGCGGATCACGCGTTCCTGGTCGGCGTTGGACGAGTCGTGGTTGCCGAAGACGTAGTAGAACGGGCGCTTGAATCGACCGACGTCGGCGTCGAGCTTCTCCCACATCCGCGTCACGGTGTCGCTGAACTTCGCCGGGTCCTTCGGGTCCACGTAGCCCTTGATGAGGTCGCCGACGCAGATCACGAAGTCCGGGTCGAGCCGGTTGATCTCCTTCACCGCCTCGTCGAGGATCGTGTCGCCCGGCCTCTGCGCGCCCCAGAGGTCCGTGATGATCGCGAACTTGAACCGCCCCGGCTGGTTCGCATCGGCCACCGCCGCGCCCTTGTGCTGCGGCGGCGTCAGCGGCTCGGCCCAGGCAAACGACGCGAGGGAGAGCAATGCGGCGACGATCGCGAAACGCATGAGCTTCGGCATTGTGACGACCTCCTGTGCGGGCGGCCTGTGGATGCGGACGGGATTGTCGCAGGGACTTCCTTCCCTTCGTCCCAGGGACATATTCTGCGCTTCTCGGGCGGCAGGGTCAATAGATTCCCTCCGATTCATCCGGCGGCGCCTCCTTGACGTTTCCGCGCCCATGCGTATGATGGCTCCACGCGCGCACCACCCAGGAGAGAGTTCACATGATCGAGGACATTCCCGAAACGCTGGGCCTTGACGCATCGTGGCGGATCGTCCTTCCGGATGAGCCTTCGTCCGCGGAGGAGATCGCCGCGTCGGAACTGAAGGATTACCTGCACCGCGCCGGCTTGGCCGTCGCCGTCGTCCGCGAGGCCGCGTCTCCGGGACCACGACGGCTCCTGCTCGGCACCCCGGCGTCGCTGAGAGCCGTGGGCGAACTCGCACGTTCGGGGCAACTGTCGCTCCCGGAGCCGGAGGACGACGGCTTCCATCTCCGCCTCCTCGGCGGGGACATCATCGCAGGGGGGAGCAATCCGCGGAGCGTCCTCTTCGGCGTCTACCGGCTCATCGACTGGCTGCGAGGCGACCGCGACTCCTCGGCGCTCGACCTCGCCGAACGGGCGCACTTCCGCGAGCGGTGGATGTGCCCGACGCTCCACGGCCGCACCGACGACGAGCGGGCGTTCCGCTACATGGCCCGCGCGGGGGTCAACACGAGCTACCTCCGCGGCCGGCGCGACGCGTTCATCGAGGTCCAGCACCTCTGCCACTACGTCGCCGACCGGGTCCATCTTCCCGAGATCAGCGAGGCATCGCCGCCCTGCGATCTCCTCGTCCGCATGGCCGACGGCGCCTTCCGTCTCACCGAACGCTACGGCCTGGGCGCGGTGCTCTTCCTCGACGACCCCGTCGCCATCCCCTCGGCCGAATCAAAGGGCAAGGAGGTCGGCGACGGCCTGCCGCCCGCGGTGCTCGCGAAGCTGCCGCCCGGCGCGACCGGCCCGGCGTACTGTCTGCGGTACCGCGTCGACGGGTGGAAGGCCCTGAGCGTCTTCCACCCGAAGGTCGAGGCGCACTATCGCGAGCTGATGCGCCTGGCGCTCGCGAAGTTCCCCGGGCTTCGCACGCTCTATCTCTACAACGAAGACGCCGGCGCGGCGAACTGCCGGCCGACCGACGATCCTTGCGCGAAAGGCCGCTACGAGCCGGGCTACGACGGATATCCGTACGCCGCGCACCTGCGGCTCGCCGAGGTCTTCCAGGAGACCGGCCGCGAGATCGACCCGGCCTTCCGGGTAGCGACCGTGACCTATCACTGGTATCAGCCGGACGCGTTGCGCCGGAGGATGGTCGCGGGCCTGGCGCCGGGAAGCGTGCTCATCACGCTCGGGGCATGGGACGACAGCGTCGACACCACGGTGCTGCCCGCGTGGACGGAAGACCTGTGCCGGCAGGCCCTCGAGCGCGGCGACCTGACGCTCATCGCCGACGACGATTTCAACGGCACGTCCGACGACCTGCTGATGGAGATCACGGCGGGGTTCCCCATGCCCTTCCGCACGTGGCGGAAGATGCGCGCGTGGGCGAAGGCGGGCGCGGTCGGCATCACGCAGCACCACACCGGCGGGCCCACGTTCGGCGTCAACTCCGTCACCGACCTCGCCTGGCGCGTCTTCTCGTGGCACCCGCTCATGGACGAGGCCGAGGCCGCCGACGCCATCGCGAAGCTCCTCCGGCAGCAACTCGGATGCGACGCCGCCGCGGAGCGGATAATGCTCGCCTGCCGCGCCGTGGACCGCGCGCTTGACGCCGTCGAGGCGGGCTCGGCCGACCGGCCCTACGGCTCGCGGCTTCATCATTCCTACGCGAAGTTCATGTTCCCCCCGCACCTGGAGGCGGGCCTTCGGCGCACGGGCGAGGATCTCGCGGAATATTGCGGGGACGACATCGACCCGGCCGCCTGGCGCGCAGTGCTGGCAAAGGAGGTATCGGCCTACGAGGAGGCTCTCGCGCACGCGTCGGCCGCAGAAGCCCTGGCGCCGAAAGACGCTCAACCGTTCCATCTGCGCTACGACGACTCGCGCTCGATGACCTGCGCGGAGTATGCGCGCATCGCGGCGAATGCCGTGGAGATCGTGCTCTCGTTCAAGCGGACGTTCCTGAATTTCCTCGATGCGGACCTGGCGCCTGCGGGGAAGGAAGAGGAACTCTGGCGGCGCGAGCGGGAGAACCTCGCGGGACTCGCCCGAGCGCTTCAGGCGAGGAGGCGATGGATGCAGTCGCCCTACGGCGCGCAGATTCTGGAGCGGCTCCTCGGCCGCGTGCAGGCCAAGCGCGCGCAGCTCGACTCGCACCTCGGCTGAGCCACGATGCCTACTTCGCGTCGGCGGGAAGCAGGCTGCGCTCGATGATGACGTGGTCGATGACGCGCCTGGGGCCGGAGAGGTCGGGGTTGTCCTTGGCGTAGGCCGTGATCTCGATGCGCCGGCCGCCTTTCGTGACCGTCATCTCGGCATATCCCACCACCGGGGCCACCGCTGCGCCGGGATACTTCGGCACGTCCTTCACCACGTAGACCGTCGACGGCAGGATGATCGGCACCGTGCCCGAGACTCCGGGGCCGTAGGTCTCCTGCGTCGCGCCGGCGAGGATCGGCCTGCCGGGAACGGGCGGGGCGAGGCGCGCATAGACGTGCACGTGCCCGGCGAGGTAGAGCGCCGCATTCGCCTTCAAGAGCGCGTCGTCGGGCATGCCCGGCACGTGAGTGCGCGCGATGATATTCGCGACCTTTCCGCTCTTCACCGCATCGTCGATGTCCTTCTCAAGCCAGCGCGCGCCGTCCTTCACGGCCGGGTCCGAGAGCGTGAGATACCCCGCCCCCACCGTGACGAAGTGCACCCGCCCGTAGTTGAACGAGCCGAAGACTCTCCTGATCCACGCGTTCGCCGGGTCGACGGGCTCCGGGCCGTTCGCGATCAGGCGGAATTCCTCCGCAAAAAGGCGGATGTCCACCCGCTTCTCGTTGAAGCTCGGCGTGTCGTGGTTGCCCGCCACCGGGCACAGGATGCTTGACGCGAAGAGATCCTTCGCCGCGCGGAGCCCGGCGTCGTAGGCCTTGTCGTCCGCGGTGGAGATGACGAAGTCGCCCTGGTGCAGCACGAGCTGCGGCTTGAAGCGCACGAGTTCCGGCACGAGGTTCGAGAACCTCGCCTTCCACGACGGCGTCTGCGAGGCGGCGTTGAGGTGCGTATCCGAGATGAGGAGCACGCGGAAGGAGAAGTCCTCCGCGTCCGACGACGTCGTGAACGAATGGACTCCCGACTCTTCGCCGTCCGACGCGACCTTATACTGATAGACCGTCCCCGGCTTCAGGCCCTTCATCACCGCCGAGTACCGGTGCTTGCCGCGCGGGCTCGTCCCGTCATAGGTTCCGTCGACCGAGTTCTCGGCGACGTCCTTCTCGCCGAACGACACCCTGCCGCCATTCTTCGCGTCCGTCTGCCAGCACACATGCACCGACGTGCTCAGGTCTTCCGTCGGCAGCAGGTACGGATACCGGCTGATCCCGGCGTCCGCGGACGCGGCAAGGAAAAACGCGACAAGGAACGCGAGCGGAAGCGCAAAGACCCGTCGGCTCATGTGCTCTCCTTTCGCGAATCGGATCTCAGAGCGCCCGGACTTCGTACCGGTCGCCCGAGCGCGTGGTGACGAGGTCGAGGGTCGTCGCGGATCGCTCGACGGCGAGCCGCCAGATGATAATGACGTCGGCGGGGATGATCTCCGCCGCACGCTTCTGCAGGTCGGCGAGCGCGAGCCGCACCACCGTGCCCTCGAAGCTCGGCTGCGAATGGGCCCGCTCGGGGAGCGTCGCCTCGAAGACGTCCAGGATGAACATCGAATGCGGCGGATCGCCTTCCACCAGCAGGTCCGTCACGCGGCCAATCCACTTCGGCACGGGCCGCTTGAGGCCGGTTTCCTCCAGCATCTCCCGGCGCGCCGCGTCGGCCGGGGACTCGCCCGGCTCCAGTTTCCCGCCCGGCAGCGCGAGAAGCCCCTTGTACGGCGCCTTCTCCCGCCGGATGAGCACGAGGTGCCCCCGCTGCCGGAGGACCAGGATCGCCCCGTGGAGGAGCTTGAGCTTCGGGATGGCCTCGCCGGAAATCATGGCGCCCATTGTGCCCGCCGGAAGGCTCCGGGTCAAGGGGGCGCAGGAC
>JBBIVY010000002.1:68483-81555 GCA_037439485.1 Planctomycetota bacterium | reverse complement strand
GGGGCGCAGGACGTTTGCTTTTCGCTCGACAGGAGCCCCGAGGGCGCATAGAATTCAACCGTTCAGGAGGGGGCTATGATGAGATCGAGGTTCATTCTGGTTTCGTTCTTCGCGGCGGCGATGGCGATCTCGGCCTCGACGTGGGCGGCCGGCGCCGCCGACAAGGACAACTACGAGCGGATCCTCGCCATCCTCCTCACCGGCAACGCCGACAACAAGAAGACGGCCAAGGAAGCCCTCCGCGGCATGGGCGACGTCGGCCTCGAGCTTCTGAAGGCCGACGCCGACAAGCCCGACAGCCCGCGGGGCGCCGTGGCCTGGGCCGTGCTCCGGCAGTTCCTCAGCCAGGTCGACAGCGATGCGCCGCGCGAACTCGAAATCAAGAACGTCGAAACGCTGCGCGACTTCGCCCGCCGCAACATCGAGACGCTGGCCAAGGACTGGAACGCCGCCTACAAGGCCCGCACCGACCGCGACCGCCTCGCCCGGCAGAAGGACATCGTCTCCGACTACATCGACATCCTTTCCGCCTCCGACAAGCCGAAGGACTTCGAGCTGCTGCTGAAGGTCCTCAAGTACTCGCTCATCGTCAGCGAGAACAAGCTCGACTGGGCCGGCGAGTTCGACGTGTGGGCCCGCATCTGGAGGCTCCTCTCCGACCGCGTCGTCGCCGGCGAGTCGATCAAGGACCTCCAGGCCTGGCAGGCCACCGTCGACGACCACTTCCGCAGATACTCGCTCATGAAGAACTACGCCACCGTCAAGGCGATCCAGGCGTATCACACGGCGACGCTGCAGATCATGCAGCGCATCGAGGCCGTGAAGAAGAAGCCGGGCACTCCGGAGGGCGCGGGCGGATGAGCCAATCGCCTTCGGCGAAGCCGGAGCGAGTGAAGCGCCTGTCGCGGCTGAGATCGCTCGTATGGGTGATGCCCGAACGGTCGGCGCGCGCCGCGGCGTGGGTCGCGATCGTCCTCTTCGCGGCGGCGCCCCTGGCGCTGGTCGTCGCGCTCACCGCGCGCGAATCGGCGGGACGTCCCGAGGCGCGGCTGGGCGCGATGCTCTCGAAGGATCTGGCCACGGACGCACACGTCGGGCGCATCAAGCCCGAATCGGCCAGGCTCGGACGTCTCGGCGACGTAGCGTTCGAGGCCCTGTCGCTCCGCGCGGCCGGCGGCGCCTATCACGCTCCGTCGGCCGGCTTCCCCGGAACGCTCGACCTCGAGAACGGCTCGTTCGCCGCGGACCTCGACGCGTTTGCGAAGACCCCGTCCCCCTGCCTCCAGCGTATCCTCGACGAGACCGCTCGAACGCCGGAACTGCGCGCGCTTTCGCTCACGGCGTTCGCCGCCGAGTTGAAGCTCGCCGGCGAGACCGTGAAGCTCCGTCCGTGCGCGGCGAGTATCGAACGCGCGGACACCGGGGCGCTCCGCGGCGCCTTCACCGGCCGCTCGGGCGCCGACACGCTGCGGATGACGTTCGAGATCTCCGCAGGCGCCGGGAGCTTGTCGGTCAGCGCGAAGTCGCTTCCGTGGGCGAAGCGCCTGCTCGTCCCCACGCTCGGCGAGGCGATGGCCGGGGCGCTTGAGCCCGTCGACGGCAAGCTCACGATCGGCTCGGCGCTCAAGACCGGCGCCGAGGGAGACGCGTGGCAGCTCAAGGCGAAGACCGCGCTCGACCTGGCGCGAGTGCCCGCCGGGTTCGGCCTCGCCGGCATGACGGGCCGCATCGAGATCGACCTCGACGCCTCGGGACCGATGGACGGACCGGCCACCGTGAAGGCGACGCTTCATTCCCCCAGGGGCGGCGCCCTCCCGCGCGAGACACTGTTGGCAATCTTCAACCTGCTCGACGCGACGCTGGAGCCGGCCAGTTCGAAGGACCCGATCCGGTTCGAGACGCTCGACCTCGCCGTCATCATCACCCGCGACCAGATCTACCTCACCGTCCCGACGCGTCGGGACCGCACCGCCGCGGTCTACGCCGCCGACCGTGAGCCCATCATGACCTTCTACCCCCGCGGCATCCCGCTTCGCGACTTCCAGCGCCGCCTCGACAACCTCCGCTCCCGCTGGAAGGCCGCGCACGCGAGCTGAGACCTTTTCGTCCCGAAAAAACAGCGATGGACAACGCGCCCCGCGCCGTGTATAATGGCTTGACCACTTTGTAGCGCACACTAGGCCGAACATCGGTTTCCCTGTATACGGGGCCGATGTTTTTGCGTTCAAATCACCGGCATTTAGGCTGCAACTCGGACCCCGTCTTGGGGTTATAATAACATAGGGCGAACGACCGGCTCGCCTCACACAACAGGGTCGCGCACATGGACTTGCCGCTCATCTCTTTCGTCGTGCTCACCATGGACCGGCGCGAGCAGGTGCTGCGCACACTCCGCAGCATCGAGGCCCAGGCCTATCCCTGCAAAGAGATCATCGTCGTAGACAACGGCCCCGCCGGCGGCACCGCGGACGAAATCCGCTCGAAACACCCCGCCGCCAGGGTGATCTCCACGGGAAGGAACCTCGGGTCCGCAGCCGGGCGAAACGTGGGTTTCGCCGCCGCAAGGGGCGAACATGTCGTTTGCATGGACGACGACTGCGTGTTCGAGGACGAGACGGCGGCGGAGTCGGTGGCGGTCCAGTTCGCCGCGGACCCGGAGTGCGGGGTGATCGCCTTCCGCATCATCGACCGGCGGGCGGGCCCGGACATCTATGACCCGGCCGCGGGAAGCGGCATGCCCCAGGCCGCGGCCGTGGAGACGATGCTCTTCTGCGCGGGCGCCTTCGCGATCCGCCACCGAGTGATCGAGAAGGTCGGCGGATTCTGGGAGCAGCTCTTCATGGTGCAGGTGGACACGGAGCTGGCCATCCGCGTCGTCAACGCGGGCTGGCGCATCATGAAGCGCGGAGACATCACCGTCCTTCACAATTCCGGCGCCCCGTCGCTGCGCCGCAGCGCGAAAAGGCTGATCTACTTCCGGACGCGCAACAGCCTGTGGCTGGCGCTGCGCGACCTGCCGCTCAGTCTCTGGCCGGCCTTCCTCCCCGCCAAGCAGTGGCACGCCTTCAGCCTGGCGTTCCGGCTCGGCAAGCTTCCGCTCTTCATCCGCGCCTGGTGCGACGCCCTGCGAAACCTGCCCGATTGCCTGGCGATGCGTCATCCCCTCAACCGGAAGCTCCTGCGGCGAGCCCAGATACGCGCGATGAGGCTCTGGTTCTGAAGGACGCCCAAGTATTTCTCGCCACAAAGCGTAAAGTCGCCGGTATTTTGCGAATCTGGTCTTGACGAGACCCTCTGTATTCCTATAATTCAAGGTCCTCATGGATCTGGGGGACGTCAAGGGTGTGACGGGACAGCGTCACAGGATAAGCACGAACGATGGTCGGGCCGCCATCCGATTCAGATCCCCGGAGTCGGTCTATGGCTGGAGATCGCAACCTCCTTCCCCCGACCAGAAGCGCGGGCGGATGCTTGACAAGGATCGTCTGGATCCTCTATGGCAGTCAGGCCCTGCTGGTTTCCGCCGGGTTTATCTCCCACCAAGGAGAGGTCCCGACCCTCTCCCTCCCGGATGTGGTCTACTGGGGCACCTTCACCCTGTGCCTCGGATTGAGCGGCCTTGACCTCGTGCATCTGAGCGACCCAACCGGACAGAACCGCGCCGCAAGGATCCGCCTGTGGCTGCGTGGCGGACTCATCGCCGGCGGCGCCGCCGTGGCCCTGTGGCTTGCGGCCCATGGCGTCGCACTCTTCCTGGTAAAATGATTATTGCACCACGCCCTCGCGCCTGCCAAAATGGCAGGCTTGCAGGCCAAAAGAGTCAAGAACCAGCCAAAATGACAGCCACGTCATCGGCAACGTCATGAAGCCCAAACCACCCAAGTCGTTGTCAACACAGCAGTTATAAACAAAATGCTAATTAATCCGTATTTGGCACTCCGTTTGCTTTATAAGTCAGTAAACGCCATTTATGGCAGGTGGATGAGGGTTATGTATATGTCAGGGAGGCCATATATGGTGAGTTCGTGAAAAGCTGGTATACAGGGAATGCTGATATCTTTGATATCCTTGGTATTTTGGCCGAAATTGAAGAAGCGGCGATGCACACCATTGGATATGGATGGAAAACGAAAGAGGAGAGAGGCCCATGATGAATCGACTGCTGGTCCTGGCGGCAGTGGCGGGGGGAATCGCGATGCTCGTGGGTTCCGCGCGCCCCGCGGCGGCCGAGGATCTGGTGCTGTGCGACTTCGAGGCCGAGGCGGAGGTAAAGGCCTGGTCGAACCTCGACGTCTACGCTCTGCGCGAGACGGAGGCGAAGGCCGCGTACGACGAAGCGGCGAAGAAGGCCCCGGACCCGGCGAAAGTGGCGCCCTACAAGCCGCGCGTCCAGCCCGCGAAGGAGCCGGACGTCAGGATCGAGTGGTCGGCGGAAGGCGCATCGAGCGGCGCCCGCGCGATGAAGCTGACCTACGCGGGGGGGGTCAAGCCCACGGTCGCCATGAAGCCGGCCGAGGCCGACTGGATGCGCTTCAAGACGTTCAAGGCCACCGTCACGGCGCCGCGCGAGTGCCTGGTGGTCTTCCGCGTCATGACGGCGAAGGGCAAGTACGGCACGGACTACAACTCCGGCGTCTCTCGGTGGGAGTTCGCCGCGCGATGCGTCGCCGGAAAGAACGACCTCGTCACCGCGGGCCCGGCCGGCCGGGTGCTCTGGAACAACATCACGTCGCTTGAGATCTATCTCTATAATCCGCACCCGGGCGAGTCGATCCTCCTCGACGCGATCCGCCTTTCGACCGACGCCGCGGCGGACACGACGCCCTTCCGCGACCTCTACACCAACCCGTCGCCGAAGCACGGGAAGCCCGCGGACGGCTTCAAGGTGCTCGGCGCCGACCTCGTTGCGAAGGACGTCGACGACCTGGCCGACAAGCTGAAGGACAAGCGCGTGAAGCCCGAGGACAAGTCGGCCGCCGAGATCGAGGCGGATTTCCGCGCCCAGTTCGACAAGCTCAAGGCCGCGCACCCGAAGGCCGTGCTCGTGACGCTGCGCGACGGGGCCAAAGGCTGCGACCCCGCAAACCCCGACAAGGTCTTCTCCGGCTGGACGGACGCCGGAACGCCCTCGCACCTGCCGATGGGCCTGACGGCGGAGATCTTCGCGAACGGCGGGAAGAGCGCCGACATCGAGACCTGCTTCCGCCATCGCCCGGGATTGCTGCAGGTGGACCTCTCGTCGATTCCGAAGGGCGCCGAGATCCTCGCGGCCCGGCTGATCGTCACGCGCGGGGAGAAGATCCAGATCGAGAACTGGCAGACGAAGCCCACGATGTTCGTCGTCGAGCCGGTTCGGCGCGAGTGGAAGGAGTACGAGGTCAACGTCTTCGAATACGCGAAGGACCGGTTCTGGAGCGACTACGCCGGCGAGACCTGGGGCGAAGGCGGGGATTGCGAGGCGGCGTTCCTCGCCTGCGGCCCCGCGGCGGGGAAGGCGCTGACGCTGGACTTCACCGAGGCCGTGAAGTGGTGGACCTCCGGCGCCCACGAGAATCACGGCTTCATCCTCTACGGCGCCTCCAAGTACGTGGACTATCTGCACATCGTCAGCCGCGAGGGCGCCAAGGTGGAAGACCGCCCGGCGGTGATGGTGGTCTACGAGCCGAAATGAGAGGCGATGAGGATTTCGGTATCGTAGAGGCTTGCGTTTTGACGACGGATTTGATATACTGGGGTTCTTGGAGTCGTGCTGGCGTAGCTCAACGGTAGAGCTTCCGCCTTGTAAGCGGAGGGTTGTGAGTTCGATTCTCACCGCCAGCTCCAGCTTACGCAAAACGCAAGTGGTTGCTTTTTCAGGGCTTACGCGTTTACGAGATACGGCCCACGGTTCGTCGGACTGCGGCAAAAGAAGTGGGGAGATACCCAAGCGGCCAAAGGGGGCTGACTGTAAATCAGCTGGCTATGCCTTCGGGGGTTCAAATCCCTCTCTCCCCACCATTCATATTTGACGTAAGTCGTTGCGCGGGCGTAGCTTAATGGTAAAGCTCCAGCCTTCCAAGCTGGTCATGTGGGTTCGATTCCCATCGCCCGCTCCAAGTATTTCTCAAGAATCCCTCCGGAAATAGCATTTTCTCATTGACACAGGCCACCGGGGGATTATCATGCTGTGCTTTCCGCAGAGGCGTTATGTACGCGGAATGTTCTGTTTTGAATCTGGACGCCGGCGTGGGCTGCCTTAGCTCAGCAGGTAGAGCACATCCTTGGTAAGGATGAGGTCCTGGGTTCAATTCCCAGAGGCAGCTCCAGAGAGGAAAGCGGGCACTGAAAGCCTGCGAAAACGGGGGAAAACGGGGTCTTGGTGGCGCAGTCGCACGTCTGTCGCCCGAAACCGGCCTCCCCCGAGGCTTCCGCCTGCTGAAGCGGATACGGAATCTTTCAACCATCCAAGGGATCTTATTGGGAGGTCGCTGCCATGGCGAAGGAGAAGTTCGAACGCACTAAGCCGCACGTGAACATCGGGACGATCGGCCACATTGACCACGGCAAAACGACGCTGACGGCGGCGATCATGGCCTGTCTTGACAAGGCGGGCATGGCGAAGGCGAAGGCCTACGCCGACATCGCGAAGGGCGGCACGGTCCGCGACGCGTCGAAGACGGTGACGATCGCCGTCGCGCACGTCGAGTATCAGACGGCGAAGCGCCACTACGCGCACATCGACTGCCCCGGTCACGCCGACTACATCAAGAACATGATCACGGGCGCGGCGCAGATGGACGGCGCGATCCTCGTGGTGGGCGCCGACGACGGCCCGATGCCCCAGACGCGCGAGCACGTCCTCCTGGCCCGCCAGGTGAACGTCCCGGCGCTGGTGGTGTTCCTCAACAAGGTCGACCTCGTCGACGATCCGGAGCTGCTGGAGCTGGTCGAGCTGGAGCTGCGCGACCTGCTGAAGGAATACGATTTCCCGGGCGACACGACGCCGATCGTTCGCGGCTGCGCGATCAAGGCCCTGCAGAACCCGTCCGGGGACCGCAACGACCCGAACGCGAAGTGCATCTTCGACCTGATGGACGCGTGCGACAGCTTCATCCCGGACCCCGTGCGCGACATCGATAAGCCGTTCCTGATGCCGATCGAGGACGTGTTCAGCATCAAGGGCCGCGGCACCGTCGGCACGGGCCGTATCGAGCGCGGTCAGATCCACGTCGGCGACGAAGTGTCGATCATCGGCTTCACCGAGACGCGCAAGACCATCGTCACCGGCATCGAGATGTTCAACAAGACGATGGACGTCGGCATGGCCGGCGACAACGCCGGCCTCCTGCTTCGAGGCGTCGAGAAGACGGACCTCGAACGCGGCCAGGTGCTCGCCAAGACCGGCTCGATTACGCCCCACACGCACTTCGAGTGCGAGGTGTACGTGCTGGGCAAGGACGAAGGCGGCCGTCATACGCCGTTCTTCTCCGGGTACAAGCCGCAGTTCTACATCCGCACGACCGACGTCACGGGCGACGTGAAGCTGCTGGGCGGTGCGGAAATGGTGATGCCGGGCGACAACGCCCGGCTCGAGGTGACGCTCATCACGCCGGTGGCGCTCGAAGAGCAGAGCCGGTTCGCGATCCGCGAAGGTTCGCGCACCGTCGGCGCCGGCGTCGTTACGAAGATCCTGGGGTAATCCATGCGCGAGTACGTGACGCTGGAATGCGCCGAGTGCAAGCAGCGCAATTACCGCACGAGCCTGGAGACGCGTGAGGCGAAGAAGCTCACCCTCACGAAGTTCTGCCGCACGTGCGGAAAGCACACGGCTCACAACAGCCGCAAAAAGTAAGGTACACGGCGGGCCGCGCCTCCGAAGGGCGGCGCGGCCCGCGCGTGAAGCCGGGGAAGCACGGTTAGGGGAGTAGCTCCAACTGGCAGAGCGCCGGTCTCCAAAACCGGAAGTTGTGGGTCCGAATCCCACCTCCCCTGCCATTTTCATAAGCGTGACGAGGGACCTCGATGAGCGAGTTGCCCGGGAGTTCGAAGCCGTCGTCTTACGCGCTCTACAAGCCCGGACAGGGCAAGTGGTCGCGCGGCATCGGCGCGGCGAGCCTGGTGGCGATCGGCATCTGGGCGGCCATAGAGACGTACACCTGGATCCCGATGCCGCCGCCCGGGCCCGGCCCGAATGACATCGTCGTCTCCCTCTCGAAAGAGAACGGCGCGAAGATCCTCGACTGGCTCGATAGCGACGGATTCTTCGCACGGGCCGTGCCGGAGGCGCCGACCAAGACCGACAACAGCGCCGGTTGCGTCATCGCCGTGCAGGGCGGGGGCATCTACCTCCGCGAGACGGTGGTCTGCGGCGACGCGCTGACGAAGAAGGTTGAGAAGATCGGCGACCTGGCCGGCACGGAGGCCCGCTCGGGGATGGACAAGCTCCTCGCGGCGCTCAAGGAGGCCACGAAGGGGCAGCCGGAGGACGTCCAACCCCTCGCTCCCGCGCCGCGCGACGCCAAGAAAGTCGCCGAGGACAAGACGAAGCTGAAGGGCGCCCTGGCGGACTTCTCGGTGTCGGTGCGATACGCCGGGCGGCCGCAGAAGGGAACGCTCTACGCCGCGCTCCTGGCCACGCAGCCTCCGATGGGGGAGACGGCCCGCAAGATCGTCGCAAGCCTCAGTTACGTCGTGCCGGGCCTGCTGCTGCTGTTCTTCCTGGTGTGCGCGTGGTTCATCGCCAACCGCCGGGGCGCGACCGACTTCATCATCGAGACTGAAACCGAGATGAAGAAGGTCACGTGGCCCACGATGCGCGAGGTCATGAACGCCACGGTCGTCGTCATCATCGTCACCATCGTGCTGGGCGTGTTCATGTTCTTCGTCGACCGCGTGGTGATTCAGCCCGCCTTCGAATGGGTCGGAATTCTGCCGAAGCCGCACGCGTAAGACAGGGGGCGGTCCAGGTTCACTCTCGGCCGCTGAGGCCTTTTTCTCAATGCGGGTGGTACATCGAGGCCGTCGCTGAGGGACGACACAACCGGGCCGGACGCGCTTCTTTGAACAAGAAGGCCGGCCACACAAGCCCCTTCGGGCGTGCCACGGCCGAGCAGAGGCCGGGCGACGGTCCTCACCGGATGCGGTTTTTCGACCGGCCGAGAGGACGGGCAGTGTCGGTATCTTCATTTTCAGGAGAGAGTTGAGCCCCATGACCAACGAGCCCGCTCCGGCTGAGAAAACTGCGGCTGAGAAGACTGCGGCCGAGAATAAAGGCGACATTCGCTGGTACGTGCTGCGCGTGCAGTCCAACAAGGAAGACTCCGTGAAGGAGAGCCTCGAGCGGCGTGTCCAGGCCGCGGGCCTTGCGGACCAGATCACGCGCGTGCTGGTGCCGGTGGAAAAAGTCACCGAGATCAAGTCGGGCAAGAAGCGCGTCAGCGAGCGCAAGATCTACCCCGGCTACGTCATGGTCGAGATGATCTTTAACGACGAGACGTGGTACCTGCTGCGCGAGACGCCGGGCATCGGCGATTTCGTCGGCTCGGCCCCCGGCTCGAAGCCGCAGCCCATGCCGCAGCACGACGTCGACAAGATGCTCGGGGACGCCGTCGCCGCGGAGACCGAGACCGAGCAGCCCAAGATCAAGATCGACTTCCGCGAAGGCGATGCGGTGAAGATCACCGAGGGCACGTTCGAGAATTTCTCCGGCACGGTCAAGGAAGTCAATCGCTCGAAGGGCCTCGTGAAAGTCGAGGTCACGATCTTCGGACGGCCGACGCCGGTGGAGCTGGAGTACTGGAAGCTGGAGACGATTTGAGGTCAAATTCGAAACTCGAAGCCGCGGGTTTCCCTTCGAGTTTCGAACTTCGGGTTTCGAGTTTCGCTGCTCAAGAAAGCGCGTTCAAGGAACAGGTGAGCGAAACATGGCGAAAGAGATCATCGCGAAGATCAAGCTTCAGTGCCCGGGTGGGCAGGCGACGCCCGCCCCGCCGGTGGGTCCGGCGCTCGGCCAGCATGGCGTGAACATCGGCGACTTCGTCAAGAAGTTCAACGACAAGACGAAGGAAGCCAACGGGATGATCATCCCGTGCGAGATCACCGTCTACAACGACCGGACGTTCTCGTTCATCACGAAGACCCCGCCGGCGTCGGTACTGCTGAAGAAGCTGGCGAACCTGGCCAAGGGCGCCGCGGCCCCGTCGAAGGAGACGGTGGGCACGGTGACGAAGGCGCAGGTGAAAGAGATCGCCCAGATCAAGATGAAGGACCTCAACTCGGCGAGCATCGAGGCCGCGATGAAGGTCGTGGAAGGCACCGCCCGCTCGATGGGCATCAAGGTGGAAGGTTAAGGCACATGGACCACGGAAAACGCTACAACGCCGTCGCCGAGAAGCTCGACCGAAACAAGTCGTACGAGGTCGACGAGGCGGTGAAGCTGCTGAAGTCCGGCGGCGCCACGAAGTTCGACCAGACGGTGCAGATCGCCATCAAGCTCGGCATCGACGTGAAGGCCGCCGAACAGGCGATCCGCGGGTCGGTGAGCCTGCCGAAGGGCACGGGCTCGACGAAGCGCGTCGTGGCGTTCTGCCAGGGCGGCGACATCCAGACCGCCAAGGACGCCGGCGCCCTCGAAGCGGGGGCCGACGACCTGGTGGCCAAGGTCAACGGCGGATGGCTCGACTTCGACGTCGCCGTCGCCACGACCGAGATGATGCCGAAGGTCGGCCGCCTGGGCCGGGTGCTGGGCCCCAAGGGCCTCATGCCCTCGCCCAAGTCGGGCACCGTGGGCAAGGACGTCGCGACGATGGTGCGCGAGTTCGCCGCGGGCAAGGTGGAGTTCCGCAACGACGACGGCGGCACCGTTCACGCGCCGATCGGCAAGGCGTCGTTCTCGGAAGAGGACCTCAAGAACAACATCCTCGCGTTCGTGGGCCGCATCCGCTCGATGCGTCCGGCGAGCACGAAGGGCGTGTTCATCCAGAAGGTTGTCGTGTCGTGCGCGATGGGACCGGGAATCCGGCTGAACCTGTCGTAGCTTCTCTTGCTTGTGTAGGGGGGGACCTGTGTGTCCCCCCGGCCTTCCGAATTCGAAAGGCCGAAGAAGAAACACGGGGCCATCCCGACGCGTCGTGAGCCCCCTACAGGAAAGAAGAAAATGGCGAAGCTACTCAAGCAGGTCATCGTCGAGGAAATGTCCAAGGCGTACGGGTCGATGGACCGGTGCGTCGTCCTGAATTTCTCGGGCATTTCGTCGCAGGCGGCGGGGGAAATCCGCCGGAAGCTGCGGGAGCAGAAGGTGACGCTGAAGGTCGTGAAGAACAGTTTGATGGCCCGCGCCCTATCTCAGGCCGGGCTTGAGAAACTTGTCGGGCTTCTCGAGGGTCCCTGTGCCGTGGCCGCGGGCGGTGAAGACACCGTCTCTCTGGCGAAGGCTGTCACGGAACTCGCCGACAAGGATAAGAACTTCGTCATCCGCGGGGGCTATGGCGAAGGCATGGTGCTCGGCAAGGAAGAGGTCCGGAAATTCTCCCGGATCCCGGCCCGGCCGGTGCTCGTGGCACAGTGGCTGTCGTGCCTCCAGTCCCCGGCGCGGGGACTCGCAGGCGCGATGGCGGGCGTGCCCAGGCAGCTCGTGTGCGCGCTGGACGCCGTGGCCAAGAAGAAGGCCGCCGAGGCGCCCGTGGCAGTCGCCGCACCCGAGGCGCCTGCCGCGCCGGCTGCACCCGCTTGATGCTGTAGGGGCACGGCATGCCGTGCCCGGCATTTTCTCCACCGGTAAAGGAACGCGGGCACGGCATGCCGTGCCCCTACGACGGAGAAAACGGAAAGAAGAAACAGGCTGCCGGGCCGTCGGGCCCGGCCAACATACCCGAGGAGTCCAGCAATGGCGGACGAGAACAAGGCTGCGTACGAAGTGACGGAGAAGGTGAAGGCCGCGCTGAAGAACGTCATGGATCTGTCGGTCGAAGAGCGCAAGGCGTTCACGGGCGAGTATTTCGCCGGTCTGACGCTGCTCGAAGTCGCCGACCAGGTCAAGGTGATTGAGGCCAAGTTCGGCGTGTCGGCCGCTCCGGTCGGCATGGCCATGGCCCCGCAGGGCGCCGCGGCCCCGGTTGCGGAAGCCAAGACCACGTTCAACGTCGTGCTGAAGGAGGCCGGTGCTCAGAAGATCCAGGTCATCAAGGTCGTCCGCTCGGTCACGTCGCTGGGCCTCAAGGAAGCGAAGGACCTCGTGGACAAGGCCCCCGGCACGGTGAAGGAAAACGTGTCGAAGGAAGACGCCGACAAGATCAAGAAGGAACTCGAAGCGGTCGGCGCGACGGTCGAGCTGAAGTAGCGGCTTTGCTTTTGTAGGGGGGGACCTATGTGTCCCCCCGTCTTGCGGTCGCTTCTCGTCTGTCCGGAGAAGAGGAAGAACGGGACCCTCCCGACGCGTCGGGAGCCCCCTACAGAAGAAAACCAGAGGAAGACGAATGGAAATCCGCGAATTCACGAAGCTCGGCGACCACCTGGCGCTGCCGGACCTCGTCGAGATCCAGACGCGCTCGTACGAGCAGTACTTGCAGGCGGACTCGCCCTCGGACCGGCGGAAGAAGACCGGCCTCGAGGCGTTGCTGCGCGAGAGCTTTCCCATCGAGAGCTTCGACGGGAAGCTGAAGCTGGAGTATCTCGGCTACGAGCTGGGCAAGCCGCGCTACACGCCCGACGAGTGCCGGAAGCTCCGCCTGACGTACGGCAAGCCGTTCAAGATCTACCTGCGCCTCATGAAGGACGAGCCCGTCCAGGAGTGGGTGTACCTGGGCGAGATCCCGATCATGATGGGCGGGGGCGAGTTCATCATCAACGGCGCCGAGCGCGTGATCGTGTCGCAGCTCCACCGCTCGCCCGGCGTGGATTTCCTCATCGAGAAGGGCACCGGCGACCGGCCGCTTCATTCCTGCCGGATCATCCCCGAGCGCGGCTCGTGGATCGAGATCGACGTCAACAAGAAGGACGTCCTCACGGTTCGCATCGACCAGTCGGGGAAGTTCCCGGTGACCGCGCTCCTGCGCGCGATGGACGGGAAGTGCGCGACCGACGCGGACCTCATCCG
>JBBIVY010000002.1:0-68383 GCA_037439485.1 Planctomycetota bacterium | reverse complement strand
CCGCGCTCCTGCGCGCGATGGACGGGAAGTGCGCGACCGACGCGGACCTCATCCGGCTGTTCTACAAGACGGAGAAGGTGAAGCTCGGCGCGTCGGGCGGCCTGACGAAGGTCCGCACGAAGCACGTCGTCGGCGACGTCGTCAACCCGGCGACCGGCGAGGTGCTCGTCGAGAGCGGCGAGCCCATCGGCGAGCAGGCCACGAAGGCCCTCAAGGACGCCGGCGTCGACGAGGTCGAGATCATCACCGAAGTTGACGATCCGCTGATGCTCAACACGATCCGCGACGACCAGTCGGAGGGGCACGAGGACGCGCTGCTGCGCATCCACGCGCGCCTGCGCCCCGGCAACCCGGCGAAGATCGACAAGGCCCGCGCCCTCTTCGAGGAGAAGTTCTCCGACCCGAACCGCTACCGGCTCGGGCGCGTCGGCCGTTTCCGGCTGAACCGCAAGTTCAGCCAGAAGGTCGACGAGGACGTCATGACGCTCCGCGCGGAAGACCTGATCAACTCGATCCAGTACGTCATCCGCCTGCGCGCCAGCGACCCGACGGCCACCGTGGACGACATCGACCACCTCGGCAACCGCCGCCTCCGCACCATCGACGAGCTTGCCAACGACGAGCTTCGCAAGGGCTTCCTGCGCCTCCGCCGCACCGTGCAGGAGCGCATGTCGCTCAAGGAGGCCCGGGAGCTGACGCCGCGCTCGCTGATCAACTCCAAGACCATTTCCTCGGCCATCGACTTCTTCTTCGGCCGGGGCGAGCTGTCGCAGGTGGTGGACCAGACGAACCCGCTGTCGCAACTCACGAACGAGCGGCGTCTTTCGGCGCTGGGCCCCGGCGGCCTGAACCGCAAGCGCGCGTCATTCGAAGTGCGCGACGTTCACATTTCGCACTACGGGCGCATCTGTCCCATCGAGACGCCTGAAGGCACAAACATCGGGCTCATCGCGAGCCTGTCGGTCTACGCGTCGGTGGACTCGTACGGCTTCCTCATCACGCCCTACCGCATCATCAAGAACGGCCGGGCGACGGGCGAGATCAAGTGGCTCCGCGCGGACGAGGAAGAGAACCACTGGATGGCGCCGGCGGACATCCGCGTGGACGAGAACGGCAAGGTCGTCGGCGACATCGTGCTGGCGCGATGGAACGGCGAGTTCATGCTCGTCGACGCGAAGAAGCTGGAATTCATGGACATCTCGCCGAAGCAGATGCTGGGGGTTTCGGCGTCGCTGATCCCGTTCCTCGAGCACGACGACGCGAACCGCGCGCTGATGGGCTCGAACATGCAGCGCCAGGCCGTGCCGCTCTTGCGTCCCGAGCCGCCGATCGTGGCGACCGGCATGGAACGCGCCGTGGCCCAGAACTCGGGCATGGTGATCCGCGCCGAGCGCGCGGGCGTCGTCAAGTACGTCGACGCCAACCACATCGTCATCGGCGACCCGAACGCGAAGCCCGCGGAGACGGAATCCGGCGAGAAGAAGGCCAGGGTCGAGCCGCGTCCGGGGCATCCGGTACTGGCCGAGGGAGACGTCCAGAACGACCTGCGGAAGTTCGTGGGCCTGAACGAGCGCACCTGCCTCAACCAGAAGCCCATCGTGGCCGAAGGCCAGGTGGTGAAGCGCGGGCAGATCATCGCCGACGGCGCCGCGACGAAGCAGGGCGAGTTGGCGCTGGGACGCAACGTCCTGGTGGCGTTCATGATCTGGGACGGATACAACTTCGAGGACGCGATCATCATCAGCGAGAAGCTGGTGAAGGACGACTCGTTCACGTCGATCCACATCGAGGAGTTCGAGGTGGAGATCCGCGAGACGAAGCTCGGGCGCGAGGAGTTCACGCGCGACATCCCGAACGTCTCGGAGCGCGCGCTCAAGAACCTCGACGACGAAGGCATCGTGCGCGTCGGCACGTTCGTTCACCCCGGCGACATCCTCGTCGGCAAGGTGTCGCCGAAGTCGAAGAGCGAGCTGTCGCCCGAAGAGAAGCTGCTGCACGCGATCTTCGGCCGCGCCGGCGAAGACGTCAAGAACGACTCGCTCGAGGTCCCCTCGGGCGTCGAAGGCGTCGTCATCTCCACGCACAAGTTCTCGCGCAAGGCGTACCTCTCCGATGAGAAGCGCCGCGAGTACGAGAGCGAGATCGGCGCCATCGAGCGCGAGTGCAACGGGCGCCTCGTCGAACTCTTCAAGGAGCTGATGGACGCCCTCGAAGA
This sequence comes from Planctomycetota bacterium, assembly GCA_037439485.1. Taxonomy (GTDB): domain Bacteria; phylum Planctomycetota; class DG-23; order DATKVD01; family DATKVD01; genus JBBIVY01. Next base: position 66,168 of record JBBIVY010000002.1, on the reverse strand, counting down.
GATCAACGGCGAGAAGCTGGTGCATTCGGCGACGAAGGAAACGATCGCCATCAAGCGCGGGATGACCTCGGAAGAGATCGTGCTGCTGGAGGAGACGTTCGACATCGACGAGGTCGATTTCGCCTCGGAAGCGAAGAGCCGCAAGGGCCGCGAGGTGTTCGACCGGATCGACGAGCGCATCGAGGCGGTGAAGGACGAGCGCGAGCGCCGGCTCAACTTCCTCAAGCGCGGCGACGAACTGCCCACGGGCGTGCTGGAGATGGTCAAGGTCTACGTGGCGACGAAGCGCACGATGTCGGTCGGCGACAAGATGGCCGGCCGCCACGGAAACAAGGGCGTCATCGCCCGCGTCGTGCCGGAAGAGGACATGCCGTTCCTCGCCGACGGAACGCCCATCGAGATCATCCTCAACCCGCTCGGCGTGCCCAGCCGTATGAACGTCGGCCAGATCCTCGAAACGCACCTCGGATGGGCCGCGCACATCCTCGGCTTCCAGGCCATCTGCCCGCCGTTCGACGGGGCCAAGGAGCACGAGATCAAGGAGCTGATGAAGAAGGCCGGCCTGCCGGACGACGGCAAGACGACCCTCTACGACGGCCGCTCGGGCGACCCGTTCATGCAGGTCGTCACCGTCGGCTACATCTACATGATGAAGCTGTCGCACCTCGTCGACGACAAGGTGCACGCCCGCGCGACGGGCCCCTACTCCCTCATCACCCAGCAGCCGCTCGGCGGCAAGGCGCGCTTCGGCGGCCAGCGGTTCGGGGAAATGGAAGTCTGGGCGCTCGAAGCCTACGGCGCCGCGTACGTGCTGCAGGAAATGCTCACGGTCAAGTCCGACGACGTCGAGGGCCGCACGAAGATTTACGAGTCCATGGTGAAGGGCGAGAACACGCTCGACGCCGGCACGCCCGTCTCGTTCGAGGTGCTCTGCAACGAGATCAAGGGCCTGGGGCTCAACATGCAGCTCGAGAAGAGGTCCGTCATCTGACCGCTCGTTCCCGCCCCAACAGGGCGGGACGGATGCATCAAGGGTTGCCCCATTCGTGAGGTGACATCACAATGGCAGAGGCCGTATACGACAGGATTAACGACTTTGCGGCGGTGAAGATCTCGCTGGCGTCGCCCGCGGACATCCGTTCGTGGTCCTACGGCGAAGTCAAGAAGCCCGAGACCATCAACTACCGCACGTACCGCGCCGAGAAGGACGGTCTCTTCTGCGAGCGCATCTTCGGCCCCGAACGCGACTGGGAATGCTTCTGCGGCAAGTACAAGGGCATGAAGCACAAGGGGATCATCTGCGACCGTTGCGGCGTCAAGGTCACGCACTCCCGCGTGCGGCGCAAGCGGTTCGGCCACATCACGCTGGCCAGCCCCATCGTGCATATCTGGTTCTTCAAGTCGATGCCGTCGCGCCTGGGCAACCTCCTGGCGATGAAGACGACCACGCTCGAACGCGTGATCTATTACCAGGACTACGTCGTCATCGACCCCGGCGACACGCCGCTGCATGAGAAGCAGCTCCTCACCGAGGAGGAGTACCGCGCCTGCCGCGACAAGTACGGCGACGACTTCAAGTGCGGCATGGGCGCCGAGGCCGTGAGGGCGCTGCTTCAGAACCTCAACCTCGACGAGCTCTCCACGGAACTCCGCCGCGAGGTCGAGGAGACCGGCTCGCACCAGAAGAAGAAGGACTTCATCAAGCGGCTCAAGATCGTCGAGGCCCTGCGCGACAGCGACAACAAGCCCGAGTGGATGGTCTTCGACGTCATCCCGGTCATCCCCCCGGACCTGCGTCCCCTCGTGCTCCTCGAGAGCGGGAACTTCGCGACGAGCGACCTGAACGACCTGTACCGGCGCGTGATCAACCGGAACAACCGGCTCAAGAAGCTCATCGAGCTGAACGCGCCCGAGGTGATCATCCACAACGAGAAGCGGATGCTTCAGCAGGCCGTCGACGCGCTCTTTGACAACGGCCGCTGCAAGCGCCCGGTGCTCGGGTCGTCGAACCGGCCGCTCAAGAGCCTCACGGACATGATCAAGGGCAAGCAGGGGCGGTTCCGCGAGAACCTGCTCGGCAAGCGCGTCGACTACTCGGCCCGCTCGGTCATCGTCGTCGGCCCAGACCTCCGGCTCAACCAGTGCGGCCTGCCCAAGAAGATCGCCCTGGAGCTCTTCCAGCCGTTCATCATCCGCCAACTCAAGGAGCTCGGCTACGCCGACACCATCAAGTCGGCCAAGAAGATGCTGGAGCGCAAGGACGAGCAGGTGTGGGACGTGCTGGAGCAGGTCATTCACCGGCACCCGGTGCTCCTGAACCGCGCCCCGACGCTGCACCGCATGGGCATCCAGGCCTTCGAGCCAATCCTCATCGAAGGCAACGCGATCAAGATCCACCCGCTCGTCTGCAAGGGGTTCAACGCCGACTTCGACGGCGACCAGATGGCGGTTCACCTGCCGCTGTCCGTCGAGGCGCAGGCCGAGGCCCGCATCCTGATGATGTCGACCTCGAACATCTTCTCGCCGCAGAACGGATCGCCCGTCATCGGCCCCAGCCAGGACATCGTGCTCGGGTGCTTCTGGCTCACGGTCGACTGCGCCTCCGAGCTGGGCGAGGGCAAGATCTTCACCGGCCGCGAGGAAGTCATCACGGCCTTCCAGAACGGGCACCTCGGACTCCACGCGGCCGTCAAGGTCCGATTCCCGGAGTCCAAGGTCGTCGTCGGGCCCAAGGGCAAGCAGGAGCACGGGATGTCGCGGCTCATCGTCACGACGCCGGGCCGCGTGATCTTCAACGACATCCTGCCCGCGGCGATGCCGTTCTATAACTTCCCGCTGGCCCAGAAGGGCCTCAACGGCGTCGTCGCCGACTGCTTCCGCATCTGCGGCCTCGAGCCCACGATCAAGCTGCTGGACGACATCAAGGAGCTGGGCTTCCGCGAGGCGACGACCGCCGGGCTGTCGTTCGCGGCCGAGGACCTCAAGATCCCGCCGAAGAAGAAGGACATCCTGGAGGCGACGGAGAAGGAAGTCGACCGCATCCAGAAGATGTACATGAAGGGCGTCATCACCGAGGGCGAGCGATACAACCAGATCATCGACCTGTGGACCCAGGCGCGCGAACTCGTGGGGCAGGAGATGATGATCGGCCTCAAGAACGATTTCCGCAACGGCAAGCAGTACCTGAACCCGATCTACCTGATGACCGTCTCGAACGCGCGAGGCTCGATCGACCAGATCCGCCAGCTCGCCGGGATGCGCGGTCTTATGGCGAAGCCCTCGGGCAAGATCATCGAAACGCCCATCCGCGCGAACTTCCGCGAGGGCCTCTCGGTGCTCGAGTACTTCTCCTCCACGCACGGCGCCCGCAAGGGTCTGGCCGACACGGCCCTCAAGACGGCCGACTCCGGCTACCTGACGCGCAAGCTCGTGGACAGCGCGCAGAACATGGTCATCTGCGAGCACGACTGCGGCACGCTCAACGGCATCTCGAAGTCGCCCATCTACCGCGGCGAGAAGATCGAAGTGCCGCTGTCGCAGCTCCTCGTCCACCGCGTCGCCCGCGACTCCATCGTCAACGTCATCACCGACGAGGTTGTGGTGCGCGAGAACGACGTCATCACGAAGGAGCAGGCCGAGAAGATCGAGTCGCTCGGCTACGAGAAGGTGCGCGTCCGCTCGCCCATGACGTGCGAGTCGCCGATGGGCGTCTGCCAGCTCTGCTACGGCAACGACCTGTCGACCGGCCGCCTCGTGGAGCAGGGACTCGCGGTCGGCATCATGGCCGCGCAGTCGATCGGCGAGCCCGGAACGCAGCTCACCATGCGCACGTTCCACATCGGCGGCACGGCGTTCCGCCGGGTGGAGAAGCCGGAGATCCGCGTCCGCCAGGGCGGCTTGGCGCGCTTCCAGCTCATGAACGTCGTGGTCAACCCGGCGGGCGAGCGCATCGCGCTCAGCCGCAACGGCGAGATCACCGTCGTCGACGAGAAGGAGCGAGAACTCGAACGGCACGTCATTCCCGCCGGCTCGGTCCTGAGCATCGACGACGGCCAGAAGGTCAAGTCGGGCGACCTCGTGTGCAAGTGGGACGCCCACATGATCCCGATCCTCACCGACATCGCCGGACGCGTCCGCTTCGAGGACATCGTCGAAGGCAAGACCATGCGCGAGGAGACGGACGCCGCCTCCGGCATCAAGCGCAAGGTCATCGTCGAGCACAAGGGCGACCTGCACCCGCAGATCATCATCGAGGACCGCGCCGGAAAGATCCTCGGCCTCTACCCCATCCCCGAAAAGGCGCACATCGAGGTGGGCGAGAACGACGAGATCGTCCCGGGCACGCTGCTGGCCCGCACGCCGCGGGAGATCTCCGGAACGCAGGACATCACCGGCGGCCTCCCGCGCGTCACCGAGCTCTTCGAGGCCCGCAAGCCCAAGGAGCCGGCGGTCATCTCCGAAATCGACGGCGTCGCCGAACTCGGCGAGAAGCGCCGCGGCAAGCGCACGATCATCGTCGCCAACGAGTCCGGCCAGAAGGTCGAGCACCTCGTCCCCGTCGGCAAGCACCTCCGCGTGCACCGCGGCGACCGCGTCCGCGCGGGCGACCCGCTCGTCGAGGGACCGCTCATCCTCCAGGACATCCTCCGCATCAACGGCGAGGAGTACCTCGAGGACTACCTGCTGCACGAGGTGCAGAACGTCTACCGGTCGCAGAACGTGAACATCAACGACAAGCACATCGAGATCATCGTGTCGCGCATGTTGCAGAAGGTGCGCGTCGAGGATCCGGGCGAGACCGAGCTGCTGCCGGGCGCCATCGTCGACAAGTTCACGTTCCGCCGCACCAACCAGCAGGCCCAGGCCGACGGCAAGAAGCCGGCGACGGCCAAGCCGCTCCTCCTGGGTCTGACGAAGGCGGCGCTGCAGTCCGACTCCTTCCTGGCCGCGGCCAGCTTCCAGGAGACGACCAAGGTGCTGACCGAGGCGGCGCTTTCCGGCCGCGTCGACCACCTGCAAGGGCTGAAGGAGAACGTCATCCTCGGCCACCTGATCCCGGTCGGGACGGCGTTCCGCGCCTACAGCGCCATCGAGATCAAGAAGAACGTGATGCCCGAGGAAATCGCCGCGGCCGAAGCCACGGAAACGGCGACGACGACGGCGACCGAGGTCACCGGCACGGTGGACCTCGATGTGCCCGAGGAAGAGGGGCCGAACGAAACGCCCGCGGGCGACGACTGAACCGTGCCGTCCCCGTCGCGGGGACGGCGTTCGAAAATGAGGAGTGAAGCACGGATGCCTACGATTAATCAGCTGGTCCGTTTCGGCCGTCAGCCCGTCGTCGCAAAGAAGAAGACCCAGGCGCTCTCCGGGTGCCCGCAGAAGCGCGGGGTGTGCCTGCAGGTGAAGACCATGACGCCGAAGAAGCCCAACTCCGCGTTGCGCAAGATCGCGCGCGTGAGGCTCTCCAACGGCAAGGAAATCACCGCGTACATCCCGGGCGAAGGCCACAACCTGCAGGAGCACTCGATCGTGCTCGTCCGCGGCGGCCGCGTGCGCGACCTGCCGGGCGTGCGCTATCACATCGTCCGCGGCGTGCTCGACACGCTCGGCGTCGACGGCCGTCACCGTGGGCGCTCGAAGTACGGGACGAAGAGACCGAAGTAGCTGTTAATGTAGGGGCGGACCTATGTGTCCGCCCGCGTTTCCTGCGGCTATAGAAGAAGAACGGGGGGACACATAGGTCCCCCCCTACAAAGGAAAGAAGAACAGACGATGAAGAAGCCGACCGCATCGGTAGCCACGCTGAAGCCGGACTCGCGTTTCAAGGATAAGCTCGTCAGCAAGTTCGTCAACTGCCTGATGCACTGCGGCAAGAAGAACGAGGCGCAGGCCGCGTTCTACCGCGCCATGGACATCATCGAGCAGAAGATGAAGGGCAAGGACCCGCTCGAGATCTTCAAGACGGCGCTGGAGAACGTGAAGCCCGTCATCGAGGTCCGCTCGAAGCGCGTCGGCGGCGCCACCTACCAGGTGCCCATGGAGGTGAACCGCAAGCGCCAGCAGTCGCTGTCGATCCGCTGGATCCTCGAGGCCGTCCGCGCCAAGAAGGGCCGGCCCGTCCACGAATCGCTGGCCGAGGAGTTCATGGCCGCGTTCGCCAAGGAAGGCGCCGCCTACACGGCCCGCGAGAACGTCCACAAGATGGCCGAGGCCAACAAGGCGTTCGCGCACTTCGCCTGGTAGTCCGTCATCCGTCGCCGCGTGCGCCGCGGCGGCGGTGTTTTCGATACACGCGATTCATCGCGACACACATAGAGCAGCCGTACGCATCCCCTGCCGGGCCGCGCTTGCCTCAGGAGGAATCGTGCTGCAGGAACCCATCAATCATGTCCGAAGACGCTGCCGCTCACATTCTGACGAAACGCAACATCGGCATCATGGCCCACATCGACGCGGGCAAGACGACCGTATCGGAACGCATTCTGTACTACACCGGGAAGGGCTATAAGCTCGGCTCGGTCGACGAAGGCACCGCCACGATGGACTGGGACCCCGAGGAGCAGGCGCGGGGCATCACCATTCACGCCGCCGGGACCACCTGCTACTGGCGCGGCCACGAAATCAACATCATCGACACCCCCGGACACGTCGACTTCACCGCCGAGGTGGAGCGGTCGCTCCGCGTTCTGGACGGGGCGGTCGCGGTCTTCTGCGGCGTCGGGGGCGTGCAGGCCCAGACCGAGACGGTCTGGCATCAGGCCGAGAAGTACCATGTCCCGCGCATCGCGTTCATCAACAAGCTCGACCGCGTGGGCAGCGACTTCTTCCGCGTCATCGAGGAGATGGAGAAGCAGCTCGGCGCCTACCCCATCCCGCTCCAGATCCCCATCGGGAAGGAAGAGGGCTTCAAGGGCGCGGTCGACCTCCTCCGCATGGTCGCGAGGACCTACAACGAGGAAGACAACGGCGTCACGTTCGTCGAGTTCGAGATCCCGGCCGAGATGAAGAGCGACGCCGAGCACTGGCGCGAGCACATCATCGAGCTCCTCGCCGAGCGCGTCGACTCCGTCATGGAGAAGTGGGTCCACGACCACAAGAGCCTCACGGAAGAGGACCTGCGAGTGGGCATCCGCCAGGGAACGCTCTCCGGCAAGATCACGCCGGTGCTCTGCGGCTCCGCGTTCCGGAACAAGGGCGTGCAGGCGCTCCTCGACGCCGTCGTCGACTACCTTCCGAGCCCGCTCGATATGCCCCCCGTCAAGGGAACGCACCCGAAGTCGGGCGATGAGATCACGCGAAAGCCCTCGAACGACGAGCCGTTCGCGGCGCTCGCGTTCAAGATCCAGGCCGATCAGCACGGCGAGCTGACCTTCATGCGGGTCTACTCGGGCACGATCAAGACCGGCGAGCGGGTCTATAACCCGAACGTCGACAAGAAAGAGATGATCCAGCGCATCTGGCGCATGCACGCCAACACGCGCGAGAAGATCGAGACGGCCGAGACCGGCGACATCGTCGCGGTCGTCGGGCTCAAGGAGACCATCACCGGGCACACGCTCTGCCCGACGCACAAGCCGATCCTGCTCGAAAAACTCGTCTTCCCGCAAACGGTCATCCACATGGCCATCGAACCGAAGTCGACGTCCGACAAGGACAAGCTGGCCAACGTGCTGCGGGTCCTGTCGCGCGAGGACCCGACCTTCGCCTGGCACGTGGACGGCGACACCGGGCAGATCATCATCTCCGGCATGGGCGAACTCCACCTGGAGGTGCTCAAGAACCGGATGCTCCGCGACTTCAACGTCGCCGCCAACGTCGGCAAGCCGAAGGTCACCTACAAGGAGACCATCAAGAAGGCCGTCAAGGACGTCGAGGGGCGCTTCATCCGCCAGACCGGCGGGCACGGCCAATACGCAGTCGTATTTATCGATATCGAACCGTTCACGAGCGATCAGCCGGTCGTCTTCGAAAACAAGATCCGGCACGGCACCGTCCCGAAGGAGTACATCCCCGCGGTGGAGGAGGGCATCCTCACGACGGCCTCCGGCGGCGGGACCAGCGGCTATCCGCTCGTCAACGTCAAGGTCACGCTCACCGACGGGAAGTTCCACGAGGTCGATTCGTCGGACATCGCGTTCTCGGCCGCCGCGGCCATCGCGCTGCGCGAGGCGGTCCAGCGCGCGGGCATCAAGCTGCTGGAGCCGCTGATGCGCGTGGAGGCCGTCACGCCCGAGGAGTTCATGGGCGACGTCATCGCCGACCTCATGTCGCGCCGGGCCACCATCCGCGAGGTCGTCCAGCGCGGTCCGGTTCGCGTCATTCACTGCTTCGTGCCGCTGGCGGAGATGTTCGGCTACTCGACGACGCTGAGAAGCCTGTCCCAGGGCCGGGCGAGCTACACGATGGAACCCCATGATTTTGTGGATGTTCCCCCGAACCTATACGACAGCCTGTTGGCGTGATGCGCTTTGATGTTGCGAGGGTTCCAAGCCTGAAATACGCCTCAGATTTCGCCCGAGAAGTTGAGAAAAGTTCTTGACAAGCAAGGGGTTAGGACGTATCGTATTGGTTCTTTGCGCATCAGCTCCGAAGCGGTCATAAACGGAGACGTAACGACACATGGCGCAAGACAGGGTTCGAATTCGGATGGAGGCCTACGACCACAAGGCCCTCGACAGCTCGGCGCTCGAGATCGTCGAAACGGCTAAGCGGACGGGGGCCAAGGTGTGCGGGCCGGTTCCGCTGCCGACGAGGATCGAGCGGTATACGGTGTTGCGCAGCCCGCACGTCGACAAGAAGTCGCGGGAGCAGTTCGAGATCCGCACCCACAAGCGTCTCATCGACATCCTCGAGCCGTCGGCGAAGACGGTGGATGCGCTGGGGAAGCTCAATCTGCCTGCGGGCGTTTACATCAAGATCAAGGCCTAAGGTGCCGACATGCTGAACGCGCTACTCGGAAGAAAAGTCGGGATGACCCAGGTGTATGACGCCGCCGGCATGATTCATCCGGTGACGGTCATCGAACTGGGGCCGTGTACGGTGATGCAGGTGAAGACGAAGGAAAACGACGGATACCCGGCGTTGCAGCTCGGCTTCGCGGACAAGCGCCGCAAGTCGGCCTCGCGCGCCGAGCGCGTCCGCGCGGAGAAGGCCGGCAATGCCGAGCCGAAGCGGTTCCTCCGCGAGGTGCGCGTCGACGAGGTCGCCGCCGAACACAAGCCGGGTCTGGTTCTCACCGCGGCGGAGTTCGACGGGGCGAAGCTGGTCGACGTGCAGGGCGTCCGCAAGGGCCGCGGATTCCAGGGCGCGATGAAGCGCCACGGCTTCCACGGCATGAGCGCCTCGCACGGAACGTCGAAGGTTCACCGCCGAGTCGGCTCGCTGGGTTCGCACCGAATCGGTTCCGTCAGCAAGGGACAGCGTCTTCCCGGCCACATGGGCGACATCCCCGCCACCGTCAAGAATCTTTCCGTCGTGCAGATCGTTCCCGAGAAAAATCTCCTCCTGGTCGAAGGCGCGGTTCCCGGCGCCAACGGGGGGTTCCTGTACGTCAAAGTCGTGAAGCGCGAAACGAAAGCGTAAGGGCCCGAAATCATGATCGAGCTGCCGGTATATACGCCCTCGGGTCAGGAAACCTCCACGGTGCAGGTGGACCCGGAGAAGCTGGGCGGAAAAGTGCACCTGAAGCTGCTCAAGGAAGCCGTGAACATGTATCTGGCCAACCTGCGCCAGGGCACGGTCTTCACCAAGCAGCGCAGCGATGTCGTGGGTTCCACCCGCAAGCTCTATCCGCAGAAGCACACGGGCAACGCGCGAATGGGCATGATCCGCACGCCCTCCCGTCGCGGCGGCGGCCGGGCGTTCGGCCCCAAGCCCCGCGATTTCGGCTGGCACATGCCGAAGAAGGCCCGCAAGCTTGCCACGCGCTCGGCGCTTCTGGCCAAGCTCAACGACGGCGAGGTGAAGGTGGTCGATACGCTCGCGTTCGAGGCGGTGAAGACGAAGCAGGTCGCGGCGCTCCTCAAGGCGCTGAAGCTCGAAGGCTCGTGCCTGCTGGTGTCGGAGGCCTACAACAAGAACCTCGTCCTCTCGACGCGCAACCTGGCCGGCGCCGACTCCTCCAACGCCGCGGACCTCAACGCGCTGGAGATGCTGAACCACCGCTGGATCGTGATCGAGAAGGGCGCCGTCGAGCGCCTGATGGGAGCCGCGTCATGAAGGAAATGAACTCCTACCAGGTGATCATCAAGCCGCTGGTCACCGAGAAGGCCGTGGGGCAGGAAGCCGCCCGCAAATATTGGTTCGCCGTGGATCCCCGCGCCAACAAGACGCAGATCCGCCACGCGATTGAGCAGATATACCAGGTTCACGTCCGCCAGGTGCATACGCTTCGCGTCGGCGGCAAGCAGCGCCGCATCCGCTTCAAGATGTTCGAGATGCCGGAGTGGAAGAAGGCCGCCGTAACGCTGGCGCCGGACGAGCGAATCGATATCATCTGAGGGAGTCGGCCGTGCCTATCGTTCAGAGCAATCCGTATACGCCGAGCCGCCGCTTCATGAGCCACCTCGTGATCCCCGGCCTCGCCAAGGGGCCCGAGGACAAGAAGCTGCTCAAGCGGCTGAATCACACCGGCGGCCGCAATTTCTCCGGCAAGACCTGCACGCGCTACATGGGCGGCTGGTATCGCCGGATCCAGCGGCTCGTCGACTACCGTCGCGACAAGGACGGCGTGAGCGGCCGCGTCGCGCAGATCGAGTACGATCCCAACCGCTCCTGCCTGCTGGCGCTCGTCCACTACGCCGACGGCGAGAAGCGTTACATCCTTCAGCCGGTGGGCCTCGAAGTCGGCATGAAGGTCGTCAGCGGCGAGCGCGTGGACCCGGACGTCGGCAACACGATGGAGCTGGGTCATATTCCGCTGGGCCTCGAAGTGCACAACATCGAGCTGACCCCGGGCCGCGGCGGTCAGATGGTGCGCGCCGCCGGCGGAGCCGCGATTCTTTCGGCCCGCGAAGGCGACTACGCCGTGCTGATCCTGCCGTCGGGCGAAATGCGCCAGGTTCACGTGAAGTGCCGCGCGACCATCGGCCGCGTGGGCAACGTGGACTGGGCGAGCGTGACGCTCGGCAAGGCCGGCCGCAAGATATGGATGGGCATCAAGTCGCACGTCCGCGGCGTCGCGAAGAACCCGGTGGCCCACCCGATGGGCGGCGGCGAAGGCCGCCGCAAGGGCGGACGCCACCCCTGCTCCAGGACGGGCGTGCTGTCGAAGGGCGGCAAGACGCGCAGCCGCAAGAAGGGCTCGGAGAAGTTCATCCTCCGGCATCGCAAACGCGGACGTTTCCAGCAGTAACAGAGGGTAAGGGCCGATGTCGAGATCGCGCAAAAAGGGTCCCTTTGTGGATCCGAAGCTTCTCCGGAAGGTGATGGGACAGACGGACGGCGGCAACCGCGAGCCGATCAAGACGTGGCGTCGCGCATGCACGGTGGTGCCCGAGTTCGTCGGCCAGACCTTCATGGTGCACAACGGGAACAAGTTCCTCAAGGTCTTCATTACCGAGGACATGGTCGGACACAAGCTGGGCGAGTTCGCCCCGACGCGCACGTTCCGCGGCCACTCGACGCCTTCGGCGAAGGCGGCGGCGGAAGCGGAAGCCGCGGCGGCGGGGGCGGGCGGGGGCGCGGCGGCGGGCGGCGCGGCGGCAGGCGGAGCCCCAGCCGGCAGGAAGCCCGCGGGCGCATGACCCGGGGTGCGGTTCGTCCGGTAAAGACGCAGGAGACAGGCTATGAAGTATAAGGCGAGCCACAAGTATGCGTCGACGTCGGCCCGCAAGGCGCGGCTGGTGATCGACCTCATCCGCCGGAAGTCGGCGAACGAGGCGCTCAAGATTCTGGCGTTCACGAACAACCGTCCGGCGCAGATGATCGACCAGGTGCTGCGGTCGGCCATCGCGAACGCCGGGGCGGACGCGGACCCGGAGGCGCTGTGGGTCCACGCGGCCGCTATCAACGAGGGCCCGACGTGGCCGCTGCGCTGGATGGCCGGCCCGCGCGGTCGCGCGATGCCGATCCGGAAGCGCACGAGCCATATCCTGATCGAACTCTCCGACGAGGAAGGAGCCTCCTGACGTGGGACAAAAGGTCTGCCCGATCGGGCTTCGCATCGGGATCATCGAGAACTGGCGCTCGCGCTGGTACGCCGACAAGAAGACGTTCGGCAAGTACCTGGTCGAGGACCAGAAGATCCGCAAGTTCGTGAAGAAGAACTACGAGTTCGCCGGCATCGCGCTCATCGAGATCGAGCGGACGGCCGCCGGAACCACGGTGATTCTGAACACGGCGCGGCCGGGCCTCTTGATCGGCCGGAAGGGCACCGAGGTGGACCGGCTGAAGTCGTCGCTCGAGGAGATCACGAAGGCGACGGTGAACGTCAAGATTCAGGAGATTTCGCGGCCCGAGATCAACGCGCAGCTCGTGGCCGAGCAGATCGCCGAGCAGCTGGAGAAGCGGGCGAGCTTCCGCCGGACCTCGAAGCGGGCGATCGAGGCGGTGATGGACGCAGGGGCGCTCGGGTGCAAGGTTCGCCTGGCGGGCCGGCTGGGCGGCGCGGAAATGGCGCGGCGCGACGTGCAGGGCGTGGGCAAGATCCCGCTCGCGACGCTGCGTGCGAAGATCGACTACGGTTTCGCCGAGGCGAGCACGACGTACGGGCAAATCGGCGTGAAAACGTGGATCTATACGGGCGATGTCCTGGAACCCGAAAGCGTGAAGAAGAAGGAAGCCGATCATGGCGTTGATGCCGAAGCGGGTGAAGTTCCGCAAGAGTCAGCGCGGGCGAATCAAGGGTAACGCGACGCGTGGGAACACCGTGGCGTACGGCGAGTTCGGCCTGCAGTCCCTCGAGGGCGGATGGCTCAAGGCCACCTGCATCGAGGCGGCGCGAGTGGCGATCAACCACTTCCTCGCGCGCGAAGGCCGGCTCCATATCCGCGTGTTTCCGCACAAGTCCGTCACCTCGACCCCCGAGGAGACGCGCATGGGCACGGGCAAGGGCGAGCCGGAGTACTGGTGCGCCGTCATCAAGCCCGGCACCGTGCTGTTCGAGCTGAGCGGGGTCGGCGAGGAGCTTGCGCGCGCGGCGATGCTCAAGGCCGCTCACAAGATGCCGTTCAGGGTGCGGTTCGTTCACCGGAGGGCCCGCATATGAAAGCGACGGAACTCCGCGGCATGACGCTGGACGAGTTGAAGGGCGAGTTGGGCGAGCAGGAGCGCGGGCTGTATAACCTCCGCTTCCGCCAGTCGGTCGGGGAAGACATCCACCCGACGCAGATGAGCAAGGTCCGCCGGGACATCGCGCGGATCAAGACGCTCATCACGGAAAAGGAAAAGGCCGCCGCCGTCGGGGCGTCCAACGCAGCGAGGACATCATGACCCGAAGCAACAGCAGCCGAAGGACCGTCACGGGCGTCGTCACCAGCGACAAGATGCAGAAGACCGTCGTCGTCATGGTCGAGCGTCTGGTGAAGCACCCCGTTTACAAGAAGACCGTGCGTCGGCGCACGAAGCTCATGGCGCACAACGAGAACGACGAGGCGAGGATGGGCGACCGGGTGGAGCTGGTCGAGACGCGTCCGCTGAGCCGGCGCAAGTCGTGGCGCGTCGCGCGGATCGTCGTGAAAGCCCCGGAACCGGTCCAGACGGTCGGGCTCCTCTCGCCGGTTGAGGCGTCGGACTCCCAGAAGACGAAAGGCAAAGCGTCGTCATGATCCAGACGCACACCATGCTTGACGTGGCGGACAACACGGGGGCCAAGGTCGCCCAGTGCATCAAGGTCCTCGGCGGCACGCGCCGTCGGTACGCCACGGTCGGCGACGTCATCGTGCTGACGATCAAGAAGGCCATCCCCTCGGGCGACGTGAAGAAGGGGGAGGTCGTGCGCGGAGTGATCGTCCGGACGCGCAGCAACATCCGTCGCGAGGACGGGTCGTACGTGAGGTTCGACCGGAACGCGGTGGTGATCATCGACGATCAGCTCAACCCGCGCGGCACGCGCATCTTCGGCGCCGTGCCCCGCGAGCTCCGCGCCAGGAACTTCATGAAGATCATCTCCCTGGCCAGCGAGGTGGTGTGAGCCATGAAAACGCGGATCGTGAAGAATGACATCGTGCAGGTGATCACGGGCGACGACTCCGGCAAGAAGGAGCGCGTCCTGCAGGTGATGCCTCGCTCGAACCTGGTGGTCGTGGAGCACGTGAACTTCGTGACGAAGCACATGAAGCGGAGCCGGCAGAACCCGTACGGCGCCCGCCTTCAGAAGGAAGCCCCCATCGCCGCGAGCAACGTGATGCTCTGGTGCCCGGCGTGCGAGAAGGGCGTCCGGGTGCATATGAAGACGGACGAAAAAGGGGACCGCATCCGCGTCTGCGCGAAGTGCGACAAGGCAATCCCCGTGCATAAGACGAAGCGCAAGTAAATCCTGGTGAGACATGGCCCGACTGCTTGATCGATTTCGCAATGAAGTCCGTCCGAAGCTCATGGAACGCTTCGGCCTGAAGAACGCCCTGGCCGCCCCGCGCCTGGAGAAGGTGGTCATCAGCATGGGCGTGGGGAAGTCCATCCTGGACAAGACGGCCATGGAAGCCGCCGTGCGCGACCTGTCGCTCATCGTGGGCCAGAAGCCCGTGGTGACGAAGGCCAAGAAGTCCATCAGCGCGTTCAAGGTGCGCCAGGGCTTCCCGATCGGCTGCGTGGTGACGCTGCGCGGGGCGCGGATGTACGAGTTCCTCGACCGCTTCATCAACGTCGCCGTGCCGCGCATCCGCGACTTCCGCGGGCTGCCCAAGAAGTTCGACGGACGCGGGAACTACAACCTCGGCATCGATGAGCAGACCGTGTTCCCGGAAATCCCCGTGGACAAGGTCACCCACGTGCAGGGGATGAACATCACGCTCGTCGTGCGCAACTCCAACGACGAGAAGACGGAGGAGATGCTGAGGCTGATGGGAGTGCCGTTCGTGCGCGAGGAACTGGACGCCGCGGGACGGAAGAAGTAGTCCGAGGAAAATAGTCTGAGGAAAGACCGATGCCACGCAAGTGTCTGATCAACAAGGCAAACGCAACGCCGAAGTTCTCGACCCGTGCCTACACGCGCTGCCAGATCTGCGGCCGTCAGCGCGCGGTGTACCAGAAGTTCAAGATCTGCCGGCTCTGCTTCCGCAAGCTGGCCAGCGAAGGCAACATCCCGGGCGTGCGGAAGGCGTCCTGGTAGACCCACGTTCGAGAGAGCAGGAAAGGATTCTCGTCTCATGACCATGACGGACCCGATTGCCGATCTTCTGACCCGCGTGCGCAACGCCGTAAGCATCGACCGCACCCGCGTCACCATGCCCCATTCCCGCGTGAAGGAGGCCGTCGCCGAGGTCCTCAAGCGCGAGGGGTTCATCGCCGACGCCAAGGTGACCGAGGGCGAAAAGGGCCGCAAGGGCGCCGCGCTCGGGAAGACGCTGACGATCTTCCCGAAGTACGGCCCCAGCGGCGAGCGGGTCATCAACATTATCGAGCGCGTGAGCTCGCCCGGCTGCCGCGTCTACACCCCGGCGCGCCGGATGCCGAAGGTCATGGGAGGCATGGGCATTCTCGTCGTCACCACGTCCAAGGGGATGTTGAGCGACCGCGAGTGCCGTCAGCAGAAACTGGGCGGCGAAATCATCGCCCGCGTCTGGTAATCCACCACGCGGATTGAGGAGTCAGGAATGTCGCGCATCGGAAAACAGCCCGTGAAGGTCGCCGCCGGCGTCACCGCCGAGGTCAAGGGACAGACCGTCGCCGTGAAGGGCCCCAAGGGGCACCTGACGCTCGACGTGCATCCGCTCATCACCCCGTCGTTCGACGCCGAGAAGAAGCAGATCGTCCTCAAGCGTTCGAGCGACGAGCGATTCAACCGCGCCATCCACGGCACGATGCGGGCGCTGGTGAACAACATGGTGCGCGGCGTCGCCGAGGGATATTCGCAGTCGATGGAGGTCATCGGCGTAGGCTACCAGGCCCGGTTGCAGGGCAAGGACCTCGTCGTCGTCGTCGGCTTCAGCCACCCCGTCGTCCTGCCGCCGCCGGAGCAGGTCACGGTGACGTGCCCGAACCCGACGCTGATCATCATCACCGGCCCCGACCGCCAGGCGGTCGGGGAGTTTGCCGCCAAGGTGCGCGCCGTCCGTCCGCCTGAGCCTTACAAGGGCAAGGGCATCAAGTACCGTGAGGAAGTCATCCGTCGAAAGGCCGGCAAGGCCTTCGTCAGCACCGAGTGAGCCGGGAGCCTTCGATGAACCGCGATCGAAAGAAGCAGCTTCAGCGAGTCCGCCGTCACCACCGCGTGCGCAACCACGTCCGCGGCACAGGCGATCGTCCGCGCCTGGCGGTGTCCCGTTCCATCAAGCACATCGGCGCGCAGATCATCAACGACGACGAGGGCCGCACGCTGGTGGCCATCAGCACGTTGTCGAAGGATCTGGCCGCGACGTTCAAGAACGGCGGCAACATCAAGGCGGCCGTGGCCGTCGGCACGAAGATCGCCGAGAAGGCCCTCGCCGCCGGGATCAAGCAGGTGGCGTTCGATCGCGGATTCGGCCGGTATCACGGGCGCATCAAGGCCCTGGCCGACGCCGCGCGCAAGGGCGGGCTGAAGTTCTGAGCATTTCACGGGCCGCGCGGGGATGCCGTCCCGGACGTCCCGGCCGCACAAGATCGTCAGGAACCGCGGAGGGCACGCCCCTCGAAAGGGGAAAGTGCCGTCGCGGCTCCCTGTTTGAAGCCGATGGTTCATTTTCACCTCAACCGCCGACAGGAGTGTAGCCTTGACGGAAGAACAGGCCGGCAGTCATCTCGATGAAATCGTCGTCCCGGGAAGCATCCGGCGCTGCGCCGCGGTGGTGAAGGGCGGCCGGCGCTTCAGCTTCACCGCCATGGTGGTCGTGGGCGACCGCAACGGTCGCGTGGGCATCGGCTACGGCAAGGCCCGAGAGGTCCCGGTCGCGGTCGAGAAGGCCACGAAGGTGGCGAAGACCAAGCTCGTGAGCGTGTCGCTCGTGGGGACGACCATCCCGCACGAAGTCATCGGCCGCTGCGGCGCCAGCCGGATCTTCATGAAGCCGGCCGCGCCGGGCACGGGCATCATCGCCGGGGCCTCCGCGCGCGCGGTGCTGGAGCTGGTCGGCGTGCGCGACGTCCTGAGCAAGGCGTACGGCAGCACGAACCCCGTCAACCTCGTGAAGGCGGCGTTCGACGCCGTCACCCGACTTCGCAGCAAGGCGACGGTGGCCGCGCTGCGGGGAGTGGAGGTCCAGTAATGAACCTGACCGATATCAACAAGGTGGATCTGGGCCACAAACAGCGCAAGCGCGTGGGTCGCGGGCGCGGTTCAGGCCACGGCAAGCGTTCGACGCGCGGCGACAAGGGCCAGAAGGCGCGCAAGGGCTACTCGATGCGCGCGGTGTTCGAGGGCGGCCAGACCCCGATGTTCAAGCGGTTCCCGAAGCGCGGGTTCTCCAACGCCGATTTCGAGCGCCGTTTCTCGGTCATCAACGTCGGCGACCTCAACGAGATGACGGACCTCTCCGAGATCACGCCGACGGCGCTGATGGAGAAGGGCATCCTCAAGAAGCTCGAAAGCGAAGGTCTCAAGGTCCTGGGCGACGGGGAAGTCACCCGCGCCATGACCGTCAAGGCCAATAAGTTCAGCAAGTCGGCCGTCCAGAAGATCGAAGCCGCCGGAGGCAAGATCGAGGTGCTCTGATGTTCGAAGCCTTTGTCAATATGTTCCGCATCCCCGAGCTCCGGAAGAAGATACTCTTCACGCTCGGCATTCTGATAGTCTATCGACTCGGCTGCCTCCTGCCCTGTCCCGGCGTGAACATCGAGGGGCTGGCGGCGATGATGGGACAGGGCGGCGCGCTCTCGCAGGTCTTCGGCGTGGTCTCCATGCTGTCGGGCGGCGCGCTCTCCAAGGCCACCATCTTCGCGCTGGGCATCATGCCCTACATCAGCGCGACGATCATCTTCCAGCTCCTCACGGGCGTCATCCCCACCCTCGAGAAGCTGCGCAAGGAAGGCGAGCCCGGCCTCAAGAAGATCCGCCAGTACGAGCGGTACACGACCGTCGCCATCTGCTTCGTCCAGGCGATCCTCATGATCCGCTTCCTCCAGGCCGGCAAGGACCCGACCACCCACGACCCGCTCTTCATCGGCAACAACTTCGTCGCCATGGTCGACATCATCGCCATGACGGCCGGCACGATGCTCATGATGTGGCTGGGCGACCAGATCACCCAGCACGGCGTCGGCAACGGCATCTCCCTCATCATCATGGCCGGCATCATCGACCGCCTGCCCATCGCGATCTACGACGCCATCCGCAACACCGGCACGGGCAACCTGACCCCCGGAACGCTCATCTTCCTGGTCGTCGCGTTCGTGGTCGTCGTCGGGGGCGTCGTCATCATGACACAGGGGCAACGGCGCATCCCCGTCCAGCAGGCCAAGATGACGCGCGGCCGGAGGGTCTTCGGCGGCCAGCGCCAGTACCTGCCGTTCCGCGTCAATCACTCGGGCGTCATGCCCGTCATCTTCGCCTCGACCCTGCTCATCTTCCCGACGCTCATCTGTCAGGCGATGTCCGGCGTCACGATGTTCGGCGGCCAGCCGTTCCTCTGGATGCACGAGCACCTCTTCGTCCGCGGGTCAAGCTGGGTCTACGTCACGCTCTACATCCTGCTGATCTACTTCTTCAGCTACTTCTGGACCAGCATCATGTTCAAGCCGAAGGACCTGTCGGAAAACCTGCAGGACTACGGCTCGTTCATCCCGGGCATCCGGCCGGGGCCGCGCACCGCGGAGTACCTCGAGAACGTCATGACGCACATCACGCTCGCGGGCTCCACGTTCCTGGCCGCGGTCGCGATCTTCCCGCAGGTGCTCCAGTCCGTGCTCAACGTGGGCTGGCAGATGGCCGGGTTCTACGGCGGCACCAGCCTGCTGATCGTGGTCGGCGTGGCGCTCGACCTCGTCGAGAAGATCGAGTCGCACCTGATGATGCGCCACTATGAAGGCTTCATGCGCAAGGGCAAGATCCGGGGACGCCGATGAACCTCGTCTTCCTGGGACCTCCCGGCGCCGGAAAAGGCACGCAGGCCGGCTCGCTCTGCGCCGACAAGTCGTGGGCGCACATCTCGACCGGCGACCTCCTCCGCGAGGCGGTCAAGGCCAAGTCCGAACTCGGCCTCAAGGCCCAGTCGTTCATGAACACGGGCGGCCTCGTCCCCGACGATCTCGTCGTCTCGATCGTCGCCGAGCGCCTGAAGAAGCCCGACTGCGCAAAGGGATTCGTCCTCGACGGCTTCCCGCGCACCGTCGCGCAGGCCGAGATGCTCGAAAAGACGCTCGCGGAGTTGAAGAAGACGCTCGACCTCGTGCTCTACTTCGCCACCGACCGCGAGGTCGTGGTGAAGCGGCTCAGCGGCCGGCGGATCTGCCGCAAGTGCGGCGCCAACTATCACGTGACCAACATCCCCCCGAAGAAGGAGGGGGTGTGCGACAAGTGCGCAGGCGAGCTTTACCAGCGCGACGACGACAAGCCGGACACCGTGGCGAACCGCTTGGAAGTCTATCAGAAGCAGACGGCGCCCCTGATCGAGTTCTACGCGAAGCGGGGGCTCCTGAAGGAAATCTCGGGCAACCTCGAGGTGAAGCCGGGGCGCGAGGCCATCGAAAAGGCCCTCGCGACGGCGAAGCCGAAGAAGGCCGCCCAGTCGAAATAGGGCGCTTCGATGATCCGACTCAAGACCCGGCGGGAAATCGACGCCATCCGCAAGGCCGGTCGAATCGTCGGAGAGGCGTTGAAGCTCGTTGAAAACCTGGTCCAGTCGGGCGTCACGACGGCGGACATCGACCGGCAGGTCGAAGAGTTGATCTGCGCGCGCGGCGCGCGTCCCGCCTTCAAGGGACACCGGGGCTTCCCGAACTGCTGCTGCATCTCGGTGAACGAGCAGCTCGTTCACGGTATCCCGGGGCCGCGGGTCGTCAAGGCCGGCGACATCGTCAGCGTCGACGTCGGCGCGGAGCTCGATAAGTGGTTCTCGGACGCCGCGGTCACCGTCGCCGCGGGCGATCCGGGCGAGGACGCGAAGCGGCTGATGCGGGTGACGAAGGCGTCGCTCGACAAGGCCATCGCGATCGTCAAGCCGGGGGTGCGCCTGAGCGACATCGGCCGCACGATTCAGCAGTACGTCGAGTCGAACGGCTTCGGCGTCGTGCGGACGATGGTCGGCCACGGCATCGGCCGGCAGCTCTGGGAAGAGCCGCAGGTTCCGAATTTCTGGGACGAGGACAGCCACGTCCCGGACGACCGCATCCTGCAGACCGGGACGGTCATCGCCATCGAGCCGATGGTGACGATGGGCGACTACGAGGTCGAGACGCTGAGCGACCACTGGACCGTGGTGACCCGCGACCGGAGCCTGTGCGCGCATTACGAGCACACCGTCGCGCTGACGGAGACGGGCGTCGAAGTGCTGACGCTGCCGTAGTGCCTCTTCTTATGTAGGGGCGGACCTGCGTGTCCGCCCGGCTGTTGCTTCTGTGAGAAGAAGAAATTCGGGGGGATACACAGGCCCCCCCCTACAAAGAGGAAGAGAGAGGCCGGCGTGCCGAAAGAAGAACCCATCAAGATCGAGGCCGTTGTCCGGGAATCGCTCCCGAACGCCATGTTCCTGGTGGAGCTGGAAAACGGGCACAGGCTGCTGGCGCACGTCAGCGGCAAGATCCGGATGAACTTCATCCGGATTCTCCCGGGCGACAAGGTCACGGTGGAGGTGTCGCCTTACGATCTCTCGAAGGGCCGCATCGTTTACAGGAGCCGGTAGCGTCATAGGTCTTGCAGGACCCCGATGCATCGGGGCCTGTCCGGGGAAGGTCAGACAGGAATGTCTGACCCACCACAAGCAAGGTGAGGGTCATGAAAGTCAAAGCCTCCGTCCGACGCATCTGTGAGAACTGCAAGATCGTCCGGCGCAAGGGCGTCGTGCGGGTCATCTGCACCGACGGCCGCCACAAGCAGCGCCAGGGCAAGTAAGACCAAGGAGCCGAACGAATGCCGCGTATTCTGGGTGTTGACATTCCGGCGGACAAGCCGATCCTTTACTCGCTGATGAGCCTTTACGGCATCGGCAAGACGCTGTCCGCCAAGGTGTTGGCCGAGTGCCGCATCGAGCCGGGCGTTCGCGCCAAGAACCTGACGGAAGACGAGTTGAGCCGCATCGCGACCTACGTCGAGCGGACCTACGTCGTGGAAGGCCAGCTCCGCCGCCAGGAGAACCAGAACATCCAGCGGCTGAAGGAGATCCGCTGCTACCGCGGCATCCGCCACATCAAGGGCCTGCCGGTTCGCGGGCAGCGCACGCGCACCAACGCCCGCACGCGCAAGGGCAAGAAGAAGACCGTGGCCGGCAAGAAGTCCGTGAAGGAAATGCGCTAAAGCATTAGGTTTCGAGGACACTCATGGCGAAAGCACCGAAGCGCAAGATCAAGCGGAACGTCGTCAAGGGCATCGCGCACATCAAGGCGACGTTCAACAACACGATCATCACGATCACCACGCCGTCCGGCGAGACGCTCTGCTGGGACTCGGCGGGGACCATCGGGTTCAAGGGCTCGCGCAAGAGCACGCCGTTCGCCGCCCAGCGCGCCGCCGAGAACGTCGCCGACAAGGCGAAGAAGATCGGCATCCGCGAAGTCGAGGTCCGCGTCAAGGGCCCCGGGTCCGGCCGCGAGTCCGCCATCACCGCGCTCCAGGCCGCCGGCATCACCATCAAGTCCATCGAGGACGTGACGCCTCTGCCGCACAACGGCTGCCGTCCTCCCAAGCGCCGCCGCGTCTGACGGACGCACTTTTTATTCGAGGTGTTGAATGGGTCGTCACACCGAAGCCAAGTGCCGTTTGTGCCGTCGCGAGGGAACGAAGCTCTTCCTGAAGGGCGCCCGCTGCTTCTCGTCGAAGTGCGCGCTCGTCCGTCGGGAGAGCGCGCCCGGAATGCACACGTTCCGGCGCTCCAAGCCTTCGCAGTATTCGAACCAGCTGCGCGAAAAGCAGAAGGTGAAGCGATACTACGGGATGCGCGAAAAGCCCTTCCGTCATCTCTTCCGCAAGGCCGAAGGCATGCCGGGCAACACCGGCGAGGCGCTCCTGTCGATGCTCGAGCGCCGGCTCGACAACGTGCTGTATCTCGCCGGCTGGGCGCTCGGCCGCTCGCACGCCCGCCAGCTCATCGCCCACGGCCACATCCAGGTCAAGGGCCGGCGCGTCAACGTCCCGAGCTACCTCTGCGAGCAGGACGACGCGATTACGGTGCACGGCGGCGACGAGGCGAAGGCGGCGATCAAGGCGAACCGCGAGCAGACGAAGGACCGCGAGACGCCGGCCTGGATCGCGGTGACGGAAGACCCGCTCGCGATCACGGTGCGCACGACCCCGGGCCGCGACGACATCTCCGTCGAGGTCCGCGAGCAGATGGTCATCGAGATCCTGAGCAAATGACACTCCGGCGGTCCGAGGGCCGCCGGGCAGAAACGGGTCAGCCGTCCCGGTTCGTCGGAACATTCCTGTGGAGGTATGCCACATGCGAGTTCGCTGGAGAGGCATGGAACTGCCGTCGCGCGTCGTCCCGGTCTCCGAGTCCCTCTCCGACACGTACGGCCAGTTCGCCATCGAGCCGTTCGAGCGGGGCTACGGCCGCACCATCGGCAACAGCCTCCGCCGTATCCTCCTCTCGAGCCTCGAGGGTAGCGCGGTCACGTCGGTCACGATCGTCGGCGCCAACCACGAGTTCACCACGATTCCGGGCGTCGTCGAGGACGTCACGGACATCATCCTCAACATCAAGCAGCTCGTCGTCAAGTCGCACTCCGACGAGACCAAGACCATCTTCGTCAAGACGCGCAAGAAGGGCCCGGTCACCGCGTCCGACATCCAGGCCGACCCGGCCGTCGAGATCATCAACGGCGACCTCCACATCGCCACGCTCAGCGAAGCCGTCGATTTCAACATCGAGATGAGCGTCCGGCGCGGCCGCGGCTACGTCACCGCCGAGGAAAACACCGCCGAGGAGCGCGTCATCGGCGTCATCCCGGTGGACTCGATCTTCTCGCCGGTCACCCGCGTCAACTACCGCGTCGAGAACACGCGCGTCGGCCAGCGCACGAACTACGACCGGCTCATCGTCGAAATCTGGACCAACGGGACGCTTTCGCCCGAGATGGCCCTGGTCGAGGCGTCGAAGATCTTCCGCAAGCACCTCAACCCGTTCGTCCATTACTTCGAGATCGGCCGCGAGATGCAGGAGGAACAGGCCCCCGAGGCGGGCGTCGTCAACGAGGCCGACTCCGAGCTCTCCCGCAAGCTTGCCATGGACATCGGGCAGATGCAGCTTTCCGTCCGCGCCTCGAACTGCCTCGAGTCCGAGAACATCGCCACCGTCGCGCAGCTCGTCGTCCGGCCCGAGTCGGAACTCCTCAAGGTCCGCAACTTCGGCAAGACGAGCCTCAAGGAAGTCAAGGCCAAGCTCACGGAGATGGGCCTGACGCTCGGCATGGATCCGGAGCTGGTCAAGGGCAAGCTCAAGGCGTAAGCCTCCCGGCGGGCTCCCGACGTGTCGGGGCCCCGCCCCATGGAATTTCAAAGCAAGGACTTGACGATGAGACATCGTGTCGGCGGACGCAAACTCAGACGCAACCCCTCGCATCGCGCGGCGTTGCTGCGCAGCCTCGCGACGGCGCTGTTCAAGGCCGGGCGCATCATCACCACCCCGGCCAAGGCCAAGGCGGTGAAGCCCCTCGTCGAGAAGCTCATCACCGCGGCCCGCACCGGCACGCTCGCCGCGCGGCGCCACGTCATCTCGGTCCTCTACGAGAAGGCCGTCGCCAAGAAGCTCGTCGACGAGATCGCCCCGAAGTTCGCCGGGCGGCCGGGCGGCTACACCCGAATCCTCAAGACCGTCCGCGGGTTCGGCAAGAACCGTCTCGGCGACAACGCCGAAATCTGCATCTTCGAACTCGTCGGCCAGGAAACCGAGCGCGAGGCCGCCGACAAGAAGAAGATCGAGGACAAGAAGAAGGAAAAGGACAAGAAGAAGTAGTCCGTCCCGCTTCCCCGCTCGTCCAAAGGCGTCCCCCTCCGGGACGCCTTTTCTTTTTGAGCCACCCACGCCCCGAAGGCCCGCCTTGCCTTCTTCCCGATTCGTTCAGTCTTCCGGCACCAGCAATTCGGCGTTGTCGACCCACAGCGCGAAGTAGGGCGCCCGGGCGCCGCGGCGTTCGAGGAGGATCAGGAGCGGCCGGTCAAATGCCATCGGCGCCGCCGCTTTGGCCGTTGCGCTCTCGGACCTCAGGACGACGCCGCGCTCGTTCATCTGAAAACGGATATCCTGGGCGGCGAAGACGAAGGGCGATCTCCTGGAAGCGGGGCCGGCGACGGCGCTCTTGCCGCCGATCAACTCGTGATAGACCCGGAAGATGCGGAAGTTCAGTTTGGGGATGGCAAGCCCTGACGGGTGGTCGGCCGGCCGCGCCAAGGGGCTCGAAATCAGCGCGCGGACCTTGTTGATGGTGGCCGCAAGCGTCGCCTCGGGCTTGACGCCGGCGAGGAGAAGCCGGTCCTCTGCGGACTTCGTCCGAATCTCGACGATGGATTGTTCGTCCGCGTCGTAGTTCGGGTCGAGGAGGACGGAGACCTGAGCGATCTGCTCGGGGGTGCTCTCGCAACTCAGGCCGAAGGCCCGGACGGCCTTTCCCCCGAACCTGAGTCTGTGATCGAGGCGCTCGAACGGCACGGCGAACTCGATGTTCTTGAAAAGACGTCCTCCTCAAGAAGGGGGAGCCGCGGCTCACTTGAACTCAACGCGCAGCGTCACGATCTCGCGCGAGCGGATGAGGAAGCTCGTGCCGCGGAGCGGTGTCGAGTTGCCCTCGCCGAGAGAGCACGTCGAGATGCGCCGAACCGGCAGGGCGGACGAGAGCGTCGCCCGCTGCGATTTCGCGGCGAGGCTGTAGACGCGCACGATCCAGCCGCGGCCGTCGTCCGCCTGCTTCCACGCGGAAAGCTCGATCTCCCTCCCGCGAATCTCCACGAGCGGCGCCTCGGGCACCTCCCGCGTCTCGGCGCGCGCGTCGGCGTAACGATGCTTCGCCTTCGGCGTCAGCGCGACGACCAGCGGCGGCGCCATGAGCGTCCGGCGGGCGACGCGGCAATCGCGCGTCACGGCCTGCGGGCTCCCGCTGGTCCACGCGAGGCGTCGCGTGATCGTGCGCAGGCACTCGCCTTCCTGTCCCACCCACACGTCGCGATGCACGGTGCCTTCGACCTTGTCCACGGCGCGCAGGAGCGACAGGCCGAGGTCGAGCCCGCGCCGGCCGGTGCGGGAATCAACGAGGTTGGGACAATCGCACACGACGCCGAACGCGGCCCCTCCCGCCTCGGCCACGGCGCACGAGTCGATGCGCGCCTGCCAATGTCCGACGGGATACGTGCGCCAATCGAACTTCGCATCGGCAGAGAATTCCTTCGCTGCAAGCCCCGTCGCGAAACGCAGGCGCAGGTGATGGTCCCTCGCGCAATTGTCGACGGCGACGGTCTCGCGCACCGGCCCGCCGTCGTGGGGAATATCGAAAAGGATGCGCGCCGGCACCGCCGCTGTCCGTGAATCGCGACGCGTGTAGTTGTCGATCGCCCGCGCCGGGAGACGGAAGACGAACGCGGCCTCGACCTGCGTCGCGAGGGCGTTGTGCGAGAGGATGCGGACCCGCCCGCGCGAACCCGTCGACAGGATCGCCCGCGCCGGCTTCGCGAACCGCCGCGTGTGATATCCTTCGCCCACGTCCTCGACGTCCTCCAGCACGCCCAGTCCGCGGAAGTTCCGCCCGAGGCGCTTGTCGACGAGGTCGAACGTGCCGTCGGGGCGAAGGGTGACGCGGCGGTGATCGTCGTCGACAACGGCCGAGCCGCGGAGAACACGGGCCGATGCCGAGAGGGGACGGATACGAGCGTCCGTCCTGCGAGGAGAGAACCGGAGCAGCGTGAACGAGCAGGGCGGCAGCACGCGGGAGACGGCAAGCCGCACGGCGGCTCCGCGCGCGGGCTCCTTGCGCCAACCGTTGCCGTCCCACTCGGGGCGCGCGACGACCTCGGCCGATTCCACCGCGGCTTCGACCGCGCGGCCGGACGAGTCGACGAGACGTAGCGACGTCGCGTCCGTGACGCCCTTGAGGAACACGTCCGCGCGGACGATGCCGGTGAACTCGACCGGGTGCGGGTTGAAGACCGCCAGGACGGGCAGGTCCGAATCGGGAAGGGTTTCCGCGAACCGCGACGCGGTGACGAGCATCGCGTCGTGGAGGAAATGCTCGTTGATTTCGCGGGCGCGCTTGAAGCGGTTCTCCATGTCGCGGTGGGTCGCGTCGACGGAGCAGCCGCAGATGTCGTCGTGCGGCGCATTGCGCAGGAGGAGTTTCCAGAGGTGCTCGATTTCGCGCGCGGGATGCTCGGGGAAGGCGGCCCAGTTGGGCCCGGAGTTCAAGGTCCAGCCGACGTGATGCGGCTCGCGCCAGGCGCGATGTCCGCGGGCGAAGAGGTCCGCGCAGGCCAGGAGCGGCTCCGTCAGCATTTCAAGCCGCCCGCAGATCTCGGCGTAGTCCTGCTTCAGGTAGACCCGGCTCGTGATCGTGTCGACGAGGCCGCACTCGTCGAGCGGGCCCCGGACTATCGGAAGCTTGCGCCCCTCGCGCCGCACCGAGGCGAAGAGGCCCTTGAACGACGAGTGGACCAGGCGGATGCGCTTCTGCGACCGGTTGAGCCCTCGGATGATCTCGCCCGCGTGAGGCTGCGCCTCCTGGTGATCGACGCCGTTGCCGAGGTAGAGGTTCCGCGTAGTCATTCGCCCGGCGGCGTAGTCCGCGAGGAGCTTATCCAGTTGGCGCCCGGCCTGGTCGAGCGACCACGTCTTCGCGTCGACGGGCGGCGTGGGATAGTCGCCGACGGGATCGAAGCCCCAGTAGTAGAGGCTCGCGTATCCGCCGGGCGGGCACGAAACGAGCACCTCCGAGCGCCCGTCGGCGGCGCGCCAACGCTGAAACCATCCCCGCGCCAGTTGCTCGCGCGTCATCCCGCGGGCGATGAACGCCGAACGGATGCCGAAGCCGTTCAGGATTTGCGGGATCTGCGAGGGATGTCCGAAGAGGTCGCTCAGAGCGCCTTCGAGTTGAACGCCGCCAAGCGATTTCGCCTGCGCGATGCCGATGACAAGGTTGCGGATGAGCGATTCGCCGGTGATGAGAAACTGATCGGGCAGCACGTAGAAGGGCCCGGCCAAGAGCCGTCCCGAGCGCACGAGGCGCTCGACCCGCGCGCGGTCGGCGGGGTGAATCTCGAAGTGGTCCTCGAACGGCACCGTCTGCCCGTCCATCGTGAAACGGTAGCTCGGGTCGGACTCCATGATGCGAAGGAGCTTCCGCATGAGCCTCACCAGCCGCTGGCGGTAGATTTCAAACGGCAGGTACCATGCGCGGTCCCAGTGCGTGTGCGAGATGACGTGGCCGACGAGTTTCATGCGCGCTCCCTCGGAATAACGCTGGCTGACAGGGATATAAGAGAGCATAATGGACGCGGAATGTCAAGGTTCCGGGCGGAGGGACGAGCATGAGCCGGCAGGTCATCGCGCGGGTCGTGTGCCTCGCCGTCGTGTTCGCGGCGGGGATGGTCGGGGTCCCGTTCACGGCGAAAGCGACGAAGACGTGGCACGCGGAGATTCCGAAGCCGTCGTGGACGCCTCCAGGCGGGCCTCGGGGGCGCTGATGGTTCCTTGCCTGGCGTGGGTCGGCTTCGCGTCATTTCTCAATTACGCGATCGCCTTCCGCGGGCGCTGATTCCTTCTTCGCGGGAGCGTCCTTCGGGGCCTCCTTCGGCGCGTCGGGGTCGGCCTTGGCGTCCTCGCGCTTCTTCTCGGAGAGCACTTCGCCGGTCGCGTCGTCGACGAGGATGAGGCGATCGAGGATGACGGGCGTAACGAGGTCGGTAAGGTTGCCGATGGTGCGCGGGGCGGCCTTGGAGACCCAGACGTGGCCGGTGAGTTCCAGCCGCGCGCGGCGCTTGCCCTTCTGGATGTCGTCGGCCTGCGCGGCCTTGAGCGGCATCTCCCACGTGCCCAGGAGCACCCGGCTCTTGGCCCCGCCCGCGAGGTCGCGCACGTCGAGGAAGGCGTTGACGGTGAGGCGTTCCTTCGCGAAGTCAAAATCGCCCACCGTGAAGACCGGATCGCCCGGGCCCTTCGAGGGCAGCGCCTTCGGATCGGGCGAAATCGCCTCCAGCGTCACGCGCTTCATGACGATGCGGTACGCCGTGTCCTCGATGGTGCGGCGCAGGTCGACGGCGCGCCCTTCACGGCGGCGCTTCTCGACGGGGTCCTCGCCGGGCTTCTCGACGAAACCGGCAAGCGCGGCCAGCATCCGGTCCTTCGCCTCGCCGGCGTAATCCACCGGGGCCGCGGGCGCCGGGGCCGGGCCGTCGGGCGCGGAGAGCCGCACGATGACCGCCGCCTCGGTGCGCTGGAACTCCGACACGAGGCACTGCTGCTGCCACGTTCCCGAGCGCCGCTTCTCCATCGGCGCGAAGTTCTTCTCCATCTCGTCGCGCAGGGCCTGCAGCGCCTCGCGCTTCGGGCATTTCGCCGCGATCGTCCTCAGCGCGCCCCACACCGGGCCCCACGGCAGCCAGTCCTGCTCCTGTCCCGCCACCGAGACCGGTCGGCGCGCCGAGAACCCCACCGGCGGCACCTGCAGATGCTCGTCGTCCGCGATGACCCCTTCGCCCCACGCCGTCGGTCGGACGGGCGCGGCCTTGTCGGTGATGAGCGTCGTCATGAGCGCCAGGTCCTCCGGCGACCCGCTGCGGATCAGGTCGGCGCAAAGAGTCTCGATGACCTCGGCGCAGGCGTCCAGGTCGCGGCGCGAGACGGCGACCTTCTTGTCGTACTCCGCCGCCAGGCGCAGGAAACTCGCCTTCTCGGTCGGCTCGGGCGGGACGTACATCCCGCCGACTTTGCCGCCCGTGGGCTGCTTGATCTTCGCGGCGCGGTTGCGGTAGTCGGCGGCCTGCGTCGCGTCCTCCTGGATGCGCCCGACGATCTTCGTGCAGGAGGAGACGGCGAAGGCCAGTTCTTCGCGCAGGAGCTTCAGCGTGTCGGGCGGGCCGAGGGTGCGGATGAGGAGCACGAGGTCGCGGCGGACCTCCATGTCGCTCGTGCGCAGTTCGCGCAGGGCGGGGTCGAGGACCGCAAGGCCCATCGCGGCCAGCTCGTCGCGCTTCTGGGCGCGGCCTCCGGCGTCGAGCTTCGTGCCCTTGAGCTGGATGAAGATCTTGTCCGCCGAGGCCTTCTGCGCCGAGGTCAGCTTCGCCGTGGCGGCCGGCGGAGGCGGCGGAGGCGCGTCCGCCGACGGACTGACGATGTCGCGCCACGACGCGCTGATCCGGAAGCCTCCCTCGGCCTTCGGGTCGGCGGTGATGCGGAACACGACGCGCCAGGCCGCGTCCTTGTCGGGCGCCGCCGGGTCCCGGCTGTCCGGCCAGGCGGCGAACGTGCAGAGGGAGTTGACGATCGTGGAGTCCGCGTCGTTGATGCGCGCGACGACCACGCTGACGATCTCCGCGTTCAGGAGCTTCCGGATCTTCGCCGGAGGTCGCAACGTCGCCGGGGCTTTGCCGATCTTCCACGCCTCGATGACGCCGTCGAAGAACGCCGCCTCGTCCTGCGCCGCGTAAAGGGGCAGGGCAAAGAGCGAAAGCGCCGCAGCCAGCGCAAGTGGTTTCATAGCCATGCCCTCATAGTGCGAAGCCCGGCCCGGAGACGTCGTTCGCCCCCTCCCGGCGCCCCGGCCGCCCGATTAAGGATAGACTCCGCGCTCCGTCAGGGCAACGATAATGTGGAAGGATTCGCGCGTCGATGCGCCCCGGCCGTCATCTTCTTCGGCAAGCTCGCGAGCGCCGCGGCCAAAGTAAACCGGCGACCGAAACAGACTCATGGCGATGCCCTTGCAACCTCACATTCAACCTTGCATTGGCGTGTTCAAAGTGGTAGATTGCCAAGGTCTCCCGGCTCGGCAGCCCCTTCTGGCGCAGACAGATTGGAGCGTACGCAAGCATGGCTGGCTTAAGGCCTGGCGGCCCCGGACGCGCGTGCCCCACCGGACGAAAGACGGAATGTTTCAGAAACGACCCGAGCAAACAGACTCGCGCTACCGAGGGGTGAAAGATGAAGATCGAATCCATTCGGCTCAGGAACTTCAAGGCATTCGAGAACGCCGAAATGAGGGATATTCCCCGAATGTGCGTCCTTGTGGGCGCCAATGGGACAGGCAAGTCCTCTCTCTTTAGCGTGTTCGGTTTCCTGAAAGACGCCTTGACGGAGAATGTCCATGTTGCTTTGACGAAGCTCGGCGGAAGTCGCGGCTTTCAGGAGGCTCGCAGCCGCAATTCCGAAGGCCCCATAGAAATCGAGTTGAAGTTCAGAGAGAATGATACCGCTCCCTTGGTCACGTACACCCTTGCGATTAGCGAGGACGCCGGGGCGCCTGTTGTGGAGCGAGAAGTCCTGAAGTACCGGCGAGGCCAGAGAGGCCAACCTTGGAAGTTTCTGGACTTCTCAAGAGGCGAGGGCGAAGCAGTCACCAACGAACCGGATGAGGTGAAAGACCAGAGCCAACTCCATCGAGAGAAACAGACACTGAAGTCCCCTGACACGCTGGCCATCAAGGGGCTGGCGCAGTTCAGGAAGTTTCCCGCAGCTATGGCATTGGGCGATCTGATCTCGAACTGGCACGTCTCCGATTTTCACATCCAACGAGCCCGTCCCGAACAGGAAGCGGGTCTCGCCGAACATCTGTCGAAGGAAGGCGAGAACTTGGCCCTTGTGACTGAATTCCTCTATAAGCGGCATCCCGACGTCTTCGAGAGAATCATCGCGAAACTGAAGAAACGGGTGCCGGGAATCAAGAGCGTGGATGCGAAAACAACAGAAGAGGGCCGGGTGCTCCTTCGCTTCCAGGATGGCGCATTCGAAGATCCTTTTCTGGCGCGTCACGTCTCCGACGGCACAATCAAGATGTTTGCCTACCTCGTTCTGCTCTGCGATCCCAAGCCCCATCCACTCCTCTGCGTGGAGGAGCCCGAAAACCAACTTTATCCGAAACTGCTTTTGGAACTCGCCGAAGAATTCCGAGAGTACGCGCAGCGGGGGGGGCAAGTGTTCATCTCGACGCACTCGCCGGAGTTTCTAAATGCCTGCAAGCTTGAGGAAGTCTTCTGGCTTGTAAAAGAGAAGGGCTACACAGCCATTCGCCGTGCATCGGAAGACGATCAAATCAGGACATACATGGCGGACGGCGACCAGATGGGCTATCTCTGGAAGCAAGGCTTCTTCGGCGGGGCGGACCCGAAATGAGCGAGATCGTCTTTCTCCTGGAAGAACCCTCCGCCGAAGCCATGCTGGAAGGCTTGGCACCCAGAATCCTGCCGGACGGAGTTTCCCATCGGTGCATCGTCTTTGAGGGCAAGCAGGATCTCGAGAAACAGATGGTCCGACGATTGCGGGGGTATCTCGTTCCCGGCGCACGGTTTATCATTCTCCGAGATCAGGATTCGGGCGACTGCACGGCGGTCAAGAGGCAACTGGTGGCGAAGTGCCGACAAGCCGGAAAGAAGGACGCGCTGGTCCGAATCGCGTGCCATGAACTGGAGAGCTGGTATCTTGCGGACCTCGCGGCCGTCCAGGAAGGGCTACGCCTGGATGGACTGGTGGAGCAGCAGGACAAGAGGCCCTTCCGGTCGCCCGACTCATTTCCTTCCCCATCCCGGAAGCTCTCAGAGATAGCGCCATGCTACCAGAAGGTCAGCGGCTCCCGCGCCATCGGCCCTCACCTTGATACTGCGAATACCAGATCAACGAGTTTCTCCGCGTTCGTTGCCGGGGTCAAGAAGCTCAGCAAAACCTGCCGGTAGAGCCGGCTTGAGTCGCCGCAGCCCACAGATGAGTTGCGGGCTTGCCGATGAAGAACGGAGTCAATTGCAGGCATGGCTCCGCGCCACCGTCGACGCCTGCCGCCGCCACGGCTGCGCCACCGAGCTGATCCTCAAGGATATCTCCACCGTCCGCTACGAGCCAAAGAGGCTGTGGGAGTGGGAGAAGGTGGCGAGACGCGTGGGGGGGGGGTGAGAAGAGATTTTGGCTTTTGGGTTTTGGATTTTGGCTTACGGCGTAAACGAAAAGAGCCGCAAGCGGGGAGATACCCGGCTGCGGCTCTTGCCTCTTTCGGCGCTGCAATCCAAAACCCAAAACCGCCTCACGCCAGTTCGCTCCGCGGCACGCTCAGCCTTCCGTAGCCTTCGGCGAGCGTCTTCCTGCCCCTCCGGATCGTGAGGAGCATCCCCTCGCGGCGCTTCATGGCTTCCAGCACAAACCCCTGCTTGCCGAGGATGAAATCGACGCGGGTGTTCTTCTCCATCGACTCGGCCGCGGGGGAGACGGTGAGACCGGCCGCCGTGGGCTCGATGCCGATGAGCCCGTAGAGGAGCATGGCGCGAATCGGCGAGTTTCCCGCGTAGTCGCGGCGGGTCGGCTCGCCCGCGCGGCCGATGTCGAAGAGCTTCAGCCCCGACGGATCGGAGCCGTGAGGGCTATAAAGCTCCCACACGGCGCCGTCCTTGGCAAGGACGTCGGCCATCGCATCGAGCGCGCGGCGGACAAGCTTGCCGGCGAGGTCGATCCTCCCTGCCTGGCGCAGGCCCATGGCGAGCCACAGCGCCTCGAACGGCCGCGAGGGCCCGCGGGCGCCGACGAGTTCGAAGCGCGGGTCGCTCGCCGCCACCGTCGGCAGCGGAAACCAGGTCGCGAACTCCACGTCGTTCGTCACGTGATCGAGCATCGTCTCGATCTGCGCAGGACCGGCGACGCCCGCGTTGATCGCCCAGAGCCCCGCGGTCGTCAGCGCCTTGACGAGCCCTTCCTCGCCGAAGTCGTAATACCACCCGCTCTTCGCGTCCCACAGGCGCTCGTTGATCAGCACCGCCAGGCGCTCGCGCCGCTTGCGGAATTCCGCCGCGGCCTCGGCCTCGCCCAGTTCCGTCGCGAAACGCACGAGGCTCGCGTAGAACATCGCCATCTGCGCGTTGAGGTCGATGCAGGCGAAGCCGTCGGCCGTGATTTCGTCGAAGCGCGGCGAGCCGTCGCATCCCGATTCCCAGGGCTGAGGGAAACGCGTGTCGGCCCACTCGAAGAGGCCGTCGCCGTCCCGGTCGCGCTCGCGCTCCCACCAGCCGACGTTGAGCTTGGCGATCTCGTAGGTGACCTTGAGCCAGGAAAGGTCGCCGGTGGCGGAGTAGAGCCGCCAGGCCACGTCGGCCCAGAGCGGCGGATGCGACGAGAGCATCGCGCGGCCCTCGGTGTCGATGCGCGGCCCGGACGGCCAGAGGTCCTCGGCCATGGGCGCGACGTCGAGCGCGATCTGGCAGGTGACGGGGTCGTAGCCCTTGAGGTAGTTCTCGAACTCCTGCCGCGCGCGCATCGGGTCGATGAGGATCCAGTCCCAGACCGCGTGCAGCGTGTCGAGATTGCCGGAGACGCGGGAGAGATAGCGGTCGGCGCGCGTGGGACATTCCCACTCGTAGATGAACGGCGGCTCCGGCTCGTAGGAGTTGATGCGGTGCAGGTGGTGCGCGTGCTCGTAGAGCGCGTCGATGCGGGGGGTCATCTCCAGCCGCGGCTGCGCCGAGGCGAACGACTGCGTCATCGCCACCACGTCGCCCATGCCCAGGGACTTGATCCGGTCGATCTCGGTGTCGACGAGCGCCGCGGTCCCAGCGGCGGCGATGAAGACCATCAGCGGGTAATCGGCGCCGGGGGATGAGACGCCGACGAGCCCTTCCTTGAGCCGGCGCCAGCGGAGGTCGTCGCCCCATTCGAAGTAGAGCCGGAGTTCGAGCCCGCCGGCCTGCGATTTCAGCAGGCGCTCCTCGCGGTCGAGCCCGGCGTCCGGAAGCGACAGGCGCTCCGCCTCGACGGAGAGGATGAACCCGCGGCCGACGGCGATGGCGAACTCGCCGCGGTCGGAGAGCACGAGGACGTCGCCCTGCCAGACGGGCGGGACCGGCTCCCCGGCCAGGCGCACCTCGGCGAGAGGCTCCCGTCCGCCGAAGGCCAACGACAGCGCCCGCCCGGCGAACGTCACGTCCCACCGGAAATCGCGCAGCTCCCGCACGCGCTTCGTGTTGGGCATCGACGGGTACAGGGTCAGCTTCATGAAGGGTCCCCGTGAGAGTTGATACATGGTCATTCTAGGTCCACGCGTCCCCAAGGTCAAGGCCGAAGGTCAAAGGCCGAAGGCCGAGGGAAGAGACCGAGGCGGAATCCGTCCTCCGGGCCGCTTTTCCTTCGGCCTTTGACCTTCGACCTTGGGCCTTGCCGTCCCGGGCGTCCGCGCTTACAATGAAGCCCATGGCAAGCCCCGTCATCTCCCTGACGACCGACTTCGGCGCCGACCTCTTCGTCGGGGTCATGAAGGGCGTCATCGCCGCGATCAACCCCGACGCGCGGGTAATCGACCTGACGCACGCGGTGCCGCCGGGCGACGTGAGGGCTGGGGCGTTTGCGCTCATGGCCGGGGCGGAGTACTTCCCCGAGGGGACGATCCACGCGGCCGTCGTCGATCCCGGCGTCGGGTCGTCGCGGCGGATCCTCTGCGTCCAGACGCGGGAGTTCGTCTACCTCGCCCCGGACAACGGCCTTCTCTCCTGGTGTCTGGAGCGCGAGGAAATCCTCGCGGCGCGGTCGGTCGAAAACGCGCAGTTCTTCCTCGGCGAGGTCAGCCGCACGTTCCACGGGCGGGACATCTTCGCCCCCGTCGCGGCGCGGCTTTCGCTCGGGGTGATGATCGAAGACCTCGGGCCCGAGGTCAAAGCGGACCACATCGCGCGCATCCCGTTTCCGAAGCCGTCGCGGCCGGACGGCGCGACGCTCGCGGGCGAGGTGCTCTATATCGACCACTTCGGCAACGCGATCACCAACCTTCCCGCGGCGGAACTCGCAGGCGCCGACCCGGCGCGCGTGAGGGTCGAGGCGGGGACGCTCGCGATTTCCGGGCTCAGCCAAAGCTACTCCGAGGCCTCCCCCGGCGCCGCGCTTACGATTATCGGCTCCGCCGGCTTCCTCGAACTCGCCGCCTCCGGCGCCGGCGCCGCCAAGCAGTTCGGCCTCCGCGTCGGCGACGTCGTCACCGTCCGAATGACCTGACCTTACGCTTCTTGCCCTCCCCCTCCGGGAGAGGGAAGGGTGAGGGGAAAAGAGGAAACGCCATGATGCGCATCACGAAGAAGGACCGCGAGATCCTGCGGGACCTGGCGAAGCGCGCGGCGGAGATCGCGGCGCTGCCGACGCAGGCGGAGCGGATCGCGCTATGGAAGAAACACAACTCGCTCGCGCCCTGCAGGCCGATGATCCTCGTCTTCCCGGAAGGGTCGTGGCGGGAACTCCTGCCGCCGGAGTCGCCGGCCTGCCGCGGCAGAAAGGCGCGAGAGATCGAGCGGGCGCTACGCATGCGCATCTACACGCACGAGCATTTCCGCGACGACACGGTCGTCGAGGGCGCATGGTTCGTGCCGAAGGCCGTCTCACACACGGGCTGGGGGCCGAAGCCGCGCCTCAAGCGTTCGGAGATGGAGACCGGCGCCTACACGTTCAACCCGGTCATCCGCAAGCCCGCCGACCTGAGAAAGCTCCGCCGCCCGGAGGTGGTCTACGACGAGAAGCTCACCGCAGACAACCTCGCCCTCGCGCACGACCTCTTCGACGGCATCCTCGACGTGCGGCTCAAGGGCGTCGCCCACGTGTCGTTCCACCTCTATAATATCTACATCTATCTTCGCGGCCTCAACGAAGTGCTGCTCGACATGTACGAGAACCCCGGGATGCTCCACGACGCGATGCACATCCTCGAAGAAGGCTACCGCGGCCTGCTGCGCCAGTGGGGCGAGATGGACCTCTTCGACCTCAACAACGACAACACCTACCAGAACTCCGGCGGCAACGGCTGGACGGACGAAATCCCGAGGAAGGCCGCTGTGGCCGGCGTGGCATCCCGATCACAATCGGGACCCCCGGGGGTGTCTTCTTCTTGTGTAGCCCAGCCGCCCTCGGCTGGGGCTTCTTCTGCTTATGTAGCACACCCGCCCTCGGGTGTGATTGCCTCTTCTCAAGAAGCAAAGACGCAGCCGGGGGCGGCTGCGCTACACCAGCAAGAAACACAGGCGAGGGCGCCTGTGCTACATAAGCCAAAGAAAGTCACCCCCGCCGACATGTGGGCCTCGGCCGAGTCGCAGGAATTCGCGGTCGTGTCGCCGGAGATGCACCGGGAGTTCGCGATGCAGTACGAGGAGCGATTGTTGAAGGGCTTCGCGCTCACCGGCTACGGCTGCTGCGAGCCGCTGGAGCGCAAGATAGATCTCGTCCTCGCGCTGCCGAACATGCGCCGGATCTCCATTGCGCCTTCGGCCGACGTCGCGAAGTGCGCCGAGCAGATCGGCCCCAGGGCCATCCTCTCCTGGAAACCTCAGCCCTCGATGCTCGTGGGGGAGTTCAACGAGAACAAGGTGCGCGACTACATCGCCCACGCGCTCGCCGTCGCGAAGGCGAACGGCTGCACGATGGAGATGATCCTCAAGGACACGCACACCTGCGAGAACCATCCCGAGCGGTTCACGCGCTGGACCGAGATCGCGCGGAAGCTGGTCTCTTCGTAGGGGCGAGGCACGCCTCGCCCGTGTTGTTTCTCGACGGCCGGCGACGCATGCCCGCTCCTAAGTCCCGCCACCAATTCTCTTCCGCATGATCCTGCCTGCCTCCGCGGCAAGTTCCTTCAGTTCCTTCGGCGTCGACGGGGCCTTCGCGACCCTGTCGATGCGCTCCGCCGCAGTCTTGCCGAAAAAGAACGTCGACGTCGCCTCGGCGCACGCCACCTGCCGCTCGGCGGCGGGGGCGGCCTTGTTCTCAAGGTGCGACAGGTGCGTCGTCAGCATGACGCGGTCGAGCGCGGCGACGTAGAGGATCGTCCCCGCCAATAGCGCCGTCAGCGCCAGTCCCCGATGCGTGAACACCTGAGCCAGGAGTATCGCCGCCGCGATGAGCGTCAACGACGCCAGGCCGATGTGCCCGGCCAGAAGCGCCCCGCCCGCGGGGACGTTCGGCTGGAGCGCCGACCACGGAAAGGCCGCTCCGAGGGCATTGCTGCCGAGTCCGGCCATGCGCGTCTCAGCGACACGCGACGCGATGAGGTCCGACGCCGGGACCTCCGTCAGCGGGTCGTCGGGCGCGGCGGGCGTGACGAAGCACTCGATCATCGGAATTCCCCGGGCGCAGTTCGCGATGGAGAACGGATTGAGCGGCGGCATCGCCCGCTGCGACGGCTCGTTGAGGATCAGCGTCTCGCTTTCCACCGCCCCCCCACACCTCGTGACGGCCTTGCGCACGGGGTACCTCATCCATTCCTGGACGACCTCCTCGTCCCACCGGAACCCCCACGTCGGCTGGGTGTCCGCCGTCGGGCGGCTCAGCCAGACCTGCGTGGGGGTGACGCGCGCGGTGAAGTGCATATCGCCCGCCTCGCCCTCGAACTCAAGGACGCGGCCGGTATCCCGCGGCCATTCGACGTCGAACTCTTTCGCCACCAAGGGACGCTGCGACCCGTTCGATACGTCGATGGCGACCATGTCGACGATGAAACGCGTCTTCTCGGTCACCGGCCGCCGGCTGAAGGCGTCCCCGGGCAGATCGGGCATGGGCGCAGGCTTCGTCGGCACGCGCACGGTCACGGACGGGGCACCTGCCGCCAACACATAGCACGCGCGAACGTCGAGCATCGTGCCGACGCCCAGGGCGATGAGCAGCGCGCCGCCGAGCGAGCCGCAGATGAGCCGTGCGATCCAGTGCCTCGGCCTCGGGCGGCGCGACAGGCCCGGCACGCCCTTGCCGCGCGCGGCCCGGACGATGAGAAGGATGACGACGACGATGACGACGACCCCGAGCAGGCTGATGCTCGTTTTCATGCCGCACCTCCATTGCTTGCCCGCGCCGCCGCGGGCGAAGGCCCCTTACGAAACCCACGCGAAGAACGTGAGGAAGAGCGCGACGAGGATGACAAGGACAACCCACACCCAGAACGATCCCCCGCGTGATTCGACCGACGTCGGCCGGGCGACGCCTTCCTTCCAGCGATAGAGCGCGTAACCGAGCCCGAGCGCGCCTGCCCCGAGCGCGATGAGCACCGGCACGAGGATGAGGCCCGTCGCGCCGCCCCAGAGCAGCCTCTCCGCAATCAGTCCGCCAAGGACGACCACGCCCGTCGCCAGCAGCCCCAGGAACCACGACGCCCCCGCGCCTCCCGCCGTCCGCGCTTCCGCCGCTGCAAGGAACGTGAAGCCGAACGCCGCGAACGGAATCGCCACCGCGAGCGAATAGAGAAGAAGGGGCCTCGCCGCCGGGAACGGCTCCGTGAACCCGGTCTCGACGAAAACGCCCCACGCAAGCTGCGGCAGGTCGAACGCGATGGAGAGCGTGCCCACGACCGTC
Source organism: Planctomycetota bacterium (assembly GCA_037439485.1). Classification (GTDB taxonomy): domain Bacteria; phylum Planctomycetota; class DG-23; order DATKVD01; family DATKVD01; genus JBBIVY01. The sequence continues at coordinate 27,463 of JBBIVY010000002.1, read as the reverse complement.
AGCGCGAGCACCGCCGCGAGGCCGAGCGACATGCGCACGAGGTACCGTTCCGCCCGCGTCGGCGGCAGCGAGAACGCGAACTCCTCCGAGCCCTCCGCCGCATCCGAGCCGCCGAGGCGGGAGGCGATGAGGACGGCCGACAGCACCCCGATGCCGATGATCCATCCGGGGTGGAAGAAGACGAGCAGCCCCCATCCGAAGATGAGGTAGACCGCAAGCGTGCCCAGGAAGAGCCCCCGGCACGCCAACCCTTCGTGCAGGAGCAGGCCCCTCACGTGCTTCGGCAGAACTCCCGGCCTCTCGCGCGGCGGATTCAGGTCGGCTTCCGTGACGGTCATCTTGTGATCCTCCTTCGTGCGACAACGCACTTCCTCTGCTTCCTTCGGGCCCCCGGAGGGGGCGATTGGTTATAGCCTCGGGCGCAAGCCCGTGGGGCCGAACGCGCCCCATGTCCTTTGGTTTGTTTCCCTTCGAGCCCCAGGAGGGGGCGATTGAACCGTTCGGCGCGGGTTCAATCGCCCCCTGCGGGGGCTCAAGAAGAAAGCAGAGAAACCGTTGCGCCACGCATTCCACGGGCTTGCGCCCGAGGCTATAACCAAACGCCCCTGCCGGGGCTGAAAGCACCACAACATGGACAACACCAACGGCACATGCATGGTCCCGACGGTACGAGTCCACCCATCTGCGCCCGCCCAACGGGGCGGAGAAATCTCCCGCGAGCCGGTTCTATCGCCCCTTCGGGGCTCGGGCGGTTTCTCGTCTCGACTTCCGGGGGCTTGCGCCCCCGGCTATTCTCTCACGGCCCCGCCGGGCCGTGAAACCACGAGAAGAAACGCGGGGGGACACATGGGTCCCCCCCTACAATGTGAACTCCGCGCGCGAACCGGGGCCGAAAAGCTCGATGAAGGCGTCTTCGAGGCCGAGGGGGAAGACGTTGACGCGGGCGCCGGGAATGCGGCGGACGGCGTCGAGTTGCGTGTCGCTCTCGATGCGCGCGACGGCGGTAACGACGGGGCCTTCGACGGTCTGGCGCACGGCGCCCGGCACGCGGAAATCGGCCGGGGGCGCGGCGGCTTCAAAGATCACCTGCACGCGCTTCGTGCGGGTCTTGAGATCGTCGAGGCGCGACGACATCACCATCCGCCCGCGGTCCATCACGCCCACCATCTCCGCCAGGCGCTCGAGGTCCGAGATGATGTGCGTGCTGAAGAGCACCGTGCAGCCGTCGCCCCGCGCGATCACCTCCACCACCTCGTCCACCAGCTCCCGCCTTGCGATCGGGTCGAGCCCCGCCGCGGGCTCGTCGAGGAGCAGCACCTCCGGCCGCGCCGAAAGCGCCAGCAGAATCGACACCTTCCTCTGCTGCCCGCCCGAGAGCACGCCCACCTGCCGGTCCCAGGGCGTCTCGAACTTCCGCGCGAGCGACCGGGCGTAGACGTCGTCCCACCTGTCGTAGAAATGCGAGGCGTAGTCGGCGAGTTCCCCCACGGTCATCCACGCGTGGAGTTGCTGCGATTGCGAGACGTAGCCCACGCGCTCGCGCTCGACGCGGGAGGCGGTCCACATGTTGAAGCCCATGAGCCGCGCGGCGCCCGAATCCGCGTGCAGAAGCCCCATCAGCGCGCGGATGGCGGTCGTCTTCCCGGCTCCGTTGCGGCCGATGAGCCCGTAGACCGTCCCCCTCGGCACCGCGAGGTCCAGCCCCGCCAGCGCCGCCACGTGGCCCGGGAAGATCTTCGTGACGTCCTTCGTCTCGATCGCGTAGTCAGGCATAAGAACCATCCTCCTTACCGCTTCGGCTCGGCGTCCGGCTTCGGCTCGACAGCCACGGCACGGGGAGCTTCGACGCGTGACGCGCGGCTGAACATGAGCATCGGCAGAAGCATCGTGGACGACGCGTCGCCCTTGAAACTCGCGGTCACCGTCGCCTGCGCACCGTCCTGAACGACCTTGATGCTTTCGAGGAAATCCGAGACCCTGGCGAGGAACGGCTTCATCGTCTCGGGCGCGCCTTCCTTCTTCATGGCCTGGAGGCCCTCCTGCCGACCGTCCTCGAACATCTTGACGGCCGCCGCCACCTTGTCCTTGTCCTGAGCGCGCGCGACGAGCGTGAACGACGTGACGCCCTCCTTGTCGCCGACGACGAGCGTCAGCGTGTCGAACGGCGCCAGGATCTCGACCTGCCGATAGGAGTCCGTCATCTTCACGGCGACCCACAGGCGCTTCGTGCGATCCACGGAGTTGACGAGATCCTTCATGTCGGCATCCGTTTCAAGCCCGCCCTTGCCGCCCTTGAGCACGGCGGCAATCTGCTTCACAACAACGTCCATCGTCTCATCGGGCTCGCCAAGAATGAATATCAGCCGGTCGCTTGACGGACAGAGGACCGCGGCGCCCCGGTTCTGACGGTAGACGTCCGTCCCGTCGATCGTATTGACACCCTGGCGAGCGCTCTCCTTGACCACCCCGCGCACCGCGTCGATGTCGCACAGTCCGCGCGCGACGACGACGGCGAACACTTTCCTCGGCCCGATCTCCCCGGCAACGCCCAACGTCAGGGCCTCCAGGCGAAAGTTGCCGACCTGCGCAAGGAACCCGCCGATCCCCTTCGCAATTTCACGGCGCATCTCGTCCGCGTCGGGGGCTTCGCCGTCGTTCGCCGGGGCCATGCCCTTCATCAACTCGGCGAACTTGTCCCACGACACCGGCGCACCCGGCATCACGCGCATCTGCGCCACGACGCCGCAGCCGGAGGGAAGGAGCGCAAGGTCGCTTGAGAGCTGCTCCTTCGTCGCCTCGGCGCGAACGCACGGCTTGCCTTCGATCTCGGCAATCGCGCGCTTCGCATAGTCGGCGACGAAGGGCGACTTGTCGTCAAGAAGCGGCTTCAGCTTCGCGAGCGCGGCCTTGTCTTTCAGTTCACCGAGCGCGCGGATCGCCATGAGCTTCCGCACCGACGCGGCTTGGGCGGTTTCGCCTTCGACCTTCGCGTCGAGCTGCGCGGCAATCGAGTCGACGGTCATCTCGACCTTCGCCGGCTGCCAGTAGGCCTTCGAGTCGAGAACGTCCAGCGCGTCGTTCACGCTGCCCTGGGTCGTCAGCATCATCATGAGCATCATCATCCAGCTCATCGCCATCGTAAGCCCCCCTTTCAAACTGAGTGGTCCTGCGTCGCTGCGTCAGGCGCAGGCGGCGCGGTGTCGAGGCGGTTCAGTTCCGACTCGACGATGTTGATGACGTTCTCGCGCGGGACGCCCATCTGCCGGGCCTCCACGGCCAGTTGGCGGGCGATCTGGGAGAGCTTCCGCGCGCACTCCTCGGAGTTCGGCGCCGCCGCGCGCTCGGAGAGGAAGGCGCCCTTGCCCTGCCGCATCTCGATGATCCCGTCGTGCTCCAGCTCGGTGTAGGCTTTCACGATTGTCGTCGGGTTGACGGCCAGCGCCCTCGCCAGGTCCCGGATGGACGGAAGCTGCGTCCCCGGCTTGAGCGCCCCGCTCGCCGCATAGTAGCGCACCTGGTCCATCACCTGCCGGTAGATGGGCACGCCGGATTGCGGGTCTATCTGGATGTGTAGCATGTGGCCCCCAGACTTATGCTGTATGATATCACCAATACAGTTGGCATCAAGTGGGATTTTGAGAAATATCTCAACAGCAACGCTTTAGACGCTTTATATTGTTTCTCTGGATTCCGATGAGGGGGGGGTGCGAAAACAGGAATTCTGGGAATTCTGGGGAATTCTGGGCGGATTTGCCAAATCTCGCACGAATTCCGCTATATTCCTGTTACGTCATATATTCATCCCAAGCCGAGGTGGAATGGCACCCAGCCCACCGGCTTGCGCAGGAGGCAATTGAGAGATCGTTCGCGTTCGGAAATATCGTCTACTTCAGCCGCGGCTTGGGCGCGCCCAGAGGCAGGACCGTCCGGCCGTAGATTTCGTTGAGCACCTGCGCCATCGCGGCATAGAACGCCGACAGGCCGCAGAAGATTCCCTCGTATCCCGCGATGTGCTTGACGCGGTCACTCGCGGCCCAGTTGCCCGCGGCCAGCAGGAAGAAGAGCACCGTCAGCGACCCGAACACCACCTGCAGCGCCCGGCTGAGCCGGAGCGTGCCGACGAACATGAACGCCGTGAACAGGCCCCACATCGCCAAGTAGGCCCCGAACGAGGTCGAGTCGTGCGCGGCCCACAGGTTGCCCTTGGGAATCAGGAGCAGCGCCACGAGTGTCAGCCAGAACATCCCGTAGGAGATGAAGGCCGTGGTGCCGAAGGTGTTGTTCTTCTTCCATTCCATGACGCCCGCAATAACCTGCGCGATGCCGCCGTAGAAGATGCCCATCGCCAGGATCATCGAGTCGAGGCCGTAGAGCCCCGCGTTGTGCAGGTTCAGAAGCACCGTCGTCATGCCGAATCCCAGGAGTCCCAGCGGCGCGGGGTTGGCGGTCGTGTCCTGAATCCGGGTGAGGTTCTCCGACATCTCGTTCTCCCTAGAGGGCTGCAGGCGTTCGCTTCCCGGGTGATGCGGCCCCGACACCGGGGCACGGGCTTGACGGATTCTACCGCGGGCTGCGCTTATAACAAGCCAAAACCCCGCAAGGCGAGCGGGGTCTTGAGGGGCCGCCGAGCCCGGAATGCCGCTGGAATCCCGGAATCTCCCCGGTGACGATTCCGCCCCCTGACGTTCTGTTGCGGTTTTCGCCAGGGTCTCGTGTTTCCACGTACTCGTTTCCCGTCCTTCCCCGAGAGACAGAACCGGTGCGCCTAGCGATAATGTAATGCCGCGCCGCATATGCGTTGCCCGTCCAGGGGAACTAGTCCTTACTCCACTTTCCGGGAGACTGTCAGGTCGGAAAAGCACGCCGTGAAGAACGCGGGGCGGAAGGCCAACACGCCCATCTTTGACTCGATCGAGCGCAGGGAGTTGCTGAGCGGAAACGTGACGGCCCCCAGTTCGGCGGGCACGTTTACCTCTTTGGGGACCTCCAGGCGAACAGCATCGTCGTGACCAATCCGACACCCGGCAACTTCCACGGCGACCACGGTCACCGGCAGCACGATCAGCGGCCCGGTGACGATGCTGAACGTCCTCGGCGCCGATAAGACGACCTTCGCGGGCGCCACCGTTCACGGGTACGTCTATCAGGACAACGGCCTTCGGCAGCAGCCTGGTCGTCCTGATGGGCGAAGGCGCCAACACGCTCGGCGTGCGCGGGCTCACCGTCGCAGGCAACACCACCCTCATCGGCGGCAGCGGCGGCAACACGATCGCCATCGACGATTCGACCTTCACCGGCACGACCCGCATCACGACCGGCGCCGGCGCCGACACGATCAACATCGAGCGCGCTGGCACCGGTCTTATGGCTGGTTAGCGCCCAGATCGCCCGGAACCACAGCGTCAGGGGTTTTCGGCTGTCCTGGAAGATCGTCCCCGCCAGAACCGACGCCTGATAATGGCAGTGATGGCATACCCAAAGACCTCGGGCCGTACGACCCGCCTCGCGGCGGCCGCAACGAGGACAAACAAATCCCTCGGGCCATCGCAAAGCCGCCACATAACCCCGACAGGCCTCCTCGGTCGCAAAACGTCGCTCGAATTCCGTCTGGTTTCGGGGATAGTCTTCCATGCCCCCACACTACCTATGGGGGCCTGTGGAGTCAAGTGGATACCCCGCTTTGCCTATTGTAAAGCAGCACATCAGCAACTGTCTCCGGTGGAAGCACCGAGGGGCGAGAGAAGGTGGGGTAGCAACATTTGACAAACGAGATATCACTCACGAGCTTTTCGCGAGAGCCACACCATGCCTGCGGCAATGCGTACTTGCTAAGGTCCTCGCCGCATGGCCTCCTTGGCCATGTAGTCCACGGCTGACTGCAGTCGCGCCTTCTTCTCGGCATCCGCCTGTTTCTGCATGGCAAGTTGCAGCAAGTATCCACCCACCTGGGGCCCGTCCACGTAGCTGATTACGCGGGCAGAGAGTTCGCGCACGTTCGCATCACCCGAATTCTCGATATTCTCGACCATCTTGGGAACAGCCGGGTTGCCGATTCTGATGAGCGCCTCAACAACGGGATATACGTCCCAGAGGGATTCACGGTCACGTATTTCTTGTTGGTTGTCTTTGAGCAATATCAACGTTGCCAGCTGCGGCACTGCCCCCTCCATCCGGTACATCCCCAGCAAATAGACGACGGCAAACTTATCTTGCTCGACCTTGGAGGTGGCCAGCTGGTCGAGCAACGCGCGCTGAACAGCCGCTCTGTCCTTACACAGGCCGTCCAATAGCTGGAGGCGCTGCTCAAGACTCAGTTTCTGCATCTGAGCGATGCTTCTCACCTCCGGAGACGGTTTGCTTTCCATGACTTCTCCCCCATAGGCCGAGAGGAGGAGAAGTCCTGCCAGAATCACCATGTATCCTATGACATGTGTGCTCATGCTATTCTTCTCCTCAAGGCTCTATTGATGAGTGAACCCGCCTGTCTTTGTGGCCGCCTGCGTATCCGTGTTGGTGACCACAACGTCCTTTGCAGTGCCCGCTGTCCCGGCTGGCGTGGTGCAGTTGATCGTTGTGTCGTTCACTTTAGTAACACCCGTCGCAGCCGCCCCGCCGATCGTCACATTGGGATTATCGAGGAACCCCGTACCGGAGATCGTTATTGGCGTGCCTCCAGCCGCAGGCCCGGTATTCGGGGTTATTGTAGCAATCGTCGGGGCCGGATTGTAGGTAAATCCGTTCATCTTGGTGTCAGCGCCCCCGTCCTGGACCGTCACCTTCACGTTCTTGGCACCCGCTGTGCCTGCGGGCGTATCACAGGTGATAGTGGTGTCGTTAACGCGGGTAACTGCTGTCGCCGCATTGCCCCCTATCTCGACAATGATGAACTTATTGTCACAGAAGTTGGTACCGGAGATAGTGATCGACGTACCCCCGGCCAGCTTGCCGTTGTTTGGCGCTACTGCAGTGACGGTCGGCGGAGGATTGTAGTGACCATCTCCCGGGCCTGGCAAGGCGAGTTGCCCGGTATTCACGTCCTTCCAGTCCACATTTGGAGTGTCGATGTTGATCGCGCCAGCGCTCCAGTACCACAACCCATCTACCCCCTTGTTGGAGCATATTGTGCCATTCCAAGTGGTCCACTCTCTGAAATTGTCCTGGCGCTCGATGGAGGTGCATCCGGCGCATACAATATTAGGAGCATCTCTGTCGTAAATCTTGTCGCCGGCATCAGGAGTCAATACTTGTTTGTTGCCCCAGGACGTATCAGGTTGCCAAGCCGTGTCCCATCTGGCTGCCCAAGGGGCACCATCCAAGAAATCATGACGGAACTTTTCCCGCTCAAATGTCCATCCCGAGGTTACTACTGCGTTCGCCCCTGCCGGTGTGATCGTGGCCACAGGGACCACTTTCCCAACAGCTTCATCCCCGTTTGAGAAGGATTTCGCACCCAGTTCCTCTGTCCCGTCATAGAGGCCGTTGAATGGAACTGCATTCGTTGGTCTGGGTCCACTCACCATCACCTGCACGGTTGACCACAGAACCCAGATGTCAACATGGTCGGATGATGTGCCAACCGTGGCCGTCACTGTTGTTTTCGCCGAAACCGCCTTTGACACCTTTCTCTGTCTAGGACTGCCGGCTACAGCATCACCACCCGTCCAGGTAAGGCCCAACTGCGTCGCCATAGCATCCGAATCGACTGGGGTGAGGGTGACTTGGACGAGCACATCCCCGCCTCCCTTAACGGCTGCCCAGTTCTTGTCGCCGACAACATGCGTCTGCGTCGCCCCATTGAGGACGGTGATCGAGTCCACCTTGCATACCTTGATCGTGACGTCCTTGCTGCTCGTGCCACACGTGGCAGTCACCTGCGTCACGCAACTGACGGTCTTGGTAACCTTGCGTTCGAGTTGACTGGCGCCTGCATCGCCGTTTGTCCAGGTAACGAAATCCGCAGGGAGATTCGCAGCCGGAACATTCGGGGATAGTGTGGCTGTAATCACGACATCTCCCGCCGCGGCAATCGGCGTAACATAATTGCCGGGGTTCCCGGTCTCCTCGTCCGCGCCGGCAACCGTCAAAGAGTCCACGCTGCAGACGACTATGGTAGCGTTCTTGCTGCTGGTCCCACAGGTGGCTGTCACCTGAGTGCTGCCGCTAACCGTCTTGGTAACCTTCCGCTGGAGCTGCGTGGCACCCGCATTGCCGTTTGTCCACGTGACAAAGTCGGCGGGAAGGTTTGCAGCTGGGACATCCGGAGAGAGAGTTGCCGTAATGACCACGTCGCCAGCGGCAGCAATCGGAGCCACAAAACTCCCAGCGTTGCCCGGCTCTTCGGTAGCCCCGGTGACCGCAAGTGAATCCACTTTGCAGACCTTAATCGTGACGTCCTTGCTGCTCGCGCCACACGTCACTGTCACCTGCGTCGCGCAACTGACGGTCTTGGTAACCTTACGCTCAAGCTGATTGGCGCCTGCATCGCCGTTTGTCCATGTAACAAAGCCGGCAGGAAGTACCCCGGCTTGGACATCCGGAGTAAGGGTTGCCGTAATAACCACGTCGCCCGCTGCCGCAATTGGAGTCACAAACTTGCCCGGATTGCCGTTCTCCTCGGTGGCGTTTTGGACAGACAAGGAGTCCACCGCGCAGACGGTTACATACCACTGATCGCACTTGTTGAGCACCTGCCCGCCTGCCAGGATGCAGACAACGTATACGTGCTTGTTGTCGCCTGATTCACCCCATTGGAGTTCAACCTGATTGACATTGCCTGGGTCGTCGCCGCCTCCCGCTGTCTCCCAGACGTAGTGGCACAAGTTGCCATTCCCATCATCCCCCACGCAATCAAAGTCAGCCGCAAACACATGGGGCGTCCCAACGGGGAGATACATATACTCGATTGCGCACACATGCGAGAGAACCGAACCAAACAGGAGGGCGCAGAAAACGAGTGCCGGGATCGTGAAGAGCTGCCTTCGGTTCATGGCTAGTTCCTCGATTACCTGCTGTTATTGCCCGTACTGGTCTGGACGCCAACATACCCCTTCGCCGACTTCGCATAGCTGCTCTTAGGATACTGCTCCACGATCTGTTCATACAGTTTCGCGGCTTCTTGTGACTTGCCCTGCACGCGCATAAGGAACCCGGCAAAGTTAAGCGCCCGAGCCTTCTGCTCCCCAGAGGAGGCCTTCTCGACGATTGTCATGAGGTCCGGGATCAGCGAATCGTAGTCGGCGACCAGCGAGGAAGTCATCATCCTGGCTTCCACCGACTCATAAAGAACCGCACACCGCTCATCTCCTTCCGGGTAAATCGCAAGGGCATCGCCGAACAACCGCGCGGCATCCAGGTAATGCTGCTGCCGGAATGCAAACTCGCCCTGGAGCCTCAGCGCCCTGGCTGCCTGCTCCGACCTTCCACCCATCTCTGCGGCTCGGCTTAGAACGTCAATGGCCGTTTCCGGATGAACTGTCGCCAACTTTTTCGCGATGCCGTACAAGGAGGCCGCTGCCTGCTCGTTTCCTTGAGCGTCGCGCGCAATACTCGCAATTCTTGAAACCAATTGTCTTGCCAGGATGTCATCGCCGAGCTCACAGGCGAGCACGCACGCAAACTCGCCTGCCTTTACACGGTCCGTCGCCTCAACCCCGTCAGATGAGAGGACCTTACCGAGGGCCCCTTCGAGTCCGAAATAAATTGCCTGCCGGGATGCCTCCGCCTCCGGCGGAAGCGGAGCTTGGTCCACCTGGTACTTGCGGAGATCCTCTATGGCCATCTTGTCTTGTCTAATAGGACATGCCTTGCTCATGCGATCGAGGAAGGCTACCGCCTCTTTAGCAGTAAGCAGGAAAGAACTGAGTCGGGATTGAGCCAAAACCGCCGCCGCGGATTTCGTGACGGCCTTTCCGGGTCGTAGCGACTGTCGTTCGGCGAGGAGCCCTCGCGGATCGCGGTGGTCCATCGAGAGGAAGACGGGGTCTCCTGCGTTTTGGTTTCCAGAGCAATCATTGCAGTCTGCCACTGCCCAAGCATATCCCAAGGCAATGAACGCGAAGAATGCAGCCACCGTGACAAAGACACTCCTCATGTTTCGCATGACATGCCCCTTTCGGTACCCTGTTACGACTCCGTTCTTCCTTGCGATGCCAAGGGTCTGAAGCGCGTGGTTATCCACCGCCTCCTCTTTCCTCATACCCAACACGCCGTCCAAGGCTGCCCGTTACTGTTGGACGATGATTTCTTGCGCAAATATCATTGACAATTCCTCGCTGTGGCATTAAAAAGTTTAAGCGTCGCTGGCGAGCTGTCAAGCACAAAAACACTTTAATTTTTGCCTTCTATCGTAGTGTCTACGTGGTATAGGTACTGACAATGACAAGGATCTCGGTGGGAGAATGATCATGTCAAGCACAAGAATAGGGGCAAGCGGGGTATCCACTTGACTCCACAACCCGCTACGGATTGTGGTTTTTGGGTTTTCGTCCCCGGACCTGCCTCTTTATTGCACGGTAGGGCACGGCGGGCACCCTCACGGCGTTCTGCATCAGTCGGTAGAACAGTTTTCCCCGGGACGCCGAGGTACGACGGTTGAAGCGGAAAGCAAACTCGTCGAGGTAATAGTCCAAGTGCTCGCGACTGACAGCGCCCTGATGCGTCCCCATCAGCCACCGTTTCAGCAGCGACACCACCCGATGCACCCGGGGCAGCAGTTCGGAGGCGGTCTTGCCGCTGTGCCGGATTTGCCGGATTTCTCGGCGGTAGGCGTCCAATCCGGAATAACCCCGCCAATCGTCGGTGACGAGCGCGCTTCCCGGCTCAATCGATTCGGTCACAAACAACGCCAGGTTTCCAGCGGAGCCGTCCTCGACGCGGCGCAGGCGGATGCGCCCGATGCCATCGCCGTCTTTCTCCACGGCGACCACCACCAGCGCCTTCTGGAGAATCTGTCGGCCCCGCCCTGTCGGGTCCGTGGCACCCACGAAGGTCTCATCCACCTCGACCTCGCCGCGCGCGCGCAGAAGCTGCTCGACGAGCGCACCCTCGCCATGCTCCGCGGCGTCAACACGCTCGCGCTCTCGGGCTCGTGGACCGACTACGCGTCGATGCCGGTCTGCTGGTGCTACTCCCCCTCCTACGCCGGCGGAGGGTGGTACCTCGGCAGCGGCTGGCAAGACCGCAGCCGCGCGCTCTACGACCTCGCCGGCGAAGTCCAGCGCAAGCTCGCCGGGCGCTGACCCGCTGCTGCTTGGGGGACTGCGCTGCTTCAGGGGACTGTCCCGCTGTCTGGGACGGTCTTCTCCGTCTTAGCAGGTGCGTCCCTGCCCGGCACGAACGATGGGGCCGCGCACACGAAGAGGCCATAGAGCCCTCTCCCCCGAAGGGGGAGGTGTGAAGAAGAGGCGAAGCACTCCGTCACAGCGCGGCGGCGAGATACGCCTTCGGCTCGCCCCAGCGGGTGAGGATCTCCTCGTCGAGGGTGAGGGGCGGCAGGAGCTTGGCCCAGAGCATTCGCGAGCGGTTGTAGAGGGCGTCGCCTTCTTCGACGGTGCGCTGGACAAGGCGCTTGAGCTGGGCGTCGGGGGCGCGGCCCTCCTTCTTCGCAAGATACACCCGGCGCATCGCCTCGAAGAGTTCCACGCGGAAGACCGTCTCCTCGGCGGCAAGCTCCCAGAAATGCGCGTCGAAGGAATTACGCTTCGCCTTGTTGGCGAACCGGCGGAAGGTCTCCAGCGCCTGCCGCGCGCGGTCGATCGTCTCCTTCGCCTCCGCCTGAAGCGGCGCATCGTCGGCCAGCAGACCCTTCCTGTCCTTCTCTTCGAGCGGCTGCTCCATCGGCGACTCGGCCCAGCGGAGGTCCTTCTCGATGAAGACCCGCCCGTAGTGATCGCAACGGTCCTCGTCGATCTTCCGGTCGAGAAGCCTGAACGACCTCGGGATCAAGGCGTCGTCGATGTCGTGCTGCGTGGCCATGTACAGGAGATGACAAGAAGAAGCGATCAGATCTCGACCGGCTCGCAGAGGTTGTCCTTTTTCGCGGCCGCGCGGCCGCAGATGTGGCAGATGAACTTTGCGCCCTTCGCAAGCGTCGCCACCTGATCCATGTTTCGCTTCGCCACCAGTTCGCACAGGTGATGCGAATGCCCCGGGTGCGACGTGAAGAGCTTGTGCGCCTCGACCCTGCGTTTCATGGCTCACTCCTTTGGAAAGCGTTGCCCGCCGTTGCTCGTCGCCTCCAAGTAGTCTGCCCTGCGAATCCCGGCGCACCCATAGGGAACTTCCGGATACCTCGCCGTTTCCTGTGGGGGCACGGTCCCGACGAGTCGGGATGCCCCTACGGTTTCTTGGCCGCGCACCAGTCGAGGACGGCCTTGACGTTGGCGTCGTGGTCCTTGGCGTACGGTGCGCCGACGGCCTTCAAGAGGAGCTGCATCTTCCACGTGTTGCCTGTGTCGAAATACGCGAGGATCTCGCTCGGCTGGATGCCCGTGTCGATCGCCATGCGGATGCGCGCGTCGAGGTCGCCGCCGATGGGGACGAGGTAGTTCATCGCGACGTATTGCCAGAGTTTCTGCTCGTCGATGAGCTTCAGAAGCTGCGTGTAAACGGGCCGCGCGACCTCCTGCCTGCGGATCGCCGGAAAGACATCGTCGTGCGTGACGAGCGTGAACTTCCACGAGACCGCCTTGCCAGGGGCATACCCGAGCGACTCCGCCGTCGCGGGTGCCGAGGAAAGCGGATGGAACCAGACCTCGATTGCCCCTTGGGGGACAGGCATTCTTGCCTGTCCATTCGGGACAGACAGGAATGTCTGTCCCACAGAAGCCTTCACCTCGATGGCGCAGGGCGCGCGCTTCGGCATCTCGTCCCAGATCACCGTCAGGCCGTGGTTCGCGTCGGACACATCGACCCACCCCGGCGCGGCGAGCCCCTGGTCGAGGACCATCGGGGGAGTATCCGCGCGGTTCGACTTCCAGATGACGAAGCGGTCGGGAGATTCCTGCAAGAGGCCGCCGAGCCGCCAGAGCGGCCAGCGTTCCTTCCGGTCGGAGAGCATCCAGTAGACGTGCCACATGTCGTTCTGGTCCACCCACCAGACCTCGCCTCTCGGCCGGCCCGGCGCGCCCACGACGACCTTCGCCTTCTTCAGGTCCGGGCCGAACGCGAACGGAATGCGGATTCCGTGCGAGGCGATAAGCGCGTCCGGCTTGCCCTTCCACGTGAGGCGGTACTCGACCGCCGTCCGGGAGGGCTGCGGATGCGTGAGGATGATTTCGTAGTCGGCCGCGGCCTCGGGCGACGCGAACTCGCCCTTCGTTTCGCCCCGCTTCACGGGCACCGGAACCACCTCGCCGACCGCCGCGTTCTCGCGTATCGCGTCGTCGTCCTTCGCGGGCTTGAAGACGGCAAGCGACGGCTGAAGATCGGGCTCCGCCGCGGAAACGAGCACAGCGGCGAGCAGCAGCAACAGGATGAGCGCCGTCGTTCTCATGGCCGAGCCCCCTCGAACGCCCAGAGCGCATAGGGCAGCGCGAGGATGTCCTTGAACGCGGAGTTCTCGATCTCGAACGCGAAGCCGAAGCCGGGCCACGGGTCGCGTTCCATCCTCACGCGCGGGTCGGCGGCGAGGGCCTGGCGGTACTCATCGAGCAGCTTCACGTCATGTCGGCGGTACTTCTCGTCGCCGGTGACGCGCCAGGCCTCGGCGAGCGTGCGGACCTGAGAGAAGGGCCAGGCCTGCCCCGGCTTGGGAACGGTCGCCAGCGTGAAGTCGGCCGCCTTGACGAGATGCTCCAGCGCCTTCGCATCGCCGGTGAGCGCGTGGTATTGAAGCGCCGCCTCGTGAAAGCCCATCGCCACGGAAAGCCCCGCGTGCCAGGCGTTATCGGGCGCCGGGGTTGTCTCCATCTTCGCCTTGAGCTTATCGCGATACTTCGCGTCGCCCGTGATCTCCCACATCGTGAGGAGCGCCATCGCCGCCGAGCCGCCGCCGTCGAACGAGGTCGCCGGGCCGGAGTTCGCGTAGTAATCGCGCATCGCGCAATCGACCACCTCTTCGAGCACGTCGCGGAATCGCTCTTCGCCCGTGAGATAATAGCAGACGCGCCAGCCGATGCAGCTTGACCCCCTGAGCCCGATGTAAGGCTCGCTCCAGTGCTGCACGCCATGGCGATGCGAAAGCCCGCGCACGCGGATGGCGTCGGTCTCCTGTACGATCGTGTCGGTGTGAAGGACATCCACCTCGGCGGTGTGCCGCGAGGCGGCCTCCAAGGCGTCGAAGTACTTCCGCTCGCCGGTCGCCAGATACGCATTCGCGAAGGCGAGCGAGTAGCGGCCGATGCCGTCGTTATTGCCCCAGCCCCAGCGGCCCCAGTCCGACTCCCACCGGCCCGTGCGCTGGTAGTTGAACCGCGACTGCTGGTCGCCGAAGTCGAAGAAGCCGAACCACTTGAACCGCTCCTGCGCGTCGAGCGAATAATCGAGCGTTTTGAGCGCGCTCTTCTCCACGTCGTCGTAAGGACCTCCCTTGAAAAGGGCATACGGCCCGAGCGCCTCCGTCTTCGCCATCGCGTCGAGGCCCGCGCGGACGACGGCGCCGCGGTCGGCGACGCGAATCGCCTCGGCGGCGGACTTGTCGGCGCCCTTCGCGTAGAAGGCAAAATAAACATCATGCGACCGGCCGACGCCGCGCGAGCAGGAGCGGCTGAATCCCGCCAGTTCCGTGTATTCGCGACCGGGCTCCGTGTCATAGGCGTTGCCTTCGCCGACGCCGTATTCCTTGCGGGCGTAGCGGCGCATGTCGAGCGGCCGCGCTTCGGGCGGATAGAGATACGCGACGACGCGCCCGGCCTCGCGGTCGATGCGCATCGCCTTCGGATAAAGCTCGCGCGTATGCCGAATGCCCACCGTCACGCCCCAGCCGTTCGGCGCCGCCGAGAGCGTCCCGGCCTCGCCGAGCCAGCGTTCGGTCGAGTCGACCTTGCCGGCCTTCGCCTGGTAGAACTCGTAATTGTCGGACGAAGACTGGTAGAGCGCGTCGATCGTCCCGGCGGGGCCGGCGAGGGACTTCGAATCGAGCGCGAGGCCCATCGTGCGGACGAAATCGTGGTCCGGGTCGCCCTCGAAGACGAACGAATGCTCCGCGCGGATGAGGCCCGAGCCCTTCCACGCGTGAATGCGCACGGTGAACTGGTTCTCCTTGCGCGGCGGATTCTGCGCCGTGGTGCCCACGAGGTCATAGAGGTAATGCCCGCGGATGCGCACCGAGGCGCGGACGGGGCCGGATTCCTCAACGGTGAGCTCATCGACCTTCACGCGCGAGCGGTCGAGCGTCCCCTTCGCGAAGCGCGAATCGGCGGGGAAATCCTCGGGCTTCTCGACGTGGACGTAGTTCAGGAAATTGCGCTGGACGCCTTCCGCCGCGGGAGCGACAAGATGCTCGTCGTCCGAGTAATTGCCGTCGCCGTTCGCATCGAACCAGAGTTCGTCGATGAAGCCTGAGCCCGACTTGCGAACGATGAACTTCACGACGCCGGTGTCAACCGTGGCGCCTTCATCGCCGGCGCCGGAAATGACGAAGGGGAAGTCCTTTCGAGCAACGGCGGGGCCGAAGTCGAGGGAATACGCCTTCTTCGCATCGGCGGCGAAGTCGAGGAGGAGCCACTTCACCGAGCCGTCCGGCCAGGTCGCCAGGACGCGGCCCTGCGACGGGATTTCGGCGCCGCCTTCGAGGACACGCGCATTCGCCGCGGACTTGAGCGCGCCCTTCGCGAACGGGATCCCCCCTTTCACGAACTGCGGCCCCGTCGTCTCGACGCCGCCGAAGTCGACCGTCAGTGGGAGCGTATCCGCTGTGGCATTGCCGGCAAGAAAGACGCCGGCGAGGATTATGGCCCATCGCATATGAGAGGTCCTGTCTGTCTTTGCAGGGGACGACATGGGTGTCGCCCCGCGCTTCCTCTTTTCGAGAAGAAGAAACACGGGGGGACACATAGGTCCCCCCCTACAAGAAGAAGATCACGTCCGGAAAGAAGCGATCGCCGACCACGGCCCCCAATCTCCGGCCTTGTCCTTCGCGCGGACCTTCCAGAACCATGCCTTGCCGGGAATGAGCCAGTTGCCGGTGACGGTGAAGTGCGTCACCGATTTGCCCGTGCTCCCGTAGAGGTTCGCGCAGTGCGGCAACCGGCAGTGCGGCCAGCGCGAGACGAGTATCTGGTAATCGGCGATCCGCTCGGTCCCCTCGGGCTGCTTCCATTCGAGGACCGGGGCAAACGCATCAACCTTCTCTTTCTTCGAAGGCGTCAGCCCCACCGGCGCCTGCGGCGGCTCCCCGCCGGAACGCTCGCGCCAGACGTGGACGATGCGCACGTCGCGGGCGCCTGCGGATTCGTCGGTGTAGACAATCTCGTTGTCGCCCACAGTCAGCGCCGGCAGCGCCTCGGGCGCCACCTGCACGTCGCTTTCAAGCCGGAGCGCGTCCAGCCCGGTAACGTTGCCCGCAATGCCGTTCGCCTGCATCCCGACGACGACCTCATAGAAATAGCACCCCTCGTTGCCCCAGGGCTGAATGCCCGGCGCGAGGTCGATCTCCGCGACGATCTCGCCGGAGCCGACGGCCTGGTAGAGGAGCTTCCCCTCGCGCTGGGTGCCGTAGGGGATGACGCGGACGGAGAGTTCGTTGAACTCGCCCTCGCCGGTCTTTCGGCCGCGGATCGCGAGACGGCCGCCGACGATGGAGTAGCCTGAGCGCACGTCGTAGACGAGGTGCGACGCGAGATCCCAGACGGGGATCTGCCCCTTGTCCACGCGGAGCGCGGGACTTTGGCCCTTCGCCCACGCGAGGTTCTGCGCGAAGGCGTGCGGCTTGCGCAGCCAATCGAGCGGGTCGGCCTTCGCGAGGTCAGGCTCATAGACGAACCGCCCGTTGGCGTAGCGCCTGGGCGCGGCGGGGTTATTGGCCTGGTCGTGGTACTTGAAGGCGACGGGCGTCCAGTATCGCTCGAACCGCTCGAACGGCTTGAGGACGAAGGCCAGCTTGTGATCGGCCATGGCGTTCGCGTCCTGCGTCGGATAAGCGCGGTGATATTCCTTCGTCGAG
Organism: Planctomycetota bacterium; assembly: GCA_037439485.1. Taxonomy (GTDB): domain Bacteria; phylum Planctomycetota; class DG-23; order DATKVD01; family DATKVD01; genus JBBIVY01. The sequence goes on along the minus strand of JBBIVY010000002.1, from coordinate 10,362 downwards.
TACCACGACTGGTGCAAGGCGAGGCTCCGGCCCGCGCCAAGCGACGTGCGGCCGACGAGGTCGGGGTCGTCTTCCAGGTCGGCCAGCGACGCGATGGTCCAGTTATCGCGCTTGAGGTAAAAGACCGGCACGTTCGCGTCCATCATGTGCCAGCCGCCGTCGAAAAAGACCTCGGTGATCGTGTGGTGGTTGATCTCCCAATAGCGCGACCTCAGCCCCGCCTTCGCCGCCAGGGCCGACTGCGCCGCCGCGGAGTTGCCGCAGATGCCGTAGCCGTAGGAGCCGAGCAGGACGACGGGGTTGACGGAGTGCCGGTCGGCGTTCGCGCGCTGAAAGCGTGTGCCCTCGAAAAGATAGCAGAGGGCGATGGCCTTCTCGGCATCGGTGCGGAAGCCCTTGACCGTGTCGGCGATCATCGTCTCGGCGTCGAACCAGTCGGACTTGCCGTTCGCGCGCACGCGCGGGTTATCGACGTACGTCCGCCCGGCGTTCTCGATGACGATGGAGTGATTCTCGGGATTCCGCGTGCCGCCGACCGAGACGGAGTAGACGTGCTTCTTCGCGCGGATGCGCTCGACGCGACGGTGAAGCTTCACTTCGGGCACCTTCGCCATGTCGGTTGCTCCTCTCCTCAGACGAGAAGAAACTGTTTTTCCTGTCAGATCGCCAGCGGGAAGAACCGCCCCAGAATCAAGAGCGCTCCAAAGACACACGCGGGCAGAGGCAACGAGAGCAGGCCGGCGGTTACGAAATCCCTTGCGCTTGCGTTCGCACGCCCTTGGGATTCCTTGATGCCCCGCACGACTACGAAGTTCACCCGTGCGGCAAAGACTATAAAGCAAACCAGCACCGCCGCCCGGCCAGTCCCCATATGCAGGGCAAGAAGGGAACTCGACATGCCCACGAAGACTTCCACGGCGAGCCCCATCCACAACCCGCCGCCCACCGTGTGCCGGACCGCCCTGAGGATCGCCATCTTGAGCAACAATGCGCCGCCAACACTCAGCACGACGACGGCCCCGAGCCATGCCAGTATCTGCATCCCCAATGTCTCCCGACTAACAGCCTATCCGGGCTGTCATCCTGAGCGAAGCGAAGGATCTGCCCCCAATAACTGGGCCTCCCACAAGACCGGGCAGATTCTTCATCCCGATGAATCGGGATTCAGAATGACAACGTGATATTCGCAGCCGAGCGGGGGTTATCCAGACGGACCTTGCCCCGTCGGCAGCTTCCGCACCGCGTCCAATCCCCTGAAATACGGCACCGCGACCGGCAGAAACATCTTCCACCCGGCGCAGAGAGACGCGGCGACCCGCGACGAATCGCCGGAGACCTCGCGGTCTTTCATGCAGCCGCCGTGGCAGAGCTGGAGCCAGGGACAGCCGTCGCAGGCGGCGAGATGTGCGCCCTTGATGGCGCCGAACTCCCTGTAACGCGGAGAATGATAAATCTCGGCAAGCGGCTTTGCCATGAGATTCCCGAGGAGCCAGTCGGGGCGCATGAAGAAATCGCACGGGTAGACGTCGCCGGTATGCTCGACGAGGAGATAGTTGTCGCAACACGGCCCCATCGTGCAAATGTCGTGGTTGCCGTCGATGAGGCACCGCCGGATCGCGTCGAAGTCGCGCACCGAAACCTTGCCCGCGTCGGGCTTCCACGCCTCGAAGAGTTCGAGCATGAAGGCGCCGTATTCCTCGCCGGAGATTGCGAAATCGGCCGACTTGCCGGTCGCGGGATCGTTCTCCACGCACGGGATGAACTGGAGGTAGTCGAGCTTCTGGTCGCGGAGGAACCGGTAGACGAGCGCGGCCTTCTTCACGTTGGCCTGGCTGACGAGCACCAGCGCATTGACGGCGACGCCCGCCTCCTGGAGGTGTTTCAGGCCGCGGAGGACGAGGTGGAGCGTCTCGGAGCCGCCGGCCTTCCGGCGGAACTGATTGTGGATCTCCCTGGGCCCGTCGAGCGAGACGCCGACGAGCCAGTTGAAGCGCGCGAGGAACTTCGCCCAGTCCGCATCGATGAGCGTCGCGTTGGTCTGGAGGCCGTTGCCGACGATCTGGCCGGAGCGGCCGTGCTTCCGCTGGAGATCGCAGATACGCCTGAAGAAGTTGAGCCCCGCCAGCGTCGGCTCGCCTCCCTGCCAGCCGAAGACGCTCTCGCGGAAGCCGTATCCCATGAGCTGCCGGATCATCTCTTCGAGCACCGTGTCCGGCATGATGTGCCGCCCGGCACCGTAGACCTCCTGGGCACGCAGGTAGAAGCAATACCGGCAGCGGAGGTTGCAGTCGAAACTCACGGGTTTCACTAAGAGGCTGAACGGCTTCATGGAGGGGTCTTTCGGGGACGGCCTCCTCACCCTGCCCCTCTCCCCCTAAAGGGGGAGAGGGGAGGACAAGGTGAAGCTCACACGTGTTCGGCGCGCACGGGATTCTTCAAGGTGCCGATGCCGTCGATTTCGACCTCGACGGCGTCGCCCGGCTTGAGGAAGACCTGCGGGGTGCGGGCGCCACCGACGCCTTCGGGCGTGCCGGTCATGATGACGTCGCCGGGCTTGAGGGTCTTGTTGTGCGAGATGTAGCTGACGAGCTTGCGCACGCCGAAGATCATGTTCTTCGTGTTCGAGTCCTGCATGACGCTGCCGTTGAGGCGCAGGCGGATATTGAGGTCGTCAGGCTCCAGCCCCTGCACGATCCACGGCCCCAACGGGCAGAAGGTGTCGCACGATTTCGCGCGGGCCCACTGCTTGTCGAGCTTCCACTGCGCGTCGCGCGCGGAGACGTCGTTGCCGCAGGTGTAGCCCAGCACGTAATCGAGCGAGCGCTCCTCCGGCACGTTCTTCGCCGTCTTGCCGATGATGACCGCCAGTTCCGCCTCATAGTCCACGCAGTCGGGAATCATGTGCGGCAGCACGATCGGCTCGTTCGGCCCGATGACCGACGTGGAGGCCTTGAGGAAGATGATCGGCCGCTCGGGCGCCTCGTGGCCGGTCTCGGCGGCGTGGCTCCTGTAGTTCACCCCGATGGCGACGATGTCGCCCGGGTCCACCGGCGCCAGCAGCGTCACCTCCTTCAGCCGGAACGTCTTCCCCGCGGCCTTCCAGCCGCCGTAGACGGAGCCGTCCAGCACGACGAGGTGCGTCTCGTCCTTCAAGAGACCGTAGTAAGTCTTGCCTTCCTTCGTCCGGAACCGCGCGATCTTCCTGATCTCCGACACACGTCACTCCTTACCTTGAACAGGACACTGACATAAGGACGCTCCGACAGGACACCGAGACGATGAGACTCAGAACGGAGGCGCCGTCGTCTGAGCGTCCCGTTCTTCTTCTCGTCCTCCCTCTCACCCCCACGTCATCTTCGGCGCCTCCCCGCGGGCGATGCGCCGGGCTTCGTCGCGGATCACCTCATACACGGCGCGCTTCTCGGCCGCGGTGCGAGGCGGCAACCTCTTCGAATACCGCGCCAGGAGCGGCGGATTCGGCGAGGCGATGACCTTGAACTTCTTCGCGAGGCGCTCCTTCGTCCATCGCTCGCGGACGTCGGCAAGGCCCGTCATGACGGCGCCGTAGTGGTTCGCGGGCTGCTCCATCCGTGAGTTCGGGTCCCAGTCGGCGGTAACGACCACGTTCCGCCGGCGGCCCGCGTCGCAGAGGATGTCGCCCCAGAAATTCACCACCTGGCTTCGCTTCGAGCAGGAGACGATGATGGTGACGCCGTTGTCGATCGCGCGGGAGATGATCGTCGACTCGCCGGCCTTCTCCGTCCAGCCATAGCCCATCGTCGGGTGCGCGATGAGGTCGGCGCCGTTCAGGGCGAGGCAGCGCATCGGCTCCGGGAACATCATGTCGTAGCAGATGCAGATGCCGACGTTGCCGAGCTCGGTCTTGAAGACGGGGAAGTCGTCGCCGGGCGTATAGCCCCACGACTCGTCGCCGGGAAGCTGCACCTTGCGATACTTGCCGAGGATCTTCCCGTCGCGGCCGAAGAGGACGCCGGTGTTGTGATACTTCTTCCCGTTCCTCTCGGGATAGCACGCGACGATATACATCCGATATTTCCGCGCGACGGCCGCAACGCGCTTCGAGGTCGGGCCGGGGATCGGCTCGACGAGATCGAGGAACGGCTTCGGATGGTCGAGGTTCCCGCCGAAATGCCCCAGCCGCTGCATGTCCTCGGCGCCCACGACGATGTCCGCGTGATTGCGGCCGGCCTCCTCGAAAAGGGCAAGCTGCGTCCGGATGTTCGATTCGATGTGCGCCGGGACCGCGGCGGGATCGAACTGCTCGCTGTAGGGATTCACGTTGTGGCCTGCGTCGGACCACCCGAAATCCACCTGCGTCGTCGCCAGCCGGAATGTCTTCGCCAACCCCGTTCCTTTCGGGAGAGAAAATCATCCGCCGCACATTATTCTACCACCCTTCGCGCAACCTTCAAGCCGGACCACCCAACTTTCTGCACCATAGGTTGAGCCGCTGTGTCGCGGTATTTCATGTGTTTTGAGCGCGAGCGGGTTGCCATAGGTTGCCACGGGTTGCCACGAGTTCCTGCCGCCGTGCGCCGCTATCGCCGCATTTCCCGGCCTTGTTCAGTGGACTTTTCGCCGCAACCACTTATATTATAGGGGCATCGAGCGCCCGAGATTCCAGGAGACATGATGCGATTCCTCATCCCCCTCATCACCGCGACGTCGATCTTCCTTGCCGCCTCGGCCTGGGCCGGAGACTGGCCCATGTGGTGCGGGCGGCCGGATCGCAACATGGCGAGTGACGAGAAGGGCCTGCCCGACCGATTCGACGAGGCGTCGAGCCGCAAGACGACGAACCTCGCCAACGTGAAGTGGGCCGTCAAGTTGGGCACGGGCGCCTACGGCAGCCCCGTCATCTCGGGCGGCAAGGTCTTCCTCGGGGGCGCCGAGGATGCCTTCTCGCGCAACGACACCGTCGCCGCGCTCTGGTGTTTCCGCGAATCCGACGGCAAGCTCCTCTGGCGGATGCGCTCGCCCTACCTCACCGGCGCGCTCAACCGCTCCTTCGGAGTCACCTGCACCCCCGCGATCGAGGACGGCAAGCTCTGGCTCGCAAACCACAACGGCGACATCCTGTGCCTCTCCACCGAAGGCCTCGCCGCGGGCAATAAGGGCCCGTTCACCGACGAGGCCGGATATTACGCCACGGGCCGCAAGCTCGTCAAGAGCGAGATCGGCCCCGACGGCCGACGCGTGCTGGAGTGGACCGCGGGGACTCCCGCCGCGCCCGGCGCGCTCGACGCCGACATCCTCTGGCGGTTCGACCTGCTGCACGAGGCCAATGCCTGGTGCTACAACGCGCTCAACCAGGCCCCGCTCGTCCGCGGCGATTATCTTTACGTCAACACCGGCTCGGTCTTCGGCATCCACTCCGACGGCTCGCAGATCCCCATCAACGCGTGGGAGAAGTCGAACGGCCGCAAGATACAGGACTCTCCCGACCTCATCGTGCTCGACAAGAACACCGGAAAGCTGCTCGCCCTGGAAAAGGAAGGGCTCTTCCGCGCCGCCTTCCACGGGGTCCACGCGTCGCCGACGCTGGCGCGGGTGAACGGGAAGGACCTCATCATCTTCGGCGCGGGCAACGGCACGTGCTGGGCGTTCGAGGCGGATTTCGCCCCCGGTCCCGACGGCGGCCCCGGCGCGCTGAAGGTCGCGTGGAAGTTCAACCCGCTCGACCCGGCCAACTACTCGCCGGGGTTCTTCGACAAGAAGCTCGACCAGGCCGAGGCGATCGGCACGCCGGTGTTCTATAATAACCGCGTGTATATGTCCATCGGCAACGACCTCATCAAGAGCGGCCGCCGCGCGGGCGCAGGCCGGCTCGTCTGCATCGACGCCACGAAGTCGGGCGACGTCTCGCGCACGGGCCTCGTCTGGGCGTTCGACAAGATTCGCTCCACCTCGTCAACCCCCGCCATCGCCGACGGGCTTCTCTACACCGCCGACGCCTCGGGCACGGTCTGGTGCCTCGACGCCGAGACCGGCAAGCTCTGCTGGTCCCACGACACCGCCGAGATCTGGGGCTCGCCGCTCGCCGCCGACGGCAAGGTCTTCGTCCCCACCCATGGCCGCGGGCTCCTCGTGCTCGCGCAGGGCAGGACCAAGAAGGTCCTCTCCGACGCGAACGGCAACGAGGACCTCGTGTCGTCGCCCGCCGTCGCCAACGGCGTCCTCTACCTCGTCTCCCAGAACTACCTCTACGCCCTCCAGAAAGGCGCCACCGGATCGGCCGTCGGCCGCTAATCCGGCGGCAAATCCTTCTTGTTGTACCTCAAGCCTCAGATCTCAAGCCCCAAGCCTTCATCTCCTCGAAGCACCCTCGATATCGGCTCAAAAACGCGGCTTCAGGTTCTCACTTTCCCAACTTATCCCTGTTTCGGGCGCGACTCGACATTTTGTCTATTAGTTGGGGGCATTTTCGCAACATAGCCCCAATATATAGATTTTTTTCGCGAGGCCCTCGCGACGCCGGGTTTTCAAAGAGCGAATGCCCGCAACTTGCAGCAGATGTCTCCTCTTCTGTATTAGGGTCTCCCAAACCCGCAGTTACACAACCGCACCCGCATTATACCACACCCAACGCGTTAGTCAATCGCATTGTGAAAAGAGTAATTCCTTGCTTCCCAATGACTTACGGCCAACGGAAAAGGCACACAGTACATCTTACTCCAGACCAGAATAGGTCTGAGAGGGGCTCTATAGCTTGGCGATGATCTCATGTTGGATAACGCATATGGCGAGGGCCAATGATTCGCTCAGATTGTCGCACGAGGCTAGAACTTCATTGAGTTGCTGGAGGTTGAGAGGAAAGTGGGCATCTCCGATTGGTGCTGGCGCAAGCGACACGTGCAAGTGTGGCCCTCTCTTGTACGAACCCAAGGGCTCAGGATCGGCACAGAGTGGGTCGCTGTGAAGACACAGTATTTCCTCTATCTTGGTAATCTCCAGGAAGGTCCGCCGCAGGCTGAAATAGGCCCGTTCCAGGACCCATTCGCTTTCCTCCTCCCGCGGGTACCAGACTTCGTGGTACTGGGCTTGGACTCCTCTGGCGTTTGTTGGAAACCAGATGTTGGTGTAGTCCTCGACATGGCCCCCGCCATGAGCGCAGATTATCTTGGAAATCTCTGCCTTGCGCGTGGGAACGAAGGCACACGGGATTGGTCTACCAGCCTGCGCCAACGGCTTCAGCATTGCTTGGACGGCACGAAGGCGCCCATGCAGCAACTTGTCTATGTCTAGAAGGACTGGCATAGAAATCCTACCAGAAGTTCAATGCCTTCATCTCTGGCACCGTCAGCCCATATAATTCGGACACGATCTTATCGATATCGTCCTCAACACCTAAAGCCCCGCCGAGGCGCTCATCCACCAATTGCAAGAGTTCCGCCATGCGAGATGTTGGCACATCGCTGGGATCTGGCACAAGGAGAGGGTCAAGAGTCTTCTTCTCAAGCATTAGATAACCCCTGGCGTACTTATGCGAAAGGTTCATCATTTGCCAGAAGAAGACCCGTGAGTTCATGACCGCTAAGAAGTACCGCAAATCGGCATCCTCGTTATCCACTGACTTGGCGTACATCAATGGACTACGGGAAACAAGAATATCTCCGGTCAGGTCTAGGGCAAACCTGGGTTTGGCAACCAAGTGGGGACTAACGATCTTGTGCCGAAGCATAGTCTTTGGGGAACGAGGTCGGACAGGACACCACCAAGGATTCGAGGTACTAACTGAGCCCCTCCTAGACAGCTCCCTCTTCTTGGACATCAGGTAATGCCAAGTCCTTGGGAACTCGCTTTCGAGTTGATCGACGGCTAATTTCTTCCCATCCACATACGGGTAAAAGACAACCTTCTTCAGCCCTTTGGGAACGGCGTAGCGAGCCATTTCCCGGTCCGGCAAGTAGGGCTTATAGATCCTTGCCTCATCATTGGGCACATCGGACCTAATGCGAATGAAAACGTCGTCTGCTCCTGTGATAAATCCCTCCGCGGTCTCCAAGAACTTGTGCAAAGGACTCTTCTTCGAGACCTTCGAACTAATCGAGAACTCTTTAGGCGGAAGGATTGTCCACTCGGCATGCCTAAAGGCATCCTGTGGAACTTGGTAAACGCTGTAGAACTCATCTTCCACAAGTCGATTCTCTATAACGTCCTGCAGTGCGTGCCCCACGAATTCCTTGCATTTCACCACTGTTGCGCGAGGCGTCTCCTTGGCGTCCGCAACCCGCCGCTGCAGAACAAGGAGGATCACGTAGGATCCCACATCGAACACGGGAATCTCAGAGAGATCGGCTATGACCCTTACCCAATAATGGTCGGAGATCCGCTTGCGCAAAGTCGCCGAGTTATTGCTCATCAGAAATGCATGCGGAAGAACATATAGAACATAACCACCCGGTTTGACCATTTGGAGTCCGACCTCCAAATGGGCTTGATATGCATCGGTTCTTCCGCCTCCCAGCGCTCCTAAGAAGGTCTTGAATCTCGTGCGTAGCTCACTGTCCAAGCGCTCCCACTTAACGTATGGTGGATTGGCCATAACAGCATCGAATTTGCCGGCTAGGCTATTCTTGTGGGCCGTGTAATAGCGGATGGTCTCCTTCTCGACCACATCAAGGTTCTTGGGAACCTGCCCCGTCAATACAAGGTGAAGAAGAGCCAAAGACAACCGCGTGGCTTGGCAAGCATTGGGGTCTACATCGATGCACAATACGTTGCCAAATGCGGAACTCGCTGTTTGCTTAACGTCAATGTCTTGGATGGGGTCGCATTGAAGTTCCAGCAAGGTGCGTGGGAATATTCCAGAACCACAAGCAGGGTCAGCTACTCTCAGAGAACGGAATCGTGGCGGCGTGTAATTCTCTTTCAAGAACTTTGCGAAGAAGCGCGCGATGTACTGAGGTGTATATATTCCTCCCAACGCCTTGTTGCGCACCTCATCAGGAAGATCGGGGAAAAATCGCATTTGGGGAGACGGCTCTTTCTCCCGGAGCAGGGAAACGTAGTTCTCATAGATGCGGCTGAGAGCGTGCTTCGACATTACCGAGAAATCGTAACGGTACGGACTATAACTCTGATTTCGGTAGAAATCCGAGAACAACGAATAGAGGGTCTGTCGGTTCAGCATGTCGAAAGTCTTGAGAAGTCTCTGCTCGCCCAAGACGGTAACGGGATACTCGTGTAATTCAAACTTGGATAGAGCGGCCTCTATGCACGAACTGAATGTCCCCGATCCGGGTAATGCAAGAAGATCAGTCAGCAGGTCAGTCGGCGTTTGTTGGCCTTGGAGTCTTCCGGCGTCCTCAAGCGCCCTTGCAAAGAGGATCGCACTGAACAGAAGTGAAAGGCTCTCGGTCTTCCTCTCGCTCTGGAGTTCTTGCGCGAGCTTGCGTCGCCATTCGGAAATCGTGGTTATCAGGGCATCGTCAAGGGCCTTGACGTTAGGACTTGGTCTCCTCCCGACGATCTTCTCAAAAGCCTTTGCCGTCCAACTCTCCGGGTCATCGTAAACGGATAGCCTTCCTTCTGACGGCGGGTTGGTGCGGTTGAATGCCCATTGGACGCCTTCCGAATCGGGGAAGAAATGCCAATCTACCAGATTGTTGTAAGACAACGCCAGAAGGCGAAGTTTGTCTGATCGTTCGAGGTGTGAGTAGGGTGTCCCGCTCTTGAGGAATGAAATGACTATGCTATTGTCCAAACCGTGTTCGACCACGAGATGTGCGTTAGCCAAGTCGGATACCAATGGATAGTCCTCGGTATCGCTCGGCCTCCACCCGTTTATCCGCGCAAATTCCAGGAGAACAACCCGACGATTGGTCAGGCCCGTCGTTCCTCGGGTCAGATTCTCTATAATGCCTAGTACTTTATTATCTATTGCCATGTCTGTGCCGATCCCCAAAATGCCCCAGTAGAATGGATCGCACCGCAGGACTACCGCGACAACTCGTTCAATAATGAATGGAGAAACGTGTGCGCCAACCCTGAACTCGCCACTTCAGGAGGGAATGCACCCTTCGACAAGGTTATGTTACCACGATCCTAGCTCGGGCGCAAGAGGCCAGCGCTCAACAATTGCCGCATGGAACGAATAATCCTGCTAATCCCGGTCCCCTATCACCGGCCGGGTTGCCATGAACCACCCTAAGCCCATGTCGCTCCAAGTCTTACGACGCGAACTGTCCCTTGACCCCACGCGTATTCCTATGGGACGAATCCCGAGAACCAAACCCCGCTCAAATTGCCGCCGCGCACGTCCCCGCCAGCACGATCATCACCCAACAAAGCCACGGCGTCCCGGTGAGCGGGACGCCGTGGTGAGATTCGATCTGTGAG
>JBBIVY010000001.1:110663-114623 GCA_037439485.1 Planctomycetota bacterium | reverse complement strand
CCTTCGGGCCTTACAGCCGCCACAGCCAAAGAGTCATGTGACAGCGTACTACCCTCTCCCCCTAGAGGAGGGAGAGGGATGAAGAAACAGCGCATGCCGCCTGCCGACTAACCTTCAACCTGCGCGACCTGCGACCTTCAACCTGCGACCTGTAACGTCTGTTACGCTTCTTCTCCGAGGATCGACTTCGCCTTGGCGCGCACGCGCTCGCTCGGGTCGGTCGATGCGACGGAGCGGAGCATCTCGATGCGCTGCGGGTGATCGACCTCGCCGAGTACCCAGGTCGCGCTGAGGCGCATCATCTCGTCGGGGTCTGCCAGCATGGCATCGAGCCTCGACGCGGCGTCGCGGACGCCCAGGGTCCAGAGCGCCTTGATCGCGTTGGCGCGGATGCGGTTATTGGGATGTCCCGCGAGGATTCGCACGAGCCCGGCGAATTCCTCGCGGCCGATCTGCTCTATCGCCTCGACCGTGTTCGCAACAACGCGCCGATCCGGATCGTTCACCGCGGCCAGAAGCGCCCGAGCCACCGGCTCGTCTTCGAGGACGCCCAGCGCCTTCACCACCGTCGCCCGTACGTGCCGGTCGGGGTCCGAGGCGAGCGTCAGCAGCGCGCCTTCCAGCGCCTCCTCCCCGCCCAGCGCCACAAGCACCTTCACCGCCCGCAGCCGCCTTTCCGCATCGAGCCCCGCAAGCTCCTGCCGCAACCGGTCCAGGTGCGACGGGTCAAGCCGCCGCAGGTTCTCGGCTGCGAGTCGCTTCGTCGCGTCGTCGAGCCGGTCGAAGGCGTTGAAGAACTGCGTGAACGCGTCCGCCGGCAGCGAGGCGGCGTCCGGGTGCGCCCATGGGAATTCCAGTTCGAGGGCGAGCGGCTCATCGCCGCCTCCCGGCGAGCGCGCGGCCCGCCGGCCGATCTCGCCTTCGAGATACGCGAGCGCCGCGGAGATTTCCCCCGGCGGCCGCCCCGCCCTCAGCGCCGAAGCGGTCGTCTCCGCGAGCGATTTCACAAAGCCCGGCCCCCCCGCCGATGCCGCCACGTCGAGCAGCGCCGGCTTGGCCGCCGCCGCCGCCCCCGACAGCACGATGAAGTGCGCCGCACGCAGGGCGAGAAGCCCGCTCCCGAAGACCTCGCGCCGCGCGCCGCCGTCGGGCGTCGCCAGCGTGTCGACGGAGCGGATGTTGCGGAGGCTTTCGCGCACCCGCGAATCGGCGAAGAACCTCGCGCTCGCCAGCATCGCACGGACGAACGGCAGGTCGCGGCGCGACTGAAAGACCTCGGCCGCGAACGCCGAGGCGCGCCGGTCGCGGAGCGCATCGTAGAGGAACGAAATCACGTGCGGCGACGCGGCGTTCCGCGCGAGACGCTCGATGCGTTCGGCGCGGGGGTCCTGCCGCGAGTCCATGATGCTGAAAAGCAGGTCGTTCGCACGCGGATCGAGGCCCATCGCGAGGAGCAGCAATCCGTCCGGCTGCGGGCGGGAGAGGTCCCGCAGGTGAGCGAGGACCGGGTCGAGGAGCGCGAATCGCCTGGCCTCGATCTCCGAGCGCGGCGGCTCGTCGGCGCCCTCTCTCGCGCTCCGCGACTCGCGTCGAACGGCCTCGGCCATGCGCGCCAGACCTTCGAGCGCGCTTTCCGCGACGCGCGCATCGGCGTCCGAGAGCGCGTCGACGAGCAGGTAGGCGAGCTTCGCGCGGCCGGAGCGACGGACCATATCGAGCGCGCTCAGCTTCTCGTCGGCGCCGCCCGAGACGAGCGTCTCGCGGAGGACATGGGCGAAGTCGTCGACACGGCGGACGATTTCGGCGGCGACGCCGGGCGCAAGCCTGGGAAATGCGGCAATGAGTCTCGGAAGCCCGTCGCTGCGAAGGTAACGGAGGATGGCGCCCGCCGACGCGGCCTGGACAAGGGCGTCGGGGCTTTCGAGCGAAGCGAAGAGCCGCTCTCTCGCCCCCGGCGCCGACGATTGCGCAAGCGTCGCGAAGGTCAGCGCCAGCCCGGCCGGCGCCGGCCCCGGCGTCGGATTTTCGCCCCGCGTTCCCGCATCTTCCAGAACCATGCGCGCTCCCGATGACCGCCGCGGACATTATAGCCGCGGGTTTCGAGGCGGCGCAAGCCCAATCGCCCCTGCAATCGCCCCGGCCATTTTGCCCTTGTCCGTCTCGCGATGCTTCGCTATCATTCGTTCGAGGAAGCCATCGTTCCCCATCATGCAGGTTCCCGTGATCGTCGATTGCCACACGCACGTGTTTCCGCCGGAGTTCGCGGCCGATCGCGAGAAGCTCGCGCGGACGTGCCGCTATTTCGGCCTGCTCTACTCGAACCCGAAGCGCCGCATGGCGGCGGCGACGGACGTGATCTCGTCGATGAAGCGATCCGGCGTCGATCGTTCGGTGGTCTTCGGCTTCCCCTGGACCGATGCCGGCCTCCGGCGCGCCTCGAACGATTACGTCGTCGAGGCCGCGGCCAAATCCGGCGGCAGGCTGCTCCCGTTCGCCGTCGTCGACCCGCGCGATCCGGTCGACGTGCGCGCGGAGATCGAGCGGCTGGCGCCCCTCGGGCTTCGAGGCATCGGCGAGATTGCCCCGGATGGCCAGGGATTCCGCCTCGACGACGCGAAACTGATGCGCCCCGTGATGGAGATCGCCGGCGAACGGAAGTTCGTCGTCACCGTCCACGCCAGCGAGCCGGTCGGTCACGATTATCCCGGCAAGGGCACCGCAACGCCCGAAGCCCTCGTGCGCTTCGCGGCGGCATTCCCCGAGGCGCGGATCATCGCGTCGCACTGGGGCGGCGGGGCGCTTTTCTACGAGATGATGCCCGAGGTGGCCCAGACGCTTACGAACGTCTGCTACGATTCGGCGGCGTCGAGCTACCTTTACGACGATCGCATCTTCCGCCTCGCCGCCGCGCTCGTGCCGAGGAAGATCCTCTTCGGCACCGACTTCCCGATCCTCGCCCAGCACCTCCTCCTCAAACGCTCCCGCGCCGCGCTCCAGGACTCCCCCGCCCTCGCCGCCTTCCTCGGCGGCAACGCCGAACGGCTGCTGGGCCTATAGGCTCGCCCGCTCACACAGAAAAAGGGGCCAGGCCCCTTTTATTCTTGCGTATTTCGCCGGAACAATGCACTATACGCGTACTTTGCGTCAGGGCAATGCTCCGTTTCACGACGGGAGGGAAGGACATGCCGAGGCCGAAACGCAACGCACTCAACGGAGTCGTGTATCACGTCCTCAATCGATCGAACGGACGGATGCCCCTCTTCGAGTCGCCGGGCGATTATCGGGCATTCCTCAGCGTGCTCGCCGAGGCCCACGCCCGGGTTCCCATGAGGACCCTCGCCTATTCCGTGATGCCCAATCACTGGCACCTGGTGCTGTGGCCCGCCGAGGGCCGCCTCCTCTCGGAATTCATGCACTGGATGACCACGACTCACACCCAGCGATGGCTGACCGCGCACGGGATGGTCGGATTCGGCCATATCTACCGCGGGCGCTACAAGAGCTTCCCCGTCGAGAGCAACGAGTACTACCTCACGGTCTCCCGCTACGTCGTGGCCAATCCGCTCCGCGCCGGGCTGGTCCAGCGCGCCGAGGACTGGCCGTGGTCAAGCCTCTATCCTGCGGCGTCGGCCCCGGATGTGGTCCGCCCGCCCATCGTGCCCGGCCCCGTGGGCCTGCCGGAGAAATGGCTCGCCGTCGTCAACACGGGCCAGCCGCGCCGGCAACTCGACGAGATCCGCAATTGCGCCGCCCGCGGTTGCCCCTACGGCAGAAGCCCCTGGGTCATTCGCACCGCCGCCGCGCTTCACATCGAGTCCACCCTCCGGCCCCGCGGACGCCCTCGCCTTCCTCACTGATGGGCACCTTCCTCAGCACATACGTGAGAGTCTAAAATACCTCGTCCTCGGCCTTCATCAGCCAAATCTCGCACTAAAAAAAGGGGCCTGGCCCCTTTTTTTC
>JBBIVY010000001.1:100068-110563 GCA_037439485.1 Planctomycetota bacterium | reverse complement strand
CGGCCTTCATCAGCCAAATCTCGCACTAAAAAAAGGGGCCTGGCCCCTTTTTTTCACACCAGCCGCCAGTCGTCCGGAAGGAAGCGGGAGGTGAAGAAGTAGCGCAGGGCGTCCATGCCGTGGTCGTCGACCTTGGCGGGCTCCTCGGGCGGATTGAAGCCGGGGCGCGTCTGAGGGTAGCGATATCCGCGGAACTCGCGACGGAGGTTCATGCAGACCGGGCTGACGAGCATCTTCGGCCGGCCGAATTCGTCGCACTTGAGGTAGCGCCGGACGAGCTCGAATCCCTCGAAGCGCACGTTCGCGAGCCCCCCGTCCTCGCGACGCCCCTGGCACGGGATGCCGCACTTCTCAAACTCCATGATGTAGCTCAGCCCCGTCGGGTCGCAGTAGCTCTGCAGCACCTGACCGTAGCCGCGCGCCTCCTCGCGGCGCCGCACGCCTTCGGCCATGTCGCTTACGGCGATGCCCGCCTGCCACAGCTCGTCGATGACGCGCACGCGCCCGTCCCCGTCCACCTGGATCCATAGGCACACGGTCGGCCCGTTCACGCCCCAGTCGAACGTGCGGTAGAGTTCGCACATCGGGTCGTAGCCGATCGCCTCCCGCGGCACGTGAACCGATTCGTCCCACGTCTTGTAGAAGAGCCCCTCGCGGCTCGGACGTTTCGACAGCATCTCCGACTGCCACGACTCGTCGCTCACGAGGCGCTTCCGCGCGATCGCGTCGTCCACGCTGAAGTACCCGTCCGCCAGCTTCGCCTTCCCGCCGCAGTCCCTCTCCAGCACGCACCCGTCGCAGCGGCGGTCCCGGCACGCCTCGATGATCTCCCACAGGCACCACTTGAAGAGCGTCAACCCGCGCTTCTCGTGCTCGTCCACCAACTCCGCCATCAGCCCGTACGGCCGGTGCATCGTCGACAGGAAATCCGTCCGCGCGTCGATGCCGTTCATCGACTGCGGCAGGTAAAGCGACGACTCGAAGACGCCGTCCTTGAACTCGTCCACCTCGTCCAGCCTCAGCCGCGGCACATGCACTCCGCGCACCGTCCGCTCGCTCTGCGGCAGGATCTCGATCGCCGCGCCGTTGGCGAACGTCGCCCGCTGCCGCGTCAGGGAACCGAGCGCGTCCTTGAACTGCGGCCGGCGCAGGATGGAGCATACGTAGTCATACATGTAGCTTGATTGCGCCAGGCTGCCGCCGAGTATCCGCGTCTGGAGGCCCGGCGTAGAGAGGCTCTCCGCCACCGTGAGCGCCGCGGCGAGCATCGTCTTGCCTCCCCCGCGGCAGGCCCAGACCAGCGCGCCGGGGGCCTTGTGCTTGAACGCGTGCGCGATGTAGTCCATCGGCGCGTCGTGGTCCGGACAGATCCGCCGGCTCGGCACGTTCAGCCCCAGGTGCTCCTTCATCCAGCGGTGGACCTCCCCGATCTCACGCGGCATCTCGGGCAGCCGCCACTCCGAGGACGTCGCATCCTCCTCGCCCCCCTTCGACCCGCCGGACATCACTCGCTCCCTTTCCATCTCCGCTCCCCTTCGATAAGCCGGAAGAAGACGTGCGCCTCCGTATTACCGACGGCGGCAAATCAATCTTTAGTTGACAAAATGTCAAATACCGCATTGGCGCTCTGAAAACGCGGAAAAATCGCTGAAAATCTTTCCGATTTTGCCAAAAAGATGTCCTATTATGAGTCAATCTGTCCTCTTTCATCGCTGCCTCAAAACACGCGTATCCGCACGAAATAAGCCAAATGGCGCTATTTCTGTACGGCAATGCGCACGGTCTGGTCGGCCTTCATTTGGCAAATCCCTGCGGTTTAGGGGGAGCGTTAATTGACTCCCCGGAGGCAGCTTCGGGGTGTCTTTCAGTTCAGGAGGGGGAGGCGCCGCTCGTGCTCAGGACATTCCCGGCGCTTTGTCTGAAGGCAGGCCGCTCTTCTTCGAAGGGTACAAAGCGCCGAATTCGCCGCAGTTCAGACGGGCTGCGGGCGAGACGGCGCCACGGGCGCAAACCGGCGACATCGGGACGCGACGGATGCTCGCGCGGGCGCGGGCTACGCCTTGAGAAGGCGGTCGAATTCCTTCTGGGCGTCCGCGACGGCGGCGCGCATCATGTCTTCGGCCGTTGCGGTGTCGCGGCGGCCGAGGGAGTTCATGAGGGCCTTCTCGTCGAGATCGCGGGCGGCTTTGGCGCAGGCTTCCCACGAAAGCACGCTGCGGACGACTCGGCCGACGGCCTGGTCGACGTTGTCGTAGGCGCGAGGCTGCATGTCGTGGCCCTTCCAGCGGCCGAACTTCGCCTGGCGCAAGAGGCCCGCGATCGCCACGTTCATGCCGTTGACGCGCGTGCCGTGGTCGATATCGAACTTCCCCGGGCCGCCGAGCACGATGCCGTCGGAATACCCCTGCGAGTTCAGGTGCATGTGGACCAACATCCCCGATTCGATCTCCTCCACCGTGTCATACACCGGGTCGAGGCCGACCATCTCGGAGTGTCCGAACTCCTTGTTGACGCCCTTCCGCGCGGTGGGGATGCCGAACTCCTTCTCCAGGCGCATCCAGAACGCGATGGCGCTCGCCACCGTGGGCACCAGCATCGCCGGGTGGCCTTCGTTGGGCTTGGGCTCGAACGCGATGAACATCTTCCCGCCGAGCGCGGCTTCATACTTGCAGAGCTGCTCGACCGATTCGAGAAGATTCCGATACATCCGCCGGACGCCGACCGTCGCAAGATCGTAGCCGAACGATCCGTTCCACAGCACGAACGTGGGCACCAGCTTCGCGTCCTTCGACCACGCGCGCTTCAACGGGCCGTATCCCAGTTCCAGCGTCCGCTCGCCGAAATCGCCCGCCGCCGCGCGCTCGTTCGCGTCCAGCGACGCAATGCCGCCATAGGCGAAATGGCTGTGCGCGCCGGGCGTCAGCATCGCCAGCGGCAGCTTCGCGTCGACGAGCGCATCGGCGACCTCGCCGGCGATCTTCTCATCCACCTCGGTGTCATAGTGGAGTTCGACGCCGAGGCTGACATGATCCGGCAGGCGCGGGCGGACCTGGTCGCGGATGATGCCGATGATGCCGACGGTGTCGAGTTCCTTCGCCGACCACTCCGGGCGCATGTCGGCCGGCACGAACCCGCCCTTCCCGGCGTTGAAGCTCCAGCGACAGATGCTGTGATAAGATTTGTCCGGCATGGTGTGGCCCTTTCGTTGGATAGCTGTCGTTCAAACAAGATTACTGAGCGGGAGCGCGATGCGCAAGAGGGAAGTCGGAAGCACGGCCTTGCCTGATCGACGAGTTATCTTCCAAGCCCGCGCAGCGGGCGTATGGTTACAGCCACGGGCGCGAGCCCGTGGTGCTCCGCGGGACGCGGTTTCCCTCACCTCTTTGGGAGCCCGCGACGCGGGCGATTGAACCCTCCGCCTCGCTCGATTCACTCGCCCCCTGCGGGGGCTCTCGAAAAAGGGAGAGAGGACCGCAGGGGCGCGTCTCAACTCCACGGGCTTGCGCCCGAGGCTGTCACCAATCGCCCCTGACGGGGCTCGAAGATGAGAACAACAACGAGGACAGAAGCAACACGCGGTACCCTCCCCCCTCCCCCTGGCAGGTGGAGGTGACAACAGAAAGGCACGACAGGAGAATCACTTCGCCGCCGGCTTCACCGGCGCGGGCGGGGGCTCGGAGGGGACCTTGGCCTGCGGGGAGTCGGCGTTGAGGAGGCGGAGTTCGACGCGGCGGTTCTGGGCGCGGCCTTCCTTGGTGTCGTTCGTGGCGACGGGGTGGAACTCGCCGAGGCCCACGGCGCGAAGCGATTCGGGCGGGAGGCCGAGAGCCTGGAGGCAGGTCACCGCCGAGTAGGCGCGCATGAGCGAGAGGTGACGGTTGTCGTTGAAATTGACGGCGGAGTGTTTCACCGGCTCGCTGTCGGTGTGGCCCTCGACGGCGAGGATGACGCGCTTGTCGGCGAGGATATCCTTGAGCCTGGGGGCGATCTCCTTGAGGGCCTTCTCGCCGGCGGCCCGGAGTTCGGCCCGCCCGGAATCGAAAAGGACGTCGGAGCCGACCTTGAGGGTGCCGCCTTCGCCCACTTCCCACGGGCCGCCGGCGCGGGCGAGGTCGATGAACGCCTTCATCAGCTCGGGCGGAACCTGCTCGCCGCCCGCGGGCACCGCCTCCTTCGCGGCTTCGTACTTCTTCCGCCATTCCTTCGCGTTCAGGTCCGCCGCGCTGATGCGGCCCTCCAGCGCAACTTGGTCTTTCGCCATCCGCGTCTTCTCATCCGCAAGCCGGGCCTTCTCGGCCTCGGCGGCGTCGAGTTGCTGCCTCAGCCGCACGTTCTCGTCGCGCGCGGAGGAGTCGGCGACGCCGACCGACCCGGACTTCTGCGGCTCAGAGGACTTCGTGAAGTTGAGCGAGTCGCAGCCGAAGGCCGAAAGCGCCGCGGCGAGCAGGGCGCATGACGCGAAACGAAACATGGCGGGTCCCCCGTTACGGGCCGTTAAGTGATTCGGCCCTCCCCGCGCGGAGGAGGGCCGGAAAGACGCGTGCGAAATGCCGCGGGCTACTTCGTGATGTAAACGTGCCAGAGCAACATGCCCGTCAGCGCAACGGCGATGAACGACAGGACGATCGCCGCGGTGAAGAAGTAGACGGACGCGGGCGTGCGCTCCTCGGTCAGGGACTTGATGCGCGACTGGCTCTCCATGTCCTCGTGAGTGAGCGACTGCTCCCCGGCCGGCTCCTGCGTCTGCTGCGACACGTCGAAGAGCGCCTCTTCCGTGATCTCCACGGGCGCCGGGGCAACGGCCTCCTGCTTGTCCTTCTGGAAGACGGAGAGGTCGAAATCCTCCTCAGCCTTCGGCGCCGCGGGCGCGGCCGAAGCGGCCGGAGCGGCGGCCGGCTGCTGCGGGGTCTCCTCGCCGAAGAGTTCGGCCATCTCTTCCTCGAGCGTCTTCTCCTTGGCGGGCCCGGCCGGAGCAACTTCCTTCGGCTCCTCCTCGAGGATCTGGAACTCCTCCTCGGGCTCGGCCTTGACCTCGCCCAGATCGAAGACCTCGATCTCATCCGGCTTCTTTTTCTTCTGCTCCTCAGGCGTCGGCTTCGTCTTGTCCGTCACGGGCTTCGCCTCCTCATGGGATACTTCGGCTGCCTGGGCCCCGCCCGAAGCGGCCGTCCTGATTTCACCGGACTTCGACGTCGGTATTCTACCGTCCGATGCCCCTTCTGGCAAGGACTCTTTCGTCGCTATTTGTGACAATTCCGCGTCAATCTCCTCGCCCCTCCTTCGCGCCTCATCCGGCGAAACCACGGCCGGCCCGGCCACGACCGGCTCAGACAACGCCGGGGTCTCGGAAACCGGAATCTTGACTCTCTCCGGCGGCGCTGTGGCGGGCGTAACATCTTGCGCAGCAATAGGTTGCGCGATTGAAGGCTCAGGAGCGGCTTCAAGCGGGGCGGGCTCGATCGGGACAGAGGCCGCCTCCACAACCGGCTCAGGCGCCGGGGCGATGGGAGACGGCTCAACCGAGGAAATCTCCTCGGCCGCGGGTTCCTGGGCTGCGAGCTCAGGCGGCGCCGATTCCGGCGCAACAGCCTTCAATTGGGCCAGATATTGCTCGAGCGGAACCTGGCCCTCGGCAAGCGATATCGGCTCCTCCACGGACGGTTCGGGCGCAATCTCGGATGACTCCTCGTCCACGGCGCGGTCAAAGCCTTCCGTGACCGGCGCAACAGGCGCGGGAGGAACGACTTCGTAGGTCTCGGCGGGCTCGGAAACGGGAGGCGCCGGCATGACCGACTCCGCCTCGGGCGCCAGGGCCGACTCGGGGACCTCAGTCTCCTCGACCTCGTACGTCCCGGCGGGCGTCTCGGCAACGGGTTCTGACGCGGGCGCCGAGGGGGCTTCGACGAAGTCGATCTTCTCGGGCGCCTTCAGTTCCACCGGCGCAGCCTCGTGGGGCTTCGCCGATTCCGCTTTCGCCTCGTCCGTCACCGGGCAGACCATCGGGCCCGATTCCTCGGCGACAAAGTCCAGCTTCTTCTCCGGCGCCTCGGGCGCGGGCTGTGCCTCCGGCTCGGGCACCCTGATTGCCGCGGCCTCCGGGGGCTCTTCGCGCCGGGCTTCACCAATGCGTTCGGCGAGCGGCCCGAAGGCCACGTCGGGCAATGCCACCGACGACGGATCGACGATTTCCTCGTCCTTCTCGGGACCGAAGTCGGCCAGTTCCGCGGGCTTGAATTCCTCCGCGCGCGAGCGATCGGCGACCTCCTTGCCAAACGCGACGATGTCCTTGCCGCCCAGCAGCTCGGCGTTGCGAAGCAGTTCCTCGGTCAGGGCCTCCGGCTCGACGATTTCCTCGTCGTCGACGATCCTCTCGATCGGCTTCGGAGGCGCCAGGGATTCGCCGTCGTAGGCCTGCCCCTCGATGCGCTTCTCCTCCTCCTCGTCGACGAGGAACTTGAAATGCGCCTCGGCCGGCCCTTCCGCGCGCGCGAGCTTCCGCACCTCACCCTCGCCGAACTTCACGACGCCGTCGACGATCTGCCCGCGCAGCTTGCGCGCCTCCATCAGCCCGCGCACCTCCTCGGCGGTCAGACCGAGCGTCTCCTCGACCTCGGCGAATGTCAGCCAGCGTTCCGGCATCGCTATCCCCGTCCCTTTTGCCCGCGGAGCCACATCGCCCCTCTATGGGATTATGTCACCGTTCCGAAGGGAGTTCCAGCGGAAAAAGAGGAAGAAATGAAGCCGGGGCTGCATCTTTTTCCTTTCCGCCCCGCGGCGCGCGCACTACAATGCTTGCGAGAGCCCCTGACGGAAAGAGGCGCAATGTCGGAACCGGAACGCACATCACGCCTGCGCGGAATCGCGGAAACGCTCGGCTCGGTGAAGCTGGGCGTGGGCCTGCTGATTGGAATCGCGGCGGCGAGCGCGCTGGGGACGGCGATCCTGCAGACGTCGCTGGCCGGGGCGGACCCGTCGGAGATCCGGGCCCGGTACGGGGCGTGCGCGGGGTTCCTCAACACCGTCGGCCTTACCGACGTCTTCCACTCCACCTGGTACGCGGTGCTCTTAGGCATCCTCGCGCTCAACATCGTCTCGGCCACGGCGACGCGCTTCGCCTTCCGCGCCTCGAAGCTCGGGATGCTCCTGGCGCACGTCGGCGTCCTCGTCGTGCTCACGGGGGGGCTCGTCTACTCGCTCATCGGCGACAAGGGCTACGTCGTCCTCGGGCCGCGCCAGGAGACCGACCGGTACGTCTCGAACCACAGCGGGCAGCGGCTCGGCCACCTGCCGTTCACGCTGCGCCTCGACGACTTCGCCGCGGAGCGATACCCGGCACGCCTGACGCTCGTGGGCCCGCAGGGCGAGATCCTCACCGTGACGCCGAAGGAAGGCGCCGAGGTCACGCCCTCCTGGACGAGCGCGGCGGTGAAATTCGAGAAGATCCTGCCGCACGCCGAGCGGACCTCGCGCGTCATCGACGACGGGAATGCGCCGATCTATCCCGCGGCGCTCGTGCGGCTGAACGTGGCGGGAGCCTCGCGGGACCTGTGGTGCGTCGCGCAGAGATCGAGCCCGGCCGAGACGCTCGTGGACGGCAACGGCCGCATCTCCGTGGCGTTCGACAACGAACTGACCGCTCGGGCCAACGATCTTCCCGCGGAGCCCCGCGCCTACGCCGTCAGCCTCCAGACCGGCCGCACGGTCGAGATTCCCGTCAAGCCGGGCGCCGAGTTCCCGCTGCCGAACGCCGCGAAGCCGGGCGCGTGGGGCAAGGTCCGCACGGTCGTCGACGACGCCGACAACACCGCGCTCGGCCCCGCGCTGACGCTCGAACTGCACGAGGACAACCAGACCTTCCTTCGCTCCGCCGTCGCCCGGATGCCGGGCCTCAGCCCCGAGCTCTTCCGCGGCGAGCCCGTCGGCATGAGCGACCTGGCGTTCGTCTACTATCGCCCGAAGCTCTCCGTCCGCGTCACGCGCATGGAGGACTGGATCGACCGCAAGGCGCCGCCGCGCTACCGCGTCGAGTGGTGGACCTTCCCCTCGGGCACCGGCGGCAAACTCGACAACCTGGCCGTGGGCTCGCCCGAGACGCTCGACGCGACGGGCGCGACGATCACGCTGGTCGAGTCGCTGCTCCGGGCTCAGGTGGACGCGGCCTACACCCCGCTCGACCGCGGGGGCATGGAGGCCGCGAAGGTGAAGGTGACGTGGCCCGACGGCCCGCCGAGGGAATACTGGCTCGCCACCGAAGGCCCCGAGCAGATGCTCCGCGTGACGCAGGCGCTGGCCTTCCTCTACTCCGCCCGCGAGGAGGTCCGCGAGTACCGCGCCGACGTCCGGCTCCAAGCGCCGTCGTTCGATCTCGCCGAGACCGTCACCGTTAACCACCCGGCGTCCATCCTCGGCTGGCAGATATTCCTCAGCGACATCCGCGAGGCCCCCACGCCCCGCGCCCAGCTCATGGTCAGTTGCGACCCCGGCCTGCCTCTCGTCTATGCGGGGCTCGTGCTCCTGGCGCTGGGGGCGTTTGTGGCGCAGTTCAGGGGAAAAGCAGCAGAGCAGAAAGGCATAGAAACATGAGCTTCGTGCTGTCGCTGGCGCTGGCGACCTACTTCATGTCCGGACTCCTGAGCATTGCGAACTCGGTCCGGAAGACCGGAGAGCCGGACGTCGCCATCTTCCGCTGGCCGTCGCTCGCGGCGCTCGGCGTCGCATCGGTGGCGAACGCCTTCTGGATCCTCTCACGCTGGCACGAACTCGGCTATCCGCCCTTCGCCGACACCTACGGGTGCTTCGTGCTCCTCGCCTGGTGCGTCGGGCTCGTGTCGCTCACGCTGGAGCTGGGCGCTCGCGAACGCTATATCGGCGGCGCAAGCTCTCTCGCCGCGGCGGTGCTGCTTCTCATCAGCACGCGATGGCTCGCGGCGCCCCATCCGCTGCCGCCCGTGCTGCGGAGCGTGTTCTTTGCGCCGCACGTCGTGGCCTACTTCATCGCCTACGGCGCCCTCACCGTCGCCGCGTTCGCGGGGATCGCGCTGCTCGCCGGGAAAAAGGCACACAGTACCTTTTCCTCCGGCCTGGAAGAGTGGTGCGGCCGCGCGGGACGCATTGCGTTTCCGTTCCTGACGCTCGGCCTGGCGCTCGGCGCCGTATGGGGCCAGCAGGCCTGGGGCGACTGGTTCGGCTGGGACCCCAAGGAAGTCTGGGCGCTCATCTCCTGGGTCCTCGTCGCCGCGTGGAGCCACCTCTGGCGCTCCGGCCGCCGAGGCGCCCTCACGCACGTCCTCCTCATCGTCGCCGTCCTCGCGTGCTACTTCACGCTCTTCGGCGTGAACTATCTTCCCACCTCCGTCCAGAGCCAGCACACGTACACGACGCGCTAGCCCTTCCGGCGCCTTTTCCGGCTCCCGCTTTCCCTGAACATCACCCGCCCGGCTTGCCGATATCTTCTCTGAGCGATTCTGTGTACCGAATACGGGGAGACCTGAGCCATGAAACGCTTCCTTGCGGGATGGGCCGTGATTGCGCTCGCCGCGTCGATGTCGTGGGCCGCGCCGGGCGGCGCTCCGAAGGCCGCCAACGCCGCCGGCCCCGCGGGGTCCAGGCCCGTCGCCGTCGCCGACATCGCGCCGGGGATGCGGGTGTGCCTGGAGATCAGCACGTTCGGGCGGAGGATGACGGGCACGGTGACGCAAGTGACGGAGACGTCGATTGCGCTCGACCTCTCATCGGAGGACCACGGCCTCCCCGGCAAGCTGCGGTTCAAGAAGAACGAGGTGATGCTGGCGTGGGAGTTGAAGCCGATGTCGAAGGAGGACCGCGAGGCGATCCTCGATCGCGAGCGCGCGCAACTGGCGAAGCTCAAGGTGGAGGTGGCCGAGCGCGCCGAGCGGATGAAGGCCGAGCAGAAGGCCGAGGAGACGCACGAGAAGAAGAGCGAGGAGACCCTCCGCAAGGCGATGGACGTCGTCGTCGAGAAGGACCAGGAGGCGAAGATGCGCGCGCTGCTGGCGGAGTTCCCGCCGGACAAGTGGACCGAGGACACGGCGCGCGAGATCCGCGAGCGGTGGATCCTCATGAAGATCGCGCCGAACGCCGAGCAGAACCACTTCCTCGAGGTCTTCGACCAGTGGAAGGACGCGCGCGACACCGTTGCGATCCTCGACGCCCGCGACAAGGAGAAGTCGGGCGAGCGCCTGCTGATGAAGTTCCCGCCTTCGGAAGGATGGGGCAAGACGAGACTCGACGCGATCGCCGCGAAGGAGGCCGCCGGAACCAAACTCACCGACGATGAAACCGAGTTCAAGAAGATCTGGCCCGACTGGCTCGCCGCCGCCGAGAAGCGCATCAAGGAGGTGACGTCCAAGCCCGCGACGCCCGCCGACAGCGCCAAGCCCCCGGCGGACACCCCGCCGACCCCGTCGCCGGCCCCCGCAGCCACGCCGACTCCGAGCAAGCCCGGCATGGAGCCCGCGCCGACACCCGCGCCGAC
>JBBIVY010000001.1:84592-99968 GCA_037439485.1 Planctomycetota bacterium | reverse complement strand
CCGACGCCTGCACCGACGCCTGCACCTGCGACGCCGACCGAAGAAAAGCCCGCGGACCCTGCGGCGAAATAGCCTCAGTTGCCGCTGTTATTGCCCATCATCGGACCCATGGGTCTCATCCGTCCCATGGGTCTTATTCTTTCCGTCACGCTTCAACCGCCTCCCACGTCACCACCCAAGCCTCTTTCCGCCCTGCCCGCACCACCTGCGTCCGGCCCGTCTTCGCCGATCTATCGATCGTGCTGTAGCGTCCCGCGAGCGGTTCGAACGCGCACTCCGACCGTCCCTTTCCGGCGCCACCGGGCCAGCCGGTCTTGTTCCACCAGATCGCCGAGTTGGGCAGCAGATCAACCGGCTGCGTCATCCTCAAGGCGACGCGTCCGCGGAACGTCGCGGTGACCTCGCCCGATTTCATCCCGCGCACCAGGAGCGTCTTCGCGTATCCTGCCGGCGCTTCGAGCAGGTGCCGCGCCAGCTTCCCCGGCGCATTCGAGCAGACGGATCGATCGGTCCCTTCGTCCACGACCTCGTCGAACTCCGGGAACTCGATCGCCGTCACGTCGTGAAGCGGCATGAGCCCGTGCATCACGTGGAGGAAAGGCAGGTCTTCGCCTCCGTCGTTCACGATCTCGAACCGCCACGTGAGTGTGCGCCCCTCGAACCGAAGCTCGCGCGTGAAGCGCGCCTCCAGCCTCGAACACTCCACTCGGCACGTCATCCGGCCCGGCGCCGTGCTCACCTGCCAGGGAAGATAGACGAGCAGGCCATGATCCCCGGCGGGCTTCCCGTCCCGGGGAAAGACGCACGCGTCTACGGTCGGGAGGCAGTCGTCATATCCATAGACGGGCTTCCTCTCGAACGGCCCCGCCCCTTCCGGCACAATCGCCGCGGTCCCCGTCGGCGGCGCCGTCAGCAGCTCGACGCCGTCGTAGCTCAAGCGGCTGATGCGCCCCCCGTCCTCCGGCAGGCATTCCACGAACCACTTTCCCGCCGACAGCGTCTCGGTCATGTTGAGCCTCCCAAGTCGTTCGTCTGCGCCGCCGCGCCCTGTCATTTCCTCCCACGCGCCGCCGGCTCTCCGGCGCCGGATTTCCGCTGTGCGCCGCGGAGAAGGACTATGCCGTATCCGAAGAACCCGATCAGCGCGAAGAACCACGGCAGGCGGCAGAAGGTCTGGTGCGCCTGGTCGGACCAGACGAGCGAGAATCGCAGGAGGCCGAGAAGCGTCGGGTCGGTGATCTCCTTCGCGGTCTTGAGATCGATGCCCTGCCCCGCCGCCACGTAGTTGATGACGAACCAGCCGTGGGAATAGAGGATCGCGTATTCGAAAACATAGGTCGCTATCGCCACAATGAAGACGCCGATTGTTAACCGGCGCCAGTTCACGTCGAGGCATGGGAAGCAGACGACCGCGAGGGGAATCGCCCAGTAGATGTACTGCGGGCTGTAGCCGGGACCCCAGAGCGGCACGCTGACCATGAGGACGAGCGCAAGCAGCACGAGCCCGGAATCCGCGAGCTTCCACCTCAGCCAGAACGCGAGCGACAGGCCCGCAACCGCGGCCAGCGCGGCGAACGGGTAGAATAACTGATAGCCTCGTATGGAGTCGGCGTCGCCCAGGATGCCGAGGATGCCGGTGACGCCGAACCATCCCGCCATGCCGCGGAAGCCGAGGGTGTTGCCCATGGCCTGGGGCGAGAGAACGTAGATGACGCTCATGCCAAGGACCACCGGCACGAAGGCGAGGGCGCCCCCGAGGAAAAGCGTCTTCCACGGCAGCCGCCGGGCCGCGTGGAGCGCAAGCGGCGCAAGGATCAGCGGCACGGTCTTGGTCAATATCGCGAGGCCCAGGAAGAGGCACCCCGTAAGCCAGTCGACCGCCTCGCCGGAGCGGTTGAACCGCACGAACGCGAGGAGCATCGGCATGACCCAGAGCATCATGAGCGTGTCGAACTGCCCGTGCTGACAGACGAGGAGGATGACCACGGGATTGAGGCTGATGCCGACGAGGAAGAGCGGCAGCCGCCGGGCCTCGGGGGCGAGCATCCCGGCGAGGCGCCAGGAGACCACGATCACAACGGTCTCGAACGCGATGAGCGTCACGTGGAGCACCGTGAGGAAGCTGAGGCCGGTCATCACGCTGATCTTGCCCATCGCGAAGATGCACTGGATCCAGAGCGGAGGATAGGGGAGGTAGTAGGGCGGCACGAGGATATTCCGGCCCGCCTGCATGGCGCTCCACTGGTCGAGCCATGAGCGGGTGTCGTCGGAGTAGACCGCCTGGGGCATGAGCCAGAGGAAAGCCGCGCGGGCGAGCCAGGCGACGACGAGGACGATCCAGAGACGCGGGTCCTTCCACCAGGGCGTTTCGGCGGCAAGAGGCGCGCGGAGGGTCATGTCGTGCTCCTGAAATTCGCGGCGCGGCGCAGGTCAGGGCTTCTCGTCGAGCGCGGCGCGGACGGTGTCGGCCAGGGCCCGCAGGGTGAACGGCTTCTGCAGGAAATGCCGGCCGAACAGCGACGATTCCTCGGACGCGATGAGGGTGTCCGTGTATCCGGACATCACGACGACGCGCAGTCCGGGGATGCTTCGGGCGAGGCGCTCGTAGAGGTCGCGCCCGTTGATGCGCGGCATGATCATGTCGGTGAGCAGGAGGTCGGCCCGCTCGCCCTTCGTCTCGACGAGCGCGACGCACTGCTCGGGCGAATCCTCGGAGAGGACCCGGTATCCGCACTCGCGCAACATCTCGCAGGCCAGCTCGCGGACCATGTCGTTGTCCTCGACGACGAGGACGGTCTCATGGCCTCCGGGCAGCGAGGCGGGGGGGGCCGGAACTCCCGGCGTCGTCCGGGCCTCCACGTCGGCGCGCGGGAAATACACGCGGAACGTGCTCCCCTCGCCCGGCTCGCTTTCGACCGAGACGGCGCCCCCGTGCTGGCGGACGATGCCGTAGACCGACGCGAGTCCGAGCCCCGTGCCGCGGCCGACTTCCTTCGTGGTGAAGAACGGCTCGAAGAGGTGCTCGCGGACCTGGGGCGCCATGCCGACGCCGGTGTCGCGGATGGCGAGCATGACGTAGGACCCGGGCCGGTCGCCCGGATGGCCGAGCGCCCAGAGGTCGTCGAGGTCGACGTTCGCGACGCGGATGGCCATGTCGCCGCCCGAGGGCATGGCGTCCTGCGCGTTGAGGGCGAGGTTGGCGATGACCTGCTCGACCTGGCCGATATCGGCGAGGACGGAGCCGGAATCGTCGGCAAGATCGAGGCGGATGTGGACGTCCTCGCGGATGGTGCGGCGGAGCATCTTCTCGAAGCCGCGGACGACTTCGGCAAGACGGACGGGACGGAGCCGGAGGACCTGCTTGCGCGAGAAGGCGAGGAGCTGCCGGGTGAGGTCGCGGGCGCGCTCGGCGGCGATGCGGACGTGGAGGAGGCTGTCGCGCCGCGGGTCGTCGGGCGACATCTCCTCGAGCAGCAGGTCGGACCAGCCGAGGATGGGGGCGAGCATGTTGTTGAAATCGTGCGCGACGCCGCCCGCGAGACGCCCGACGGCCTCCATCTTCTGCGCCTGGCGCACCTGGTCCTCGAGGTCGCGCTGCTGCGTGACGTCGCGGCCGAAGCTGGCCGCGCCCGTCACGCGGCCGCGGGCGTCGCGCAGCACGGTGTTGTCCCACGCGATGCGCCGCCGGTCGCCGCGGACCGTCACGATATCGTTCTCGAAGTGCGCCAGCGACGAGGCCCCGGCGAGCATCTTCTCGAACGAGTCCTTCATGCCGGAACGCAGTTCCTCGGGGATGCACGCCTCGAACCAGTCGCGCCCGAGCAGCTCCTCGCCCGGACGGCCGGTGAGCTCGGCGAGATATGCGTTCGAGAAGGTGACGCGCCCTTCGCGGTCGAGCGTCACGGCGATGAGACGGACGTTCTCCATGACCTCGCGGAACCGGCGCTCCGATTCGCGCAGGGCATCGAGGGCCAGCCGCTCGCTCTTCTCCACGCGAACCGCGTGGATGAGCCCGGCCAGCGTGACCGTGTATGGACGGAGGAACTCGGCCGTGCGCTCGTCGTAGCCGCCGGGACGGTTCGCGATGCCCGCGACCCCGACGAGTTCGCCGCCGAAAAAGAGCGGGACGCCCATGAACGACCGCAGCGGGGGATGGTCCTCCGGCAGCGCGCGCCCCCCCGGGCGCCCGGCAACGTCGTTGCAGATCACGATCCGGCCGGACGTCACGGCCTCGCCGGCGAGGTTGTCGAGGGTGCGGTATTCGATGCCCTTCTCGCGCATGACGTCCACCAGACGGGCGGACTCCGCATCCCACGAAAGGACCCGCGTGATCGGCGTCTTCCGGCCGGAGACGGCCCCGTCGTGCCGCACCTCGGCGAGGAAGCCGTGGGTGCTGGCGGTCATGCGCAGGAGCGTGTCGAGCATCGCGTCGAACACCTGTTGCGGGTCGTGCCCGGCAATGTGGAGCGACTGGGCGTCGCGGATGAATCCGAGCAGGGCGCCCGTGCGGGCAAGTTCCTCCTCGACGCGCTTGCGCGTGGTGATGTCGCGAACGATGCCGACGATGCCCGTGGGCTCGCCGGCGGCATCGCGGATAAGCGAGGCATTAATCTCGGCGGGGAAATCGGTGCCGTCCGAGCGCGTGGCTCGGAACTCCACGCCCTTCACCTCGCCCGTCGCCAGGAGGTCCGCCATCCGGGACATCACCGCGTCGCGGTCGCTGCCGACGATCAAGTCGAACCCCTCCAGCCCCTGGAGGGCGGCGGGTTTCCCAACGCCGTAGGTCTCGGCGGCCGCGCGGTTCGCCATCACGATGCGTCCCTCCAGGTCGGTGAGCACGATGGAGTCGAGGGAGGTATCGAGAATGCGGCGGTAGAGGTCCTCGCGCTCGCGCAGGGCCCTCTCGGCGCGCCTGCGCTCGGTGACGTTACGGACGGCGACGACCCGCGCGGGACGCCCGTTCCACGTGATGGATCGCGCCTGGCACTCCAACGGCGCGGTGGAACCGTCCTTCCAGAGGCCCACGTATTCACGGGGAGGATCGAAACGTTCGGCAAGGTGCCGCCGCGCCCCCTCGCGGGACTCCGGCGCCAGCAGGGAGAACAGGTCGAAGCCAACGAGGTCCTTCGCCGCGTAGCCGCTCATGCGGGCGAACGCTTCGTTGACGTCGAGGACGCGTCCGCCGTCGTGGACGATGATGCCTTCGAGCGAGGCGTCGGAGAGCTGCCGGAATCGCTCCTCGCTTTCGGCCAGGGCCGCCTCGTGGCGCGGACGCAGCACCAGGGACGCCGCCGCCGAGCCCAGCCCCGCGAGGGCCGTCACGGCCGCGGCGAAGGGATGGCCGGCAAACAGCAGGACCGCCGCCCCGGGGCCGCACCCTGCGGCGACACCGATCGCCGCACATCGCCCCATGCGCCGGCCGCCGTTATCCATGACGCGGCTCCCCGGCCCCGCGCCCCATAGACGGGTGCGCGGAGCGTACGTAAAGCGGGGCTCCGACATATCGGAGCCCCGGGATGATTCTCGGACGAGAGGCCGAACTCATTTCTCCACTTCCACGGAGGCGTTGTCCAGGTACTTGAAAAGCTTGTCGATCGTGAGCACGGTGATGAAATCGGCGCGGGCCTCGTCGTAAGCCTTCTTGCCGTCCTCGATGGCGGCCTTGGCCTCGGGCGTCAGGTTCGTGAGGCCCTCCTCGTCGATGGTGCCGACGATGAGGTAGTCGGTATCGAGCGTCAGTTCGTCCTGGACGTTGCCGCCCGCGCGGAAGATCATGCCGGCGAGGGCCTGCTTCGAGTGGTCGGAGCCTTCGCGGAACCAGCCCTTGAGGCAGAAGTTCTTGCGCTTCACGTTGTCGAAGATCGTGGAGGTGATGTGCTGTCCCTCCATGATGGGCTTGTCCTCGCTGTCCCAGCCGCTCGGAACAACGGAGAAGAGGGAGGAATAGGCGCCGACGTCGAGCAGCTTGAGCTTGCCGCGATAGACGCGGTTGCCGGCAACGTCCCCGCCCGGAAGGAGCGTGTAGATGCTGAACTCATAGCCGGGCTTGACGCGGTTGGCGGTGCCGAGGTTGACGGTCCCGCGGCGCGTGTGCCAGTCGTAGGTAAGGATGAGGCCGTCGGCGGGGGAGCCCAGGTCCTTCTGGACCTTGAGGCGCGCCTCGAACTTCTCGTTGCGGGCCTTCTCCTTGCGGGAATCGGCTTCGAGCCGGGCGATCTCGGCGTCCCAGCCCGGCCGGTCGATCCGGATCTTGTTCTCCTCGACGCCCCGCTCCTGCCAGGCCTTGTCCGCCTGGCCGTCGAGGTCGCCGAACTTCGCCTTGGTCTCGACCTGCTTGGCGACGATGGCGGCGTCGGCGGTCTTCACGGCCTCTTCGCCCTGCGTGATGAAGTCGGCGCGCGCGGCAGTGGCCTTGTCGAAGCGGATGAACTGGTCGACGAGATCGCCGACCGTGGAGGCCTTCAGGTTGTCCGGCACGACGCCCGACTTCCGCGCCGCGGTAATGGTCGATTCGAGGTAGGGCGAATGCCCCTGGTCGTCGGGGGGCGACAGCGGCTCGACGCCGATCTTCTTGATGAGTTCGTCGCGCTTCGCGAACTTCATATCGAGAAACGCCTCCAGCTTGGCCGTCGTATTGACCGTCATGCAGTCCGCCGGAGCCTTGACCAGCGCGCAGTCCGCCGGAATGAAGGAGTTCGCGTAGAGGTCGTCGATCTCGCCGGCGTTGTTGAACCCCATGGCCTTGTAGATCTCGCGCAGGCTCTTGAGGTCCGCCTCCAGCTTCTTGCTGTCCGACTGAATCTGCAACTGCTTCGCTTCGTAGTCCTTCTCCTTCGAGGCGGCGTTGGTGTAGATGACGTAGGACAGAACCCCGAAGAACAGGACGAGGATGATGAACACGATCAACAGGGCGGTCGGGGCGCCTCGATCACCGGTGTACGGATGGGTCATTCTGAATCTCCTTGGGCCGTCTTCCGTCAAATCGCGTCAGGAAACGCCGCGCGTCAGCGCAGGAGTCCCTCGATGAACTTGTCGTAATTCACGATCTCCACGCTCAGCTCGCGGGCCGCCTGGGCCTGCTCGGTGCCGCGGCGCGACTTGTCCGGAATTTCCGCAATCGACTTCTTGTCCAGCTCCGTCAGGTTGTGCGCCACCGTCTCGCCGAGAATCAGCGTATCCGTCTTCAGGTTCACCGTGTCCTGAACGATGCCGCCGTTCAGCTTGATGATCGTCCTCAGCTTGTCTTCGTCGTAAGCCGTGTCGGGCGGAATGAAGCCGGCGATGACGAACCGCTGTCCCGGGCGCACCGGCAGGAACGGCGCCTGCACGGGGTCGTCCTGAACAATGAGATGGCTCGGGTCGACCGCGACGACGTTGCACACGGAGGTCGTGGCAAACACGCTCATGACCGCGAGCCGGCCCTTGACCTGGCGCGCGCCGTTCGAATCGAACCAGTAGACCTCGAACACGAGGCCGGGGAACACGTTGTCGTGCTCGCCGAGGTCGATCACCGCCTGGTGCGTCCGCCACTCTTCGCGGACGACATGGCCGTTCGGCGGACGGATCAGCGCCACGGGCGACGAAACGCGCAGGTCTCGCATGACCACGGCGTTGCGGCCCTTCAGCGTCCCGACCTGCCGCACCAGCTCCGCCTTACGGTTCTCGAACACGTCGCGGGCGTTCACGTACTTGTCGGAGAAGCCCTTCTTCTCGTCGTTGTATCGCTTGATCAGGTCTTCCTTCTTGGCCGATTCCATCTTCAGGAAATCGTCCAGCTTGCGGGCCTCGGCGGTCTTGTCCTGCACGCGGCGATTGTAGTCGTCGCGCGTGGCGTCGCGAGCCGCCTCTTCGGCGTCCGCCTTCGACTTGGCCTCCGCCACGCGGCTCCGCAACTCCGTATCCGCCAGCGTCAAGCGCATGAGCCACAGGTCAAGGTAGCGGGAGATCGTCGGGAAGTCCTTCGGGTCGACCGTCACGTTGTGCATCGGCAGCTTGTCGAAGTAGTCGCGCACCAGGGCCGCCGTGGGATTCGGCATGGCCAGGTAGCGGCTCGGCTCGCGCATCGGCAACGTCAGCTTCCTGGCCCGCTCGTCGATGGCGTTCCATTCCGCGGTCGCCTTCTCCAGCTTCTGAGTGGCCTGGACCTGCTTCGTATACATAATGAAGGCGACGACGACGGAAGCCAGGAAGACGAGGATGAAGGCAACGAGCGTCACGGGGGAGATGCCCGCGCGAACCGGGCTGGAGAACCGCGTAGACATGCAAGCGCCTCCGGCAGAGGGAGTTCGGATTTGCCTAACAACATGGTCCGTGGCGGGAGGGGCCCTCAAGCGTGCGCCCCCGTCCGCGACGGCTTGCAAGGTCAGGAAAGTATAAGGACCGCGCCGGCAATGTCAACCCAGTATTTGCTTTTGCCGTGCACGGTTTTGTCTTTGGCTCGCCTTTGCACCGACCCGCCCCATGGCGGCCAAAAAGGCCCGCCCGGCCCCCCGGCAACAACCCGCATCGCCTGAGTTCGCGCCAGAGCGCACGCAACGGTCGACAATAATCGCCGTAAGCATCAGGCTGCGTGATGGTTACATCACAGAAGCCACGCCGCCAAACCTGTGTCATTATAGTACCCGACGCCTGCTTCTTTCAACAAAAAACTGCAAAATCCCTTGACTCCCTCCCTTCCATGGCCTATAAGTAGGTGGTTTCATCCTCGGTTACAGCATTCCGAAGACACGTCACGGAACCTCCTATCTCGGCCTGCCTGACGGATCGTTTCCTCTCGGGACATCTCTCTTCTTTAGTCCCCCCGAGGCAAGCCTGCTGGGTTTCGCGGCGCGATCTCGGTTGGTTCATCTCCCTGTGGCGTCTGAGGCCGGTTCTGGGCCGGCCGCGGCGCATAGCTCCTCCTGATGGCCGGCCTTTTATGCCCAAGACGCTGTATCTCATCGACGGGAATTCGCATATCTACGCGGCGTTCTACGCCGTGCGGGGTCTGACTTCGTCCGAGGGGCGCCCCACCAACGCCGTGTTCGGCTTCACCCACATGCTCCGCAAGATCCTCCGCCGAAACCCGGATTACGTCGCCGTGGTGCTCGATGCCGGGAAGAAGACCTTCCGCAACGACCTCTTCGCCGACTACAAGAAGACCCGCAAGCCCATGCCGGAGGACCTCGTCGAGCAGATCCCGGTCATCGAGGAGGTGGTGGACGCCCTGGGCATCAGGACGGTGAAGAAGCCGGGATTCGAGGCCGACGACATCATCGCCACGCTCGCCCGCGACGCGGATCGCAAGGGCTTCGAGGTCTATATCCTCACCAAGGACAAGGACGCGCAGCAGCTTCTCTCCGACCACGTGCGCATCCTCGACACCCGCGGCGACTCCGAGACCGTCATCGACACCGCGGCGCTCAAGGCCGAAAAGGGCATCGCGCCCGAGCAGGTGATCGAGGCGATGGGCCTGTCGGGCGACACGTCCGACAACGTGCCGGGAGTGCCCGGCATCGGCCCCGAGACGGCGTTCAAGCTCATCCAGCAGTTCGGCACGCTCGAAAACGTCCTCGCCGGCGTCGACCAGGTCGCGGGCGAGAAACGCAAGGAGAACCTGCGCAATTTCGCCGAGCAGGCGCGGCTCTCCAAGAAGCTCGTCACGCTTGACGACCAGGTGCAACTCCCGGTCGGCGTCGAGGACCTGAAGCCGCAGGCGCCGGATCGACCGCGGCTGCTCGAACTCTACCGCAAGCTCAACTTCCGCAAGCTGCAGGAAGAGATGCTCGAATCAATGCCCAGGGCCGAAACGCGATATCATCTCGTCGACACGCCCGAACGCTTCGCGGATTTCCTCGCCGCGCTGAAACAGCAGAAGCGATTCGCCCTCGACACGGAAACAACCGGCACGTCGCCGCGCGATGCGAAGCTCGTCGGCATGTCGTTCTCGTGGCAGGAAGCCGAGGCCTGGTACCTGCCGCTGATGGCGCCGCTGGGTGACAGGACGCTCGACGGGAAGTCGACGATCGAGGCGCTCAAGCCCGTGCTCGAAGACCCCGCCGCGAGCAAGATCGGCCAGAACGTCAAGTTCGACGCGGTCGTTCTGCTCGGCGCCGGAGTGGACCTCAAGGGCGTCGACTTCGACACCATGGTGGCCGACTACGTCCTCAACCCCGGCAAGCGCGGCCACGGGCTCGACGACCTGGCGATGGAATTCCTCGGCCTCTCCATGACGCCCATCACCGACCTCATCGGCAAGGGCAAGAAGCAGGTGACGATGGCCGACGTGCCGACGCAGAAGGTGTGCGATTACTCGTGCGCCGATGCGGATTTCACGTGGCGGCTCGCCGGCATACTCGCGCCGAAACTCGCCCAGGACGGGCTCGACAAACTCTTCGGCGAACTCGAGATGCCGCTCGTCGAGGTGCTGCGCGACATGGAATTCGCCGGCGTCGCCGTCGACTCGCGCCTCTTGCGCAAGTTCTCGGCCGAGATGGGCGAGCGCATCGAGAAGCTCGAAAAGGCCATCTACGCCGCGGCCGGGGAGGAGTTCAACATTGACTCGCCCACGCAGCTCGGCAGGATACTCTTCGAGAAGCTCGAACTCCCCTGGCAGAAGAAGACCAAGGGCGGCGAGCAGTACTCCACCGACGAGGAAGTCCTCGGCATGCTCGCCTCGATGCACGAGATGCCCAGGCTCGTCGTGGAATACCGCCAGCTTGCGAAGCTGAAGGGCACCTACGTCGACGCCCTGCCGGAGATGGTGTCGCCGAGGACGGGGCGCATCCATGCCTCCTTCAACATGACGACCACCGCAACGGGCCGGCTCAGCTCGAGCGAGCCGAACCTGCAGAACATCCCCGTGCGCACGGAAGAAGGCGAGAAGATCCGAGAGGCGTTCGTCGCGGGCGACAAGGACTCCGTGTTGGTCGGGGCCGACTACTCGCAGATCGAGCTGCGCATCCTCGCGCATTTCAGCCGCGACCCGGAACTCGTGGGCGCGTTCACCCGAGACGAAGACATCCACGCCTTCGTCGCGTCGCAGATCTACGACTGCCCGCAGGAAGCGGTTACCACCGCGCAGCGACGGCAGGCGAAGACCGTGAACTTCGGCGTGATGTACGGGCAGACCCCCTACGGCCTCTCCGCGCAACTCGGCATCTCCGTCGAGGAGGCCACGGCCTTCATCGACAAATACTACAAGAGATACCAGGGCGTCGAGCAGTTCTTCGAGAGCGTGCTCCAGTCGTGCGAGGCAAAGGGCTACGTGACGACGATCCTCGGCCGCCGACGTTACCTGCAGGGCATCAAGAGCACCGAGGGCTCGAACCGCAACAGGAACCCGTCGGAGCGCATGGCGATCAACACGGTCTGCCAGGGCTCGGCAGCGGACCTCATCAAGAAGGCGATGATCGCGATCCACGCCCGGCTTGCGCGGGAGAAGCTCGCGTCGCGGCTCATCATGCAGATTCACGACGAACTCGTCTTCGAATCTCCCGAGCGCGAGGCCGCGGCGGTCCAGTCTCTCGTCGCCGAGGAAATGAAAAGCGCGATACCGCTTTCCGTCCCGCTCGAAGTCAGCATCGGAACGGGGAAGAACTGGCGGGAGATCTAGCGGCGAGCCGTT
Organism: Planctomycetota bacterium; assembly: GCA_037439485.1. Classification (GTDB taxonomy): domain Bacteria; phylum Planctomycetota; class DG-23; order DATKVD01; family DATKVD01; genus JBBIVY01. The sequence goes on along the minus strand of JBBIVY010000001.1, from coordinate 88,363 downwards.
CCGTGGTCTGTCATTCTGAGTCCCGATTCATCGGGACTCAGAATGACAGCAGGAAAAGAAGGCGCGGCATGGGACAGGTCTTCGTCATCGGACTCGCGGGCGGAATCGGATCGGGCAAGAGCACGATCTCGGAGGCGCTGGCGCGTCTGGGGGCGGAGGTGCTGAACGCCGACCGGATGGTGCATGCGCTCCTGTGCGAGAAGCCGATCATCGCGAAGGTCGCGCGCCGGTTCGGACGAGGCGTGCTTGACGCCTCCGGCCGCATCGACCGCAAGTCGCTCGCGCAAATTGCGTTCAAGACAAAGAAGTCCATCCGCGACCTGGAGAGGCTGCTGCACCCGGCGGTCATCGACGCAACCGCGAAGCGCATCGCCGAACTCCGGCGGACGAAGGGCGCGCACGTCGTCGTCATCGATGCGCCGCTGCTGTTCGAGGCGAAGATGGACCGGATGTGCGACGAGGTGGTCTTCGTGGATGCACCGAAGTCGGTGCGGCTGGCCCGGCTGAAGAAGACGCGCGGGTGGACGCGCGCCGTGCTCGAGGAGCGCGAGGGACACCAGATACCCGTTGACGATAAGCGAAGGAATGCCGATGTCGTGATACGGAACGACGCTTCCGTCGGGGCGGCCCGAACACAGGTCCTCCGATATTGGAAGCACGTTCAGACACGCCTCACGTGATCTGACCGATTCCGGCCGCGACAACGCCGTTCCGGCTCGTTCACATAGGCACTTCGTCTTCCAAGGACATTTCGAAACCGTTTTCTTTTTCCCAGAAGGAGTAGAGTGATGCCTCCCAGGCCGCCAAGACGTTACGATGACCGTCCGCCCCGTGATGACTCTGACCGTCCGCCCCGCGAGGATCGCTACGGCGGCGGCCGCGACCGCTACGGACGCGACGATCGCTACGGGCGCTCGGATCGCTACAGCCGGGACGACCGTCCGCGGCAGCGCGTGCCGTACGAGGATCGCTCCGACGGCAATGCCGCCGGCGGCGCCCCCGCCCCCGCTCCCGAGAACGCGACCCCGGCCACGCCTCCGGCCGAGCCGGCGCCCGAGAAGCCCCCGACCCTGACGCCCGAGGAAGAGCTGGCGATCGAGGCGGAGTACAAGGACAAGTACGAGGAGCTCAAGAAGAGCGAGGTGCATATCAGCGAGCTGCAGAAGATGACGATGGTGCAGCTCCTGAAGACGGCGAAGAAGGAGAACGTGCAGGAATACGCGGGCCTCAAGAAGCAGGACCTGATCTTCAAGATCCTGAAGAACCGCGTGAAGGCCAACGGGCTGATGTTCGGAGAGGGCGTCCTCGAGATCCTGCCCGACGGCTTCGGGTTCCTCCGCTCCCCCGACTACAACTACCTGCCGTCGCCCGACGACATCTACGTTTCGCCCTCGCAGATCCGCCGGTTCAGCATCCGCCAGGGCAACGTCGTCTCCGGGCAGATCCGCCCGCCCAAGGAGAAGGAGCGGTACTTCGCCCTCCTCAAGGTCGAGGCCGTCAACGGGGACAACCCCGAGACGCTGCAGGACCGCGCGGTGTTCGAGGACCTGACGCCCCTCTTCCCGAACAAGCGCCTGGTGCTCGAGTTCCCGGGGTGCGACATCGCCATGCGCATCATGGACCTCATCTGTCCCATCGGCAAGGGCCAGCGCGGGCTGATCGTCGCGCCGCCTTACGCCGGCAAGACCGTGCTCCTCAAACAGATCGCCAACTCCATCATCCACAACAACCCCGAGTGCTACGTCATCGTGCTGCTGATCGACGAGCGCCCCGAGGAAGTGACGGACATGGAGCGGTCGGTCGACTGCGAAGTCATCAGCGCGACGTTCGACGAACCGGCCTCGCGGCACGTGCAGGTGGCCGAGATGGCCATCGAAAAGGCCCGGCGCATGGCGGAGTTCGGCAAGGACGTCGTCATCCTGCTCGACTCGATCACGCGCCTGGCGCGGGCGCATAACGTCGAGATGCCGCACTCCGGCAAGATCCTGTCGGGCGGCATCGACTCCAACGCCCTCCAGCGGCCGAAGCGGTTCTTCGGCTCCGCGCGCAACATCGAGGAGGGCGGCTCGCTGACGATCATCGGCACCGCGCTGGTCGACACGGGCTCGCGCATGGACGAGGTGATCTTCGAGGAGTTCAAGGGCACCGGCAACATGGAGCTTCGGCTCGACCGCAAGCTCATGGAGAAACGCGTCTTCCCCGCCATCGACATCGCGCTCACCGGCGTCCGCCGGCCCGAGCTCTACGTCGACCAGGAGGAACTGCGCCGGATGCTCATCCTCCGCAAGGTCCTCAACGAGATGAACCCCGTCGAGGCCATGGAACTCCTCATCGAGAAGATGAAGAAGACCAAGACCAACGCGGAGTTCCTGATGTCGATGAATGCGTGACCGCGCTTCGCGCGGAAGGCCAAAGGCAGAAGGTCAAAGGCCGAAAGAAGAACAGGGGCTCGGCGGCATTCGCTGCCGAGCCCCTTTCGTTTGCCCGGTGACGCGTGTCTAGGGGCTTGATTCTGTGCGGGTTTTCGGGCATAATCTGCGCGCTCTAACGACCCCTATTCTCAGGAGACACCCATGTGCGCACGGACTATTGTGAACGCCCGCGTGGCGGCGATTAATGAGAGCGCGACCCTCGCCCTGACCGCGAAGGCCAATGCGATGAAGGCGGCCGGAGAGGACATCGTCGCGTTCGCCGCGGGAGAACCGGATTTCGACACCCCCGAGCCGATCAAGGAGGCCGCGATCAAGTCGCTCAAGGCCGGACAGACCAAGTACGCCCCCGTCGCCGGCACGCTCGACCTCAAGAAGGCCATCTGCGAAAAGCTGAAGGCGGACAACGGCCTCGCCTACGAGCCCTCCGAGATCATCGTCTCTGTCGGCGCCAAGCACTCGCTCTTCAACGCCGTGCTCACGCTCGTCTCGGACGGCGACGAGGTGCTCATCCCCGCGCCCTACTGGGTGACCTATCCCGAGCAGGTGCGCCTCGCCGGGGGCAAGCCCGTGTTCGTCGAAACGGCCCCGAAGGACGGCTTCAAGCTCCGCGCTGCGGCGGTCGAAAGGGCGATCAAGAAGGGCAAAACCAAGCTCATCATCCTGAACTCGCCCAATAACCCGACGGGCGCGGTCTACGACGAGGCCGACCTCCACAAGATCGCGGACCTGTGTGTTGCGAACGACATCTACGTCATCAGCGATGAGATCTACGAGAAGCTCATCTACGGCGGGAAGCATCACGTGAGCATCTTCCAGCTCAATGAGAAGATGAAGGAGCGCGGCATTCTCATCAACGGCCTGTCGAAGGCCTATGCGATGACGGGCTGGCGCATCGGCTACACTGCGGCGCCGAAGCTCTTCACGACGCCGATGAGCCGCCTGCAGAGCCACAGCACGTCGGGCATCACGACGTTCGTCATGCCCGCGGCGGTCGAGGCGCTGAAGGGCGACCAGTCCTCCGTCGCGAAGATGCACGACGCGTTCGAGACGCGGCGCAACCTCATCGTCAAGCGCGCGCGGGCGATCCCCGGCCTCGAGTGCGCCGAGCCCGAAGGCGCGTTCTACCTCATGGTCGGCATCGGCTCACTCGTCGGCAAGAGCGCCAACGGCAAGAAGATCACCGGCGCCGCCGATTTCTGCATGGCCCTCCTCGAGTCCAAGAAGGTCGCCGTCGTCTCCGGCGAGGACTTCGGCGCCCCCCACTGGCTCCGGTTCTCGTATGCGTGCAGCGAGGCCAACATCAACAAGGGCTTCGACCGCCTGGCGGAGTTTGTGAAGG
>JBBIVY010000001.1:61214-84492 GCA_037439485.1 Planctomycetota bacterium | reverse complement strand
CTCGACTCGGAACTGGCGGCGCTGTACGGCGTCGAGACGAAAGCCCTCAATCAAGCCATCAAGCGCAACCCCGACCGGTTTCCGGAGGATTTTGCGTTTCGTTTGACCATCGAGGAAGCCCAATCCTTGAGGTCAACGGTTGTGGTCTCAGAAAACAGCCCCAACTTGAAGTCACAATCTGTGACTTCAAGTTCCGGCTGGGGCGGACGACGCAAACTGCCTTACGCCTTCACCGAGCACGGCGCCATCATGGCCGCGACGGTGTTGAACTCGGAGCGCGCGGTGAAGGCGAGCCTGTATGTCGTCCGCGCGTTCGTGGCGCTGAGACAGGCGCTGGCGTCGCACAAAGAAGTGTCGAGGAAACTCGACCAACTTGAAGCTCGCATCGACGGCCACGACAGCGCCCTTGCCGACATCATCGGCGCCATCCGGCAACTCATGGAGCCGCCGCCCGCGCGAAAACGCAAGGTCATCGGCTTCCGCCCGCGCGCCGCGAAATAGCGAGGCGCTCCCGGCAAGACCTCATTGCAGCGCGAAGTTCCCGCTGCGCAGGACGACGACAAACGCATCGGCCTTCCAATCCTTCTTCACCTCTTCGTTCTGCGCGATGACCCCGACGGAGACGAGTTGCGCGGCCGGCGCCTTTCCCTCCACGGCCTTCTCCGCCGGTCGGGCGCTGAGGCTGTAGATCGTGCCCGTCTTCCCGCGCGACGCAAGCAGCTCAAACGCCCTGCCCTCGCGCTCGATCCTCACGCACAGGTTCTCGCCAAGATATCCGCAGAACCCCGCCGCCCAGAGCTTCTCGGTGGAGATCTTCTCGACGGTCCCCGCCTCCTTCGCAAGCTCCTCGAATTTCGCCTTCTCGATGACGCACACGCTCGTGGCGAGCGCATCGGCGTAAGTCCCGCCCGCGAACGCCGCCCAGGCGAGAGACGCTAGGACCAAGAGCCTTCTCATTCCGCATTCCCCCCGAGTTGGACCCGTTCCTTCCGGAATCCTATCCCCCGCCGAAGAAAGTTCAAGGGCTGATCTTGGTCCAAAACGCCCCCGGAGCCCGTTCGAGGGAGTCAATTAATGTACTGCCAAGACCGCAGAGATTCGCCAAACGGAGGCCGACCGCACCGTGCGCATTGCCGTACAGAAAAAAACTGATTCGGCTTATTTCGCGCGTATACGCGTGTTTTGAGGCAGCGACGAAAGAGGATAGATTAACTCATAATAGGACACTTTTTTGGCAAAATGCGAAAGATTTTCGACGATTTTTCCGCGTTTTCAGAGCGCCAGTGCGGTTTTTGACATTTTGTCAACTAAAGATTGATTTGCCATCGCCGGTAATACGGAGGCGCGCGTTTTTCAAACCCAGGTTTCGAGTCACGGGAGACGGACATGAGCGGACGGGTGGACGGCAATCTGACGGTGGAGATGGTGCGCGAGGTTCGGGACCAGCTCAAGCGGCAGGCGGACGCGCTCCGCCGCGAGGAGTATCGCACGCTGCTCGACTTCTACGAGGGCGGCCGGGCGCCGCTGAGCGAGGAGTACGTGAAGAAGCACTACCGCGAGGAGGAGGACGCCTGGCTCGGCCGGCGCTCGAAGCTCCGCGGGCTCAACATCACGCGCGCCATCCCCGAGCGCATCCGCGACGCGATGTACGGCCGCGCCGTCGAGCGCACGTGCGAGGACCCGGCCGTCGACGCGCGGCTCAAGGAAATCTACGCGCACAACAACTTCGACTCCGTCGCCAACCAGATCGCGCTCGAGGCCTCCATCCTCGGCTCACACGTCGTCGGGCCCTATTTCGACGAGCGACTCGGACGCGTCGCCTTCCGCACCCGCTACCTCGGCGACGTCTACCCGTGGGTCAGCGAGGAGAACGCCGACGTCCTCGACGCGCTCCTCGTCGAGACCGTCATCGACGACCTCTTCACCGGACAGCACTTCCTCCGCGCGGAGATATACACCGACGACGAGACCGGCGTCTTCCTCGCCGACGACTCGCGCGCGGCCTACTGGGAACTCGACCGGAGGCAGCATCCGGACGACGACCTCGCGAACCCCTACGGCGTCATTCCCTGGGTTCATTTCCGCGGGCGCTGCCCGGCGCAGGCGGGAGACTGGTTCGGCCTGTCGGACATCCGCGACGTGGTCGAGGTCAACAAGTTCATCAACGAGCTGTTGAGCATCGCCGACAAGAACGCCCACGACCAGGGCTGGTCGCAGCTCGTGCTGATCAACTTCCGCGACGACGTCGAGAAGGTGCGCGTCGGCACGACGAAGGCTATCCGCACCGGCGAGGGCGGCGACGCGAAATACATCGTGCCGGACCTCAAGGTGAAGGACTTCCTGGCGCTCATTGAGAAACTCTACGGCTGGGCCCACGAGAGCGCGATGGTGCCGATGGCCGCCATCCGCACGTCGAACGAGGCGAAGTCGGGCGTCGCCCTCGAGATCGAACTCAAGCCGCTCCTCGACCTCGTCTCCGAGCGCGAGAAACGCTACCGCGCCGGGGAGATCGAGCTGATGAAGCTGACCGCGCTCGTGGACGCGGCGCACCGGGGGAACCGGACGTTCACGCCGGAGCAGGCGCGGGAGTTCATGAACGGCCTCGTCTGCGACGTGAAGTTCAAGGGCGGATTCCTGCCCGAGGACCCGGCCTCGGCGCTCGACCGCGATCTGAGGCTTCTCAACGCGGGCCTCGCCGATCCGCTCGACCTCGTCGCCCGCTGGCACGGCCTCAGCCGCGCCGACGCCGAGAAGAAGCTGGCCGAGATCCGGCAGAGGACGCAGTGACGGAGGGCCGCGTCGACGCGGGGTCTTGCGGCTGTTACCTCTCCCTTCCAGGGAGAGGGCAGGGTGAGGGTAGGAACTCCCGCTTCGTCGGATGACTCGTTGCGCTTGTGAGCGATTACCCTCACCCGACCTTCCCCCTGAGAGGGGGAGGTGAGAAGAAACGACCAACCCAGGAGGAGATGACCATGAGCGAGCAGCCCATGAACGAAGAACCCAGGGTGTTCACCGAGGATTACGTGAAGCAACTCAGGGACGAGAACGCCCGGCGCCGCCTTGCCGAGAAAAACGTGAAAGACGAACTGGCTCGGGTTCGTGCGGCGCTGGGCATCAAGGAAGAGGAGACCGCGGATTTGGCGAAGTCGGCCGAGGCGCTGCGGTCTCAGAGTGCGGCCGACCGTGAGACGGCGCGAGAGGCGCTGCTCAGGGCCGAGTTCGCCCGGGTGTCGGCGGAGCGGGGCTTCGTCGACGCCGACGCGGCGTACCGGCTGGCCGATTTGAGCGCGGTGAAGGTGGACTTCGCCGCGCGGAAGGTGGACGGGCTCGGCGAGGCGCTCGATGCCCTCGCCGGCGACAAGCCGTTTCTCCTCGGACGCCGACCGGGAGCAGGGTCTCCCGGTGGCGGCACCCCGCGAGGCGCGGGCCGCGAGGAGGACGCGTCGCTCTCGGGCCGCATCCGCCGGCAGTTCGAACGCCGCCTCCCGCGAGGCATGAGCGCCCCCGGAGGCAACCCCGGCGGGCTGCGCATCACGCGGTAGGCGGCTTCTGCCCCTCTTGTCGGGGGGGGACCCCTGTGTCCCCCCGTTCTTCTTCGTCTTCGCGAAGAGAAGAGAACAAGAAGCGGCAGAAGAAACACGGGGCCATCCCGACGCGTCGGAAGCCCCCTACAGAAAGAGAAACAGAAAGGAAGAAGCAATGTCGAACATCCGAGGCAACATCTCGACGTATGACCAGTCGGCGACGATCCTGGAGGATCTGTCGAGCGCGGTGAGGTTCGGGGCGGCGTACGATGCCCCGCTCTTCAGCTATCTCGACCGGAAGCCCGCGACCGACAAGGACCACAAGTGGATCGAGGACGCGCCCAACACGCGTTCGAGCACGACCAGCGCGGCGGCCTCCGCCGGCGCCACGACGCTCGCCGTCGCGGCCGGTTCGCTCTTCGCCGTGGGCGACGTGATCGTCGTCGGCAGCGAGTACCTGCGCGTGTCGAGCGTCAGCACGAACACGCTGACGGTCGGCCGGGCGTTCGGCGGCACGAGCGCGGCGTCGCATTCGAGCGGCGCGACGGTGACGATCCTCACCAACGCGCAGCCGGAGAACTCCGGGCCGGAGTCGCTGGCCACGGCCAAGGCGTCGCAGCACAACCCGACGCAGATCTTCATCCGCCCGGTGGACGTGAGCCGGACGATGCAGCGCGTCGGCAACCCGACCGGCAACGAGCTGGAGTACCAGATCAGCAAGGCCGCCCTCGAGGTCGCGCTCGACGTGGAGCGCGCGCTCCTGCGCGGGAAGCTCGACGCCGGCTCCGACACGGGCGCCCGGGCCCTCGCGGGCCTCGACTCCTTCATCGCCAGCGAGTCCACCAACAAGGCCGGCACCCTCAGCCTCAAGGACTTCAACACGTTCCTCCGCGGCATCTGGGACAACGGCGGCTCACCCGACGTGCTGCTCTGCGACGGGATGTTCCTGTCCGTCATCCACGAGTGGAACGTGGGCAACATCGTCTCGACGTCCTCCGACCGCGTCGGCGGTATCCTGCTGACGCAGTGGCTCAGCCCGTTCGGCCGCTTCACGATCCTGCCGGATCGCCAGGTCGCGACGGGGACGTGCTACGCCCTCACGAGCTCGAGCCTGGCGCTCGCCGTGCTCGACGACGTCCACTACCAGGAGCTCGCGCGCACCGGCGACGGCACGCACGGGCAGGTCGTGGCCGAGCTGACGCTCGAGTGCTCGAACGAGCGGTTCCACGGCCGCATCTACGGCGTGACGGGGTCCGCGTGACGGGCCTCATGAGGCGCCGGGCGCGGGACTCGATGGAGTCCTGCCCGGGCCTCGACCTCCCCTGTTCCCTCTCCTCCGCAAGGGGGAGAGGGCAGGGAGAGGGACTTCTTCTTCGGGTTTCGAGTTTCGAAACAAATGGGACCAGGTCCTATTTGTTTCCGCGGTTTCCGCGGGAAATTCGCCAAATGGAGGCCCTCAATGAATCCTTCCGGCTCCACGTCCGTCGTCGATGCGCCGAAGGACCAGCCTTATGCCCGATGGCAGGTGGTCCGTGACGCCCAGGGCGGACGGTTCATCGTGCTGCGGGTGGAGGGGAAGGATCCTTCCGGCCGCTGGGAGTATCGAGTGGTGCGGGACTTCACCCGCCCACTCGACCCCGGCGCCTGCCGGTCGAGCGGCCTGTCGCCGGAGCGCCTCAAGCGCGCCGACTTCAACTTCGCGATGAACCACGCGCTCATCGAGCTGTCGGCCGGCGACGTGCCGCCGAGCGACGTCGTCTACCTCGTCGCCTCCGGCCCCAGCCTGCGCAAGAACTGGCGGCAGCTCCTCGACGTCCGCCGAGGCGTCGTCGTCGGGGTCAACCAGGTGCCGATGATCCTGCCGACGAAGCGGCTCGACTACTTTTTCTGCGTCGACGGCCTCCTCGACGGCTCGCACTGGAAGCGCCCGATGAAAGACACCGTCGGCATCTTCGACGTCGCCGCAACGCACGCGGTGCGCTTCGGGCGGTGGAAGGAGATGCGCTGGTTCGTCCCCGCGATGCGGAGCCGCCTCTACGACGCCGCGCGCGAGGAGTTTCCGCGCCTCGCGATGATCGAGCACGGGCTCAACGTCACCTTCAGCGCGCTCTCCTGGATCGTCCGCGCGCTCAAGGCGAAGACGATCGTCCTCGTCGGCATGGACTTCGCGTTCACCGACGGGATGCGGCACTTCTTCGAGCCGCTCACCTTCGACCGGCAGGCGCGCTACGCCGTCGCCAAGGACGTGAAGGGCCGCGCCGCGATCACCGACGAGACGCTCCTCGAATTCGCCGAGTGGAACGCCGCCGCGCTCTGGTTCCTCCGCGACGCCGGCATCCGCGTCATCAACGCAACCGAAGGCGGCATCCTCTCCGATTTCGTCGAGCTGCGCGATCTGAAAGACGTGGTCGCCGAGATGAACGAGGCGTCGCGATGTGTCCCCTCCCCCTCCGGGGGGAGAGGGAGTTCAAGAACCAAGGAGCCAAGATCATGCCGAACTTTTCGACCGACGCGCATCTTCTGAAGTGGGAGCCGGACGTCTTCCGGCTGTGCCGGTTCGAGCACCAGAAGCTGGGAGGCGGGGCGACCGGCGCCACCGCCGCGGGCGCCGCGACGCTCGCCGATGCAACCTCCGGCGACTTCGTCGTCGCGGGCGTGACAACGGAGCACGTCGTCCACCTGTCGAAGTCGGGCGTCTACGACGACTACTTCCCGGTCGATTCGCGCTTAAGCGCCACGCAACTCGTCCTCGCGGCGCCGAGGGGCGTCTTCTCGACGCAGACGTCGGTCGCCTGGACGATCCACACGTTCGACCCGCAGCACGAGGAGGCGCGGTTCGAGCTGCTGGAGCGGTTCGACCTCTCCGACACGGACCCGCTCCTGGCGCGCGAGGACGAGGTCTTCGACGTCCGCGTCCTGCGGCGCGCTTCCGCCTTCCGCGTGCTGGAGATGATCTTCCGCGCACAGTCGACGAGCGGCAAGGATCTGCTGTGGGAGAAGGCCGAGCGGTACCGGGCGCTCTACGAGCGCGCGCTCGAGGCGGTGAAGCTGCGTCTCGACACCGACCGCGACGGGACCCCGGACAAGACCACCGAAGGCGCCTCAATCGACCTCCTGGTCGACGAGTCCGGCGACGCGTGGCCGACGTGAGAAAGCAGCAAAGGAGCAGAGCGGCAAAGTAGAAGAGTAGCAGAGTAACGGACCAAGAACCGCGAAGGAGCGAGTCATGGCGGACAAGGACTGGAGCATCCTGAACAACGTGTTGTCGACACTGGGCCATTCGAACGTGGTGAAGCTGGCGCGGCTGGGGGCTCCGCAGGGCGGAGAGGAAATCCCCGCCGCGCAGCTTCCCGCGTGCTTCGTCGAGTATCTCGGCACGGACGAGTTCCCGATCGCGGGCGACGACGAGGTGTTCGGCGTCGTGCGGTTCCGTCTGGCGCTCGTGGTGAAAGGCCCGGACGAGCCGTCGCGGATCGAGTCGGCGATGAAGCTCGCCAACGATGTGAAGGACCTGCTGATGGTGGACCGCTTCCGCGGCAACCAGGCCGCGTTCGGCCCGGCGCAGAAGCCCACCGAGTTCGGCGCGGGCAACGTCAACCCCCGCGTGACGCACCCGTTCGCCGCCGTCGAGGTCGTGGGGACGTGCGGGTTCTATACCAGCGAAATCTCGAGGTGACCCATGTCCGTACGATTCCTCAATCCGAAGAACGTGACGTTCGGCGCGCAGGCGATCGCGAAGGTGAGCGAGGCGCGCGTCGACGCCCGAGCGACCGAAGTCCGGCAATACTTCGGCGACGGCTCGCCCTACCCCAAACGCACGGCGGCGTTCCAGCCGGCGGTGGAGATCACGCTCGTCGCCGAGGACGTGACGCAGGCGCTTGCGCTTTCGCCCGGCGCGACGGCGGCCTTGAGCTTCCAGGTCACCGACGCCGAGACCGGCGCGACGAAGACGATCTCGGCGGCCACCGCGACCTACGTCGGCCCGTCCGGCGATTTCGGCGGCTCGAAGCGCGGACCCGCGACGGCCACGCTGCCCTTCGCCTGCTGGTCGATGAGCGGGGGGAATCCCATTACTATCACGTGAAGCAGTTTTGGATTTTGGGTTTTAGATTTTGGATGGGAGCCACGGAAAGGCTAATCCAAGAGACCGCCTCCTGTCGCGTTCTACTGTGAGGTTGTAATCCAAAACCCAAAATCGAAAATCCAAAATGAGGAGTTGCCATGGCTACCTTCAAAGGCGTCGATTACTTCTCCTCCGGCCCGACGCGCGTCGTGCCCGTCGAGACTCGCGCGGATATTTCGTCGAGGCGTTTCCCGGGCCTCGACGGCGAGTATCAGATGAACATGGGCCGGCGCGGCGGCACGATCCGCCAGGAGGGGACGCTCATTTCCTCTTCGGCCGCGGGGCTCAAGACGCTCGTCAACGCTCTGCGCGCCCAGGTCGGCACGCGCGGGACGCTCGTTGACGACCTCGGGTTCTCCTACGCCGGCTGCACGCTCTCAAGCGTCCGCTTCTCCGCCGAGCGCCGCGTCGATACGCAGGGGAATCACTACGCCGACTACGTCGCCGAGTATCTCCAAGCGCTCAGCTCGATTGCCTAGCGTCTTTGCGTCCCGTCTTCCGTGTCCCGATGTGATCGTCCTGTTCGTCTCTGCAGGAGTCATTCGAAAGGAGAGCAAGATGTCCGCAAGATTTCCGACGCAGGCTCCGGTGCTGTATGGCGACAAGTCCACCGCCAACGACGTGAGCGATTCGGCCCACTGGGACGGCGCCGACGCCAACGCGGTGAAGGCGGAAGTCGTTGCGATCGCCGCGAAGGTGGGCGTCAACGGCGACTCGAACGCGTCGAGCCTCGACCACAAGGTCGCCGCTCTCGAAGCGCGGTGCAGCGTGTGCGCCGGCAGCGGGACGCTCGCCACGGGCACAACGACGACGGTCGAGGACTCGCGAGTCACCACGACTTCGACGGTCCTCCTCCAGGCGACGTGCGCCGGCTTCGCCACGCTCGGCGTCTACGTCTCGGTGAAATCCGCCGGCTCGTTCACGCTGACGCACGCGACCGCCGGGAGTTCGAAGACGTTCGACTACATCGTCGTCCACTGACGGGAGGCGCGCCATGCGCATCGGCGGATTGATTTCGGATTACCTCGGCGAGGTGCGCCTTGCGGAGCCGGAGGCGTTCGAGGGCGATTTCCTCGGCTCCGGGCTGCTCGTGAAATGGAAGGGCGGCCGCTGCGAGATGGGCTATCCCCTCGGCATGCCGCTCGGAGTCGACGCGGGAATCGCGTTCCAGGTCTACTCGGCCGGATCGCTCGTCGCGGCAACCTCGGAGCCCCTGGCGATCCTTGAACGCTCGCTCGGGACCTCGTGCTTCGAAGTGCTCGGCGTCGCGACGCACCTGGCCGCGGTCGCCCAGCCCAACGTCCTCGAGCGAGGCCTCGGCCGCCGGGTGAAGCTCGCATGGCCTGCCGCCGCGTCGGCCGACGTTGCGGCGTATCTCATCTACTCGGACGACCGCACGGGCACCGTGGATTACTCCGCCGAGATCGCGGAGGTGTCCGGATGCGAGTGGACCTCGGACGAGCTCGACTCCGGCCCCTGGCGCTTCGGCGTCCGCGCGGTCGATTCGGCGGGGAACATCCAGGAATCGCCGGCGATCGAGGCCGAGGCCGTCATCGCGGCGCCCCCCGATCCGCCGAGCGGACTCGCGTGCGCCTACAGCGCCGTCACCCGCGCCGCCACGCTTTCCTGGCCCCCTCCCGCGCGCTGGACCTGACGAAGGAGACGCGGTCCAAGCGGGAGATTCGGCACATTGAGGCTGTTCGTCCTTTTGCGGAGGGAGCAGGTCATGCTCATCGAAATCTGCGTCAACGTCGGCGTCGCATCGGCGCTGGTGGTCGTGGTGAAGGGGTTCCTGAAGCATCTGCGCGAGGAGAGGAAATCGTGCGACGGCTGCCGCGCGGAGCACGCGAAGCTGCTGGGGAATCACATCGAGCACAACACGAGCGCGCTCGAGCGTTTCGCCGAAGCCTCGGCGAAGCAGTCCGAGGTGCTCAAGGAACTCTCCGAGCGCATGCGTTGAAACCGGTCTGACCCGAGGAGGAGAACGATGCCTGACAGATTATCCCTGACGTCGCTGAGCGTGGAGGGCGGCTGCGCGCTGCTCGGCTTCGCGGTGGCCACGCCCGTGTCGCTGGGCGAGGCGCGGAAGGTCGGCGACCTCGACGGCGGAGCCACCGAGCACGAGCAGGTCATCGAGGCCGGCGACGGACGCTTCGTCCTGCGCGTTGTCGCGGACGCCGACGGCGCGGTGCGCGCCGCGATCGCCGCGACGGGTGAGGTGCCCGAGGGGTGGTACCGGCGGCTCGGCCCCATTGAGGAGAGCGGAACATGACGACGGTCTTCCGGGACGGATTCGAAAGCGGGAACTTTTCGGCCTGGGCCGGAACGTGGTTCGCCGAGGGCTCCGCGAACGTATGCACGGTGGCGGCGCGGTACGGCTCGCAGGGCTTGCGCGTGGCCCTGCCGCCGGGACGCCCGTCCGGCATCGCCGACATCTGGACGCACCCGGCCGGGCTCGTGGAGTGCTGGGCGCGCTTCAGCCTGCGCGTCGCCAGCTTCGGCGGCTCCGAGGAGGACGCCGCCCACGCCTTCATCCTCTGGGACTCCACGGGGGCAGTCAACACCCTCTGCGGGCTGACGCTCCGCCGCCACAATGGGATTCGCCTCCACCTGCGCTACAAGGACCTCCGCACCGGCGAGGCGTTCATGCCGCCGATGGCGGGCGCCGGCGGCGCGATGATCACCGGCAACGAGTGGCACCTGATCGAACTCTACGGGAAAGCCGACGCCGGGAACGGCGAAGTTCGGCTCTTTCTCGACGGCGTCGAGGTCGCCGCAGCGACCGGCTTGGTCAACCACCTCTGCGTCGTGAACGAGATGTCGCTCGTGGCGGTGAACACCGCCGGGAAATCGGGAGGGATGACGCTCGATCTCGACGAGGTCGCGCTCGGGCTCGACCGCCAGGGCCCCCTGCGCGGATTTCGCGTCTACGACAACCGGGGCGCCGGGTGCGTCGATTACGATTCCCCGCGAAGCGTCCTTGACGAGTCCGCCCTTGCATGGACCTCAGACACCCTATCGTGTCCCGCACGATGGCGCTTCGGCGTCCGGGCATTCAACGAGTTCGGCGAGGAGAAGAACCTGAACGTCGCGACGGAACTCACGCTCCTCGGCTCGGGGAGCCCGTCGCCCGCGGGACCGAACCGCCCGACGGACCTCGCCGCTCGTGCGGCAGAGGGCGGTCGCGTGGAACTCACCTTCGCCTACGATTCGACGGCCGAGGCTGCGGCGTGCTCGCACTTCCACGTCTATGCCTCGGGCGCAACGGGCGAAGTCGATTACACAAGCGCGATCGACGCGGTCGTGAAGGACGATGGTGGGACCGTCACGCACTACTCGTTCCTCGCCGACCCGTTCGCCGACGGCATCGCGCGACGCTTTGCCGTCCGCGCCGCCACGGCGGGCGACGTCGAGGACGACGGGACCGAGTTCGTCGAGGCCGTCCCCGACGCCACCGCCCCGGCCCAACCCTCTTCGCTCGTCGCCACCGTCGTGCGGTAGGGCAGCAAAAGGGGCCAGGCCCCTTTTTTTCTCGCTGGCTTTGGCAAATAGCGGCACTATACGAGAGTTTTGGTTTTGACACAACGGGGCGGAGAGCCCTCTTTTTGGAGGTCATGACATGCTCTTCAGCACAACCTACGCGGCGGCGGTCGACGCCAATCCGATGGGACAGGCGTTGTGTCCGAAGGTGTATGACTCGGCGATGCGGGAGATTGCGGAGCTTCGCGTCGAGCGCGTCGTTCACGCGCTGGGCGAGCCGTCGCGCGCGGAGATCGCGGTGGTGCTCGACGGCTACCGGCGATGGAAGGACGGCGCGGGCGCGATGCATGAGGGAATCCGCGGCTTCGAGGACGCGGTGCCCCCGGGCAAGGTCGGCCTGGGGCTCGACGACGTCGTTCACGTCGGGCTCTCGCTCGGAGGCGGACAGGTGCTCGTCATCTTCCGCGGGCGCGTCTCGGACGTCAACGTCTCCGCCTCGGGCTCGGGAGAATCCGCGCACATCGTCGCGCTCGGGCCGGAGCACGCGCTCGACAACTCCGACCTCCGCGGCGCGCGTTACGCGGACGAATCCTCCGGCGTCGTGGACACGGATGCGCCGGTCGCGTTCAACCCGGACAACCTCGGCAACTACGACCCGGCCGGCTCCACGCGCGAAGGGCGGCCGCTCTTCGGCGACCCGACGGAGCCCGACTCGTCCGGCGCGGCCCCGTGGGCGCATCATTGGCGGCTCGGCGCGTTCTGGCGATACGTCGTCGGCAACTGCTGCCCCGCCGGCGACGCCCGGCTGCCGTCGTGGACCGACACCTCCGAGCTTTCGCGCGACGACGACGCCGTGCTGCCGCCGACGGACGTGGACGGCATGCGCCCCTCCCAGGCGCTCAGGCTCGTGCTCGGCGCCTACGGCCTCGACTGGTGGGCCGACCCGTTCGCGGTCGTCAACGCCTGGTCCGCGTGGGGCTCGCCCCTGCCCTCTTTCCGCATCGTGAACCCGGCCACCGCGCCCGTGAAGTCGCTCAAGCTGCAACCTCGCGGCGAGGCGTTCTCCAAGGACGCGACCAACGTCGAGTCGGCCGCGATGGGTTTCTCCACGCGCGGGTGCGTCAATCACTGGCGCGTCGAGGGCGACTACCGCGAATACGAGGCGGCGTTCGAGCTCGTGCCGCTCTGGGCCGCCGACGAGCAGTCGCAGGTGGACGGCCTGGCCGACAAGGGCAATCGGTCGAGCGAGGATTATGAGCCGCTGCTTGACCACGTCCGCCGACAGTGGGGGCTCAACGAGGACGGCGCCCAGGGCAATCGCGACGCCTTCGACTTCGCGGCGTTCCTCGGCGAAGGCGTCTGGACGAAACGCCGCCGACGGTTCTTTGCGCCTTACTCCGAGACCGACGGCGACGTCCGCCGATGCGTCGTCGAGGTCGAGAGCGGCAAGCTCACAAGCGGCTGGCACCGCGTCGGCTCGGGCAATGTGCGCCTGCTGACGGACCGCTGCGGCATCTACTTCGACCTGGCCGACGTGGACGGGACCAACGCCTGCCTCACCGTCGACACCGGCGAGCGCCTCGCGCTTGAGGACGTGGACGGAGTGCGGCTCTCCGCCATCGTCAAGTCCGACGAACGCGTCGCCTACGACGCCGAGCGCATGGAATCCGCCGGCGCCTCGGCCGAGATCTCCCGCGTCCTCCGCGACGACGGCTGCCGATGGGTCAAGCGGTTCGACTCCAGCGCCTATTCCGCCGACGGCACCGGCATCCAGCGCGACGACTCCGCGGCAGGAGGGACGATGGAGAAACTCGCCAAGCAGGCGAAACAGCAGTCGGAGGCGGAACGCACAACCGGGCTTTCGATGGCGTGGGTGGAACTGTCGCTCCGCCTCGGGGATCGCGTCTCGGGCGTCGATGGCCGGGGCCTGTCGTTCGCGGATGGCGATGTCCCTTGCATCGAGAGCCTGTCGTGGGATTTCGGCAGCCAGACCACGGGAATCCGCCTGCGGATGCCGAAATAAGCATTTTCCCTTTGACATTTCGACGCAGAAGGCTTGTATATGAAGCACGGGAGGCATCATGGCCGACGGTAAGGGCGGCAGGAAGGTCGGAATGCTGGAGCAGTTGAGCGGCCGGGAGTATCCGGACGCCTCTCGCGGCGTATTGACCCAGGTGAAGGCCGGAGGGGTTGAGGGGAGGGGCGTTCTGGTTCGGAAACAGAGTGACCGGGATCAGGAAGTCGGCCTGGTAGACATGATCGGCAAGCTCATGTACGGCCCGGGTTTCCCCTGGGATATCCGGCATGATGAACCCCTTGCGTACTACTTCAGCCGTCCGGGGTACATCTCCCATCGGGGCGCGTGGAAACTCGACGTCCGAACAATGGAGATCATCCTGGGGCCGGGCGACAGCCTTCCGGCCGTGGCGGAAGACCTCACCGGCTGGAGATGGCTTGCCGGGACGATCTTCCCCGCTTCGGCCTTCGATTCGCGACATGTGATCGGAGACCGGATTCCGCTGATCATGAAGGAAGACACCTTCCTCCGATGGACGAAGGAGGCGTGGCGGAAAGCCGTGATCGGGATGACCTGGGAGGAGTACTTCGCCGCGGTCCCGGCCACGCGGGACACATTTCTGCCAACCGCGGAGCAAATGGCCAGAGCCTTTGCCAAGGGATGGATCGTGGACGGCACAAAGGCCATGGCCGTAGGGAAGGCCACGCTGGAGGATCTGGCCGAGGCGATCACCGGAGATCGGAAGGACTCGCGATTCCTTGCGGCTCAAGCCCTTGGGGGAAAGGCCCAGCCTCGAATATGGATCGATATATCGCTCCTGCTCCGGAAAGCGGCAGGGCTGGCGGTGCCGGAGCCGGAGACACTAGTCAACGGAGTTACGCCGGAATTCATGAGGAAGGCCACGGCCTATGTTGCGGACTGGGAAGGCCGCCGCAATTGGGAGTATCGGGACAAAATGGGGATACCTACTATCGGCGTTGGGTTCAACCTTCGGGCGCGGAAAGAGGATTTCCAGAGGCTCTTGCCTGGCGTTTCCTATGAAGATGTCATCGCCGGAAGGAAACCGTTGACGGACGCACAGGTGGACTATCTGTTTGAAGAAGACATGGCCGACAACATCAGGAAAGCATTAGCGGGTGTGCCGAATCTCAATAGTCTTCCGGAAGAGGTCCGGCTGGTCCTTGTGGACATGTGCCATCAATTCGGGAATATCAAGCAGGAATGGCGCCTTCTTTGCGCAGCCATTCGTGGAAAGAACTACAGCGAAGCAGCGCGACAAATCGTGTCGCAGAACTGGTCCCATATAACGCCCCGAAGAGCAGAGGATCATCGAAGGGTGATACAGGGATGGGCCGAGGAGGAACAAAGACGACTCGAACAAGAGGGATCGGCAACGCCCTAGCTGAATACCGTGAAGCCACGTGGCTTCTTTCTGGAGTATCCAAGATGCCAACCCACGAACCCAGGGTGCAGTCGTTGTCGGCTTTCCTTATCATCATGACGTTGGCGGGTTGTGGTACAAACAATCGGACCGGAGATAAATCCGGGGATTCGAGGAAATCTGTTCCCACCGCGAATATACCGCCGAACGCTGGCTTGTTGGAGGCCCGCGGGAGCTTCACCTGCCGCGGCAAACCCATTCACCCGGGGCTGGTAAACCAGATGATGCCCTGGATTTCCGATAACAGGCCAACGACGGTGTCGGTGGATATTCTCGCGAGCGTGAACACGAACCAATACCCGCAGGATCAGGTTCGGGTCCGGGCCGGATGGACCGAATGCGATCTCGAAGGAGAGCCTTCGGCGGCGGGCGTGAAGCCCTCATGCGGGTATCAACACTGCGGAGGACTTGCGAATGGCGTGCAAGTCTTGCGAGTCTACCGGTGTGGCGGCGGCTCGGGTATCTTCACGTATCTCATGTTCGTACGATTTGAGACCGAGATCGGGCTGGATTGGGAATTGAAGCCTTACCCGAGGCTGCTCATGAAGCTCGTGGCCGTGTACCCTCTCGGCGACCGCGACGACGGCGAGATCAAGGTGCTTTCCGACCGCGTCGTCATCGGGAAGTCGCAGTATCGCGACAAGAAAGTCGAACTGAAGCTCGATTGACCTTGGCGCCGAGGATTGGACGCCGACGGTGTCTGCAGGAAGGGCTATTGACGATGTTCACCCGCACCGTACTTCGGCGGCCGCTCTGCCTGGTTCTTCTCCTATTGCTTGCAGCCTTCGGTTCGGGGTGCTCAGAAGATCGCAGCCATTCGTCTCTACCCGCTTCACCCCCGAAGGCAGCGGCTTCCGTGAGGCACAAGGGCATTGATGCTCGGATCGCCAAGCTCTCCGGGAAGTACGTTTCAACGGACTTCGTCTGGTGCGGGGCCGGCGAACCCCATGAGGGCGAGTCCTGGGCGAGAGACCAACTCTCGAACGAGGCGGTCATCCTGCCGAACGTGTTCTCGCTCCGAAGCGTCGTAATCGTCAACCCGCGGTACGAGGTCCGGCGGTATGAGAAGCTGCCGGAGGGGGAAGTCCCAATGGGGATTCGCAGGTCGCTCAGCGATTTCTACGGCGCGGGGCCGAAGAAGGACGCGATTACGGTCCTGGAGGTTTTTGAGCCCGGAGACAAGACGTCTCGCGTCGCTCTCGAGATACTCGACGACGATACGCTCTGGGACCTCTGGGATGCGCCATGGCTCTTCGAATGGCGTCGCGACGGCGCCAAGCCCTTGGCAACGTCGCTCCAGGAGCGTTGCCGATCCGGCGGAGGCACAGGCCGCAGGCCGCTTCACGCTGTCGAGAAGGCGGGCGTCCTTTGGGGCTCCAACGGAGCAGACGGCCCGAAGCGCGTCCTGGCCGACAAAGGGAAGTTCGGGAAGACCCTCGCGGACGGGCAGGCGTGCTTCGCGTTCTTTGAGCAGGACGGCCGGTATTCCAACCTGCGCGTCCTGCGCTGCGCGGCGGACAACACGGTCCTCTTCTCCGAAAGTCTCTCCCGCGAGGGATGGGAGGCCGCGAACGCTATCGACCGCACCGCGTGGCTCGGGGGCAATCGGCTCTTCGTCGAGGCGCACGTGAACCCGTCGCTCGCGTTCGGAGTGGAGATCGACCTCGGCAAAAGGACCCGGAAGCTATTCGCCGGGACGGCGTTCGCCTGGGACCGCGCGGGGAAGCGGCTTGCGTTCATCGCGGAGCCGCCCCACTTCGGCACGCCCAGGGATGTGCCCGCCAAGCTGATGCTGGGCGATGAGACGCTCTCTGATCTCCCCGCGCGCTCGCACCCGGAACTTCTCTGGAACGACGACGGCCGCCTCCTCACCGTCATCGTCCCCGCCGCCGACGGCCGCCGCGGAGAGTTGGTTGTCGTCACGTTTCCCGACAGCGGTCCCCGGCGCGTCGAGCGGTTTGAGCTGAGTGCAGCGAAGGAACGCCGATGAGACGCCTCGCCCCGCTATTCGCGCTCGCGTCGCTTGTCCTGCTTGTCCTCGGCTGCGGACGGACGCCGGCCGCGAAACCGGCTGAAGGATCGCCGGTCACGACGTATCAGCAGCTGATCGCGAAGATCGACCGCGGGGAATACACAACCTTCGTTTCGCACCGGTTCTGGGCCGGCGACGTGGTCCGCGTGAGAGAAGTCACGGAGCTGTTCAAGTACAAAGAGGCCTATCCCTGGCTGATCCGGGCCGTCGAGGGCCTCGACGAGAAGGTCGCGGAGACGGCAAGAGAAGGTTTCAATTCGTCAGGCACGCCGGGAAGCTTCACAACCGAGTCGCTTCGCCGGTACTACGCCGTTCCCGACAACCAGCTTGTCTGGACCGGGGTGCTGTGGGAGCCGTTGAGCGGCGCTGAACCCGAGGTCTTCGCGCGCCTCCTCGAAGCACGCGAGCATTTCACCATCGGCGGCAAGCCGATTCATCCGGCTCTGCTCTACGAGTTCAACCAAGGATTCGAGGACCGCGGGCCGGTTGTGACGGCGGTCGAACCGACATCCGGACAGACGTCGGATCGTTACTTCTATGCTCCGGTGAGGCAGCGGGCCGGGTGGACCGAATGCAGCGTGAAGTCGCTGCCACCCCACTGTGCGGAGAAGGACCCGCCACGGAATGAACCGATGTTCGGCTACCAGCGGTTGGGAAGTCTGGCCGAGGGAACGCAGGTCCTTCGGGTCTATTACCAGAGCGGCGGCTCCGGCATCTTCCTGGATCTCTTCTTCATCCGTTTTGAGACCGAGAAGGCGTATGACTCCGCGGGAAAGCCGTTCACGCGCATCGTCATGCGCTGCGTCTGCCAGTATCCTCTCGGCGACCGCGACGACGCCGAGGTCAAGGTGCTCCCCGACCGCGTCATCGTCGGGAAGTCGAAGTATCGCGACAAGGAAGTCGAACTGAAGCTCGATTGATCAATGCCGACATCCGCTGGTGGGCGCAAGGATCAAACATTTGACTTGAAGGCCGGGAAGTAATGCCCGTGAAGCGATCCGTACGGTCGTTCGCGATCATGTTGACGATTGTCGCATCCAGCTTCGATATCGCTGATGCCTCGCAGCACCGCTGAAACACCGTCGTCCTGAAGTCCCCGATCACCCCGCAGCCTCCGTCACGACTGCACACCGGCGCCCCTATGCTGCTGCTTTGGGGCGGACCTCCGCGCCACTTTGCGGAGGCGGCAACCGTTCCCCCGTTTTGGGCCCCTCAAAGGGCCGGAAAGGAGTCCCATGCCACACACTCGCGACAAGCTCGGCGAGTTCATCCTCATCGCCGAGGATTTCAACCGCTACGAGCCCTTCGCCGCGAAGGCGGCCAACTATTGCAGGCTCGACCAGGAGCACCCGGCGGACTCTTTCCCAGGCGAGTTCGCCTTGCGCCGGGAGCCGACCGCCTCGATGGAGCGCCGCATGCTCGTCCACTCGGACCATGTCTATGGCGCCCGTCGGCCCATCGCGCAGGCGATCTTCGACGTGGCCCACGCGACCAGCTCCTGGACAGTGACCGGCTCCACGGGCGGCTCCGCGCCGGTGCCGCAATCGCACTACCAGTGGCGATTCGGCCTCGCCGTGCGCCCGGTGCTCGACGACTTCGACCCGGCGGACCTTTCGTGGGACGACGCCTACGTCGCGGGCGGCGGCTTCGCGTTCGGCGATGAGGTCGTGTCGGAAACGCTGTGCCTCGACGGCGTCGTCGGGTGCCAGCCCCAGGACTTCCCCAGCCCGAACAACGAGCCGCCTCGCGCGCAGGCCGACGTCCTGCTCTCCGGCGAATGGCCGGGACTGCTGGCGATCAAGCTCTCGAACAGCTCGGCGCTCTGGAACAGCGAAGAGGCGATCTACGGCTTCGAGATCCGCATGGCGACGTGGGCCGGCTCGGCCTCCCCGGCGATCGCGTCGTGGACCGGCGACGTGTCGAGAACGGATTCCGTGTGCTACGTCATCCGCAGGTGACGGCCCGCCTTGTCCCGGGACGCGCGCCTCGGGAGCGGGCTCACGCGGATGTCTTGCGAAAGGAGGATGTCATGATGGACCTGTTGAAGAAGAAGCGGTTCTGGGTGGCGGTGGCGGGAGTGCTGGCGGTGGTGATCAACCACTTCTTCGGGTTCGACGAGACCCAGGCGGTGGACATCATCGGCGCGGTCATCGGCGCCGCGTTCGGGGCCTCCGCAGGACTGAGCGCGGGGGCGGCGTCCTCCGGGGCGTCCGGGAGCGCGTCCAATGGCTGAGCTCTGGCGTCTTGTGGCGCTCATCATCGAGGCCGTAGCACTGATGATCCGTTGGCGCTACGACCCCGAGCGCCTCAAGCGCGAACTCCAATCGAGGATCGACAATGACCGGAAAACCCGACAGCAGTCGTTCCGCGATGCCGTCGAGCGCGGCAACGAGGATGAGGTCAGCCGCATGTTGGCTGACGCTCGCGATCGCGCTCGCAACGCTCGGGTGCCAGACGGCTCCCAAGGTAACGTACCTCCGAGCGGCGGACAAGACGGTGCATCTCAAGACCGGCGAGACGGCCCCCTATGACGGGTGGCTCCTCTCCAACGACCGCCTTGCGGAGATCTACGATCTCCTCGACCAGAAGGCGCCGCCCGTGCCGGCGTCGCCGTAGGTTGTTGACGTACGCAGAAGCGCGAGGTCCCGTCGCCGGCCCCGTCACGCCAACGTGAGCCTTTCGACGGACCGTCGCCCCCCTGCGGGAGCCGCACCATGTCCATGCCGCGTCTCAACCGCGTCATCGAGGGCGACTGCGTCCTCGGGATGCGCGCGCTGCCGGATGCCTGCGTCGACCTCGTCTTCACCTCGCCGCCCTACGCGGACCTGCGCGAATATGCCCGCATCCGCCCGGACGACTACGTCGGCTGGTTTCTCCCGGCGGCGCTTGAAATCCGGCGCGTGCTCAAATCCCGCGGGTCATTCGTGCTGAACATCAACGACCGCTGCGTCCGCGGCGCCCGGCACCTCTATGTCTTCAAGCTGGTCGTGGCGCTCGTGGACATCGTGGGTCTGCCGCTCATCGAGACCTACGTCTGGCACAAGCCGAACCCGATGCCCGGTCGCTACGGCCCCAGGCCGAAGGACGCGTTCGAATATGTCTTCTGGTTCGGCCGGACGCGCGACGTGAAGTTCGATATCTCCGCGGTCGGCTCCGCCGTAAGGCCCCGGCGCGGCACGCCCGGGCTTTCGAAGCGCACGAGCGGCCGGCCGATGCGCGACGCCCGCGCGCGTTCGCGCAAGTGGGCCGACCCCGGCAACGTCATCACCTGCCCCGTCGTGTGCGGCCGAAGCGGCCATCCCGCCCGAATGCCCGACGCCCTCGCCGAGTTCTTCATCAAGCTCGCCACCTCACCCGGCGACCTCGTCCTCGACCCGTTCTTAGGCTCCGGCACGACCGCACGGGCCGCCCGCCGCCTCGGGCGAAACTGGATCGGGTTCGAGGTCCACCCGAACCTTGTCGATTTGGGTTGAAAGCGTCATCGCGGCCGGTAGACTCAGTCGCGGAGAGGCCCCGTCTCTGGAGGGACACGTGGGGAAGGTAGACGTGATCTTCGAGCCTCGTCGCTCGGCGGTGCTGTCGGGCTCGGACCTGCCGTGCCTCGCGGATGTGGCGACGATCAACGTGACGCGCGGGTGCGCGCACGGGTGCGTCTATTGCTATGCGCAGGGGTACTCGAGCTACCCCGGTCAAGGCCGCGTGGTCGTCTACTCAGACCTCGCGGAGAAGGTCGTCGACGAATTCCGGCGCAAGCGGAAGAAACCTACGCGCGCGTATTTCTCGCCGTCATGCGACGCGTTTCAGCCGATCGACTCGGTGCTCGACGCGACGTTCGGCGTCATGGGCGCCCTCCTCGATCGCGGGGTCTACGTCGCATTCCTGACGAAGGGCGCCGTGCCGGAGCGGTTTCTCGATCTCTTCGCCCGACGCCCGAAACTCGTCCACGCGCAAATCGGCCTCACAACGCTCAACGCGCGAATCGCCTCGCGCATCGAGCCGGGCGCGGCGGCGCCGTCCGCGAGAATCGAAAACATCCGCCGGCTTTCGGCGCTCGGCGTGCCGGTCACGCTCCGCATCGACCCCTTGATCCCGCTCTTGACCGACACCGACGAAGGCCTCTCGGCGCTCTTCGCGGCGGCGCGGTCGGCCGGGGCGAAAGGCGTGGCGATGGGCTACCTCTTCCTGCGCAGGTCGATGGAGGAACCGGTGCTCACCGCGCTCCGCGCAGAGGACGCCGCCGCCGGGCGGCTGACGGAACTGCTCGACCGCGGGATGGAACTGGCGCTCTTTGAGGGCGGCCACCGCGTGCTCGGCCTTCCAACCGACTTCCGCCGGGCGAACTACGAGCGCATCACGCGCATCGCCGCCGGCTTCGGCCTCGTGACACACGTCTGCGGCTGCAAGAACCGCGACGTCACCTCCGACGTCTGCCGCATCGCCGGCGAGGCTTCACACGAAGGAATGCTCTTCTGACCGCAGCCTACCGCTCGAACCGCAGCATCGTCCAGGAATAAATGGGACCAGGTCCTATTTGTTTCTGAGGTTTATACGGGTGATTTGGCAAATGGATGAGGTTCAGCGTTCGAAGCGGAGCATCGTCCAGAAACCGATGTCCTCGAATCCCAGGCGGTGATAGAGGGTTCCGGCGTCGGGGTTGTGGAAGAAGAGGCAGGCGGACTTGCCTCGCGAACGGAGGTCATCGAGGAGCCGCCAGACGCACGCGCTCGCGTAACCCTTGCGGCGGTGCTCGGGGTGGGTGGCGACGCCGACGATCATCGCGGAGGTGTCGCTTTCGGCCACGGCGGCCGCAGCGGCGACGAGCTTCTTCGTCGCGGCGTCACGCACGAGGGTGATGCGGTCTCCCCGTTCGATGTCCTCGGCGAGATGCTCGCGCGGCTGCGGGCCGAAAGTTGTGTTCCAGAGATCGGCGAGGTCGCCGGCGTCGGCCGGTGTCGCAAGCGTCACGAGCGGCAGCGCGTCAAGCGACACGCCCGCCTGCGGCTCGCGGCAGACGGAGAAGTGCTGTTTGAACTCGCGCGTGGGCTTGTGTTGGATAAGCGGCATCACGCGCTCGACCGTCTCGCGCTTGCCCGAGACGAACTTGACGCCCGGGGTCGCGAGGCATGAGTTGATGCGCCCGGCGATGGCCGACCAGTCGGCGCGCGCGTCGTAGGAGCACGGGATGAAGTTGTTGCGGAAGCGCATCATCACCGCTTCGATCTTGCCGACCCGCGCCTCGATAAAGAGTTCCATCTCCTCCGACGCCATGCCGTAGGCGAGGATGTCCCCAATGATAAAGAGGTTGAATTCCGGCTCCCGCCGGAGGTAATCCATCAGCGCGGCGCGGTCTTTCTCTTCGGCGTGGCGAAGCATTGGATCACTCCCGAAACTTCTTCGCCAACACGAGCGTCCGCGCGGCGAGGTCGGAGAACTTCGCCCCGTCGAACCCGATGACGGCGGAGCGCAGCGTATCGTTGAAGGGCGCAGTCCACTTCGCCTGCGGCAACTTCGAGGCGCCGCACATCGCGCCGAACACCGAGCCGGCGGTGGCGCCGTTGCAGTCGGTGTCGAGCCCGCCCATCACCGCGATTTCAATCGTTCGGCCGAAGTCGCCTTCGCCGTGGAGGAGCGCCATGATGACGATCGCGGCGTTGTTGATCGTATGCACCGGGTGATAGTGGCCGTATTCCTTCATGATCTGGTCGTGCGTCTCCTGCCATGTTGCGGACTTCTTCGCCCACTTCACCGTGTCGCGCACGGCCTTCGCCAGGCGGCACTTCGCGGGGATTTCCGAGAGGCCGAGGTCGATGGCCTTCTTCACGTCGCTCGTCGTGAACGCGGCGGCGATCATCGCGGCAAAGAGCATCTCGCCGTAGATGCCGTTTTTCACGTGGGAGATGCTCGCATCGCGCCAGGCGAATTCGGCCGCGAGTTCCAGGTTGCCGGGCGCCGTGTAGGCCCAGCCGTCGCAGCGGATCTGCGCGCCGATCCACTCGCGGTAGGGGTTGCGCTTCGCCGCGGACTCGGGGGGCCAGACCTCCATCACGAAGTTGCGATACGCCTCGCGCTCGGCGGTGTAGGTCATGCGGATGGGCAGCGTCTCCATCCACGTCTCGGCGACGTTCTTCGGCGTGAAATCGCGGCCGAACTTCTCGAGGACGTGCAGACCGAGCACCGTGTAGTCCGTATCGTCGTCGCGGACCATCTCCTTGATCCGGCCGCGAGTCCAAGCCTTGTTGATAACGCGAAGCTCGGGGGTCTCGTTCGCGGCAAGGGGGAAGTAATCGTCAAGCGTGGCGCCCGCGAGTTGGAGATAGGCCTCGATCTTCTCGCGCGACCATCCCTCGCACGGCTTGCCGAGCAGGCACCCCGCCGCACGGCCGAGCCAGGCGCCGGCGATGCGGTCGAGCAGGACGTCGTCGCCATAGCCGAGCGCGATCTTCCGCGGGCCTTCGGGACGCAGCGCGCGGATGCCCACCAGGTCCGAAGGCTCGTTCGACGCAAGCGACTTGCGCGCGGTCTTCCGGTCGAGCGCGGCATAGAGCCGTTCGAGCTGCTTCAGGCGATCCGGCGCGTCGGCCGGCAGCGCCTTGAGCTTCTCCTCGATCGCGTCCACGGAGCAGCCTTCCTCGCGGCGCTGGATGATCTCATCTTTGAGCAG
>JBBIVY010000001.1:36256-61114 GCA_037439485.1 Planctomycetota bacterium | reverse complement strand
TCGCGTCCACGGAGCAGCCTTCCTCGCGGCGCTGGATGATCTCATCTTTGAGCAGCTGCTCGATCGATTTTGCGGTGAACATGAACGCTCCTTGTCGTAGTTGCTGTGGCTGGTGTGGCTGGTGTGGCTGGTGTGGCTGGTGTGGCTGGTGTGGCGCACCCGCCCCCGTGTGTGATTGCTGTTTCTTATGCTGCTACTTCCGTCTTTCGAGGCGGATGTTGTCGATGCGCAGCGTGACGGGCTTCGTGACATCGGAGGCGTAGATATAGAGGCTCTTGAGCAGCCTCGCGTCCACCTTCGCCGCGACGTCGCTCAGCCAGACGGTGACGGTGGTCCGCCCCTTCGCGACGCAGGTGCCGTGCGAATTGTAGCGCGTGTTGTAGTCCGTCGTCTTCACGTCGTCGATGCGCACGTTGATATCGGCGTCGCCGTCGGATTCGAGGTCGAAACGCAGCGCCTCCCAGCCGGTCCAGTCGGGAGGAATCGCCTGCGTGTTGACGCCCGGCCAGGCGTGCGGCTGAAGCACGAGGGTGAGCGCGCCGCCGGCGACCTCCGCCTTCACCGAGGCCTTGACCTCGTCATCGACTTTGAACGAATTCTTGCCGTCCTCGAAGTCGAAGAGCACCTTGCGTTCCATCGGCTGTGTCGAGACAGGCGCGGATTGCCCCGGGGCAAGGCGTCTGAGCTTGCACGCGGCGTCCACCTTCACGGGCGGCACGGAGATCTGCATCGTCTCTTCCATCGTGCCGGACTCGTACTCGCGGAGCACGTCGCCCGTCGCGGGGTCGATCCACGTGATGAGGAACCTCCCGCGCCCCGTCCACGCGCGAAGCGGCAGCGGGTTCACGGTCGCGTCGTGGCTCGTATAATGATGCACGTAAAGGACGAACACCTCGCCGTTGCCGACGCCCCCGGCGCGCACGTTGCGGTCGTGGTTCGGGTTGATGAAGACGATGGGCTTCGCCTCGACGGGCACGTCCTTCACGAACTCGTTGAGGATGCGGCAGTGCCTGCGGGTTTCCGCGCCGAAATACATGTTCGCGTTGCCGCTTGCCGCCGAGGGGTTGGGCTTCGTGCGGATGCCCGACATGCTCCAGAACAACATGCCGACCTCGCGCGTCCAGCAGGTCCAGAGCACCACGCGCCACTTCTCCGGGTCGTCGTTGGAGAAGGTCGACTTATTCCCGAACTCGGTGTATTGCACGGGCTTGCCGTAGCCCTTGAGACGCGCGAACTCGTTGAGCAGGTGGCCGTCGGCCTCGTGGGCCGGGATGCTCAGGTACTCGTGGGGGCAAACGACCTCGCACCAGGGCTGATCGGGCCGCTCGTAGTTCGTCGTGATGAGGTGGAGGTAAGGGTCCGCGTCGCGGACGACCTTCGCCATGTGCGCGAGGTAGTCGTTCGGGGCCCACGTGTCCTCGTTGAAGAGCTCCCAAATATCCACGAACGCCCCGTAGCGCGCGACGACGTAGCGGAGATAGCGGTCCTGCATCGGCAGGTTCGCCGCGTTGACGCTCTTGTAGTTGACGATGTCGTGCGTGTCTCCCCACAGGCATTTCGCGGCGCCGTAGGCCGACATGTCCTGGTGGAAGATGAGGATCTGCGAGACGCCGTGCGCGCGATAGAGGCGATAGGCCTCGTCGAGCTTCGCGGAGGTGTCGAGGTCGTATCGATCCGGTCCGTCCCGGCCGGTGAGCAGGACGACGGACATCCCGCGCTTGTCGCCGCAGCCGAGGTTGATGCGGTTCAGATTGGCGGCGCCGTCGAAGTCCTTGAGGTAGTCGGCGAGGGGGACGGTCTTCCATGGTTCGCCCGCGGGCGGGCCGTCGTGGCCGCATTCGAGTAGGCCGCCGGTCTGGTAGCCGATGGGATAGAACGCAACGCCGTCGTCATACTCGAAGCGGAAGCAGTTCTTCTTCGACGCGCGGACGAAGCCGTGGTTGGCCGACTTGACGCAGTTGAATTCGCCGGCGAGGTCCTTGCCCTTCATCGAGGCCGTGTAGGTCCAGCGGCCTTCCCGGTCGGGGGCAAAGCGGACCTTCCACTCCTTCGCGCCGAAGTAGAAGCCCTCGACGTGAACCTTCAGACCGTCGGGCGCGGTGAATTCAGCCCGGACGTCCGCGTCCCAGAACGGGTTCTCGAACGTCTCGTCCGAGGCGAGCGTGACCTCGAAGACGTCGAACCGGCCGACGTCGGCGGCGAAGGCCGCGGAAGCGAGGAGGGCCAGGAGCATCGTGAGCGCAATGGTGCGAACCATGGGCATTCCTCGCCTTTGTAGGGGGGCACCTGCGTGTGCCCCCGCTTTTCTCTTTCGCAAATGCGAAGGAACAGAAACGCGGGGGGACACATAGGTCCCCCCTACAAAAAGAGAAGCCCTACTTCTTGTATACCGCCTTCGGGTCGAACACGCGCTTCGAAACGACGCGGAGGGCGCCGTCGGGCGCGATCTCGCGGAAGAAGCAGCTCCGGTAGCCCTCGTGACAGGCGCCGCCGTCTTGGGTGACGCGGACCATGAGCGTGTCCTGGTCGCAGTCGACGCGGACGCTCTTCACGTGCTGGATGTGCCCGGACTCCTCGCCCTTGATCCACATCTTGCCCCGCGAGCGCGAGTAGAAGGTGGCTTTCTTCGTCTCGAGCGTCTGCTTCACCGCGGCGTCGTTCATCCACGCCACCATGAGCACCTCCTCGGTGGCGTCGTCGACGACAACCGCGCACACAAGGCCCTGGTCGTTGAACTTGATCGTAAGCTTGTCGTCCATGTCCTGTCCTCGCCAAGATGAGTTTGGAAGACCGGCATGATACCGTTTGAAGCCCAAAAAGTCAATCCCGTGCCGCGCGGGGTGGTCCCCGGTCTTCTTGTGGGAGACCGAGCCTGAAACAGGAAGCGTAATAAAGGGACGCACGCCGCCACTTACAATTCACCGGCCATGCACGAAACCGGAACGCCCCAGGAGTGTTTGGGCGGTCTCGCCCGGGTCTTCCCGGTTTCAGGGCTCGTGAGGCCGAAAAGGAGGAAGAGCGATGAAGTCGTGGAAGCGATGGGGATTGGCTTTCGTGGCGCTGGCGTTCGTGGGCGCCGCCGTGTGGGCCGCGGAGAGCCGGGAAGAGATCATCAAGCGTCTCTGGCCCAAGGCGCAGATCGACTCGGCCGCGAAGGACGTCGACAAGCAGAAGGCCGACGGGCTCATCACGCCGAAGCTCTACGAAAAGAAGAAGAAGATGCTCGCCGAGCGCGCGGCGGGGACGTTCAAGCCGGAGATGCTGTCGGCGACGAATCCCCCGCTGAATCTGGTGCAGAACGCCGGGTTCGAGGACTTCAATCCGAACACGCGCAAGAACATGTCGCGCTGGGAATGCTGGGGCGGATGGGCGTGGCCGGAATCGGCGCCCTATGAGAACAACAAGGAAGACCGTCCCGCCTACGTCCACGGCGGCAAGCTCTCGGCGCGGTTCACCTGCACCGGGGCTCCGGCGCGCACGGGCATCAGCCAGGGCATCCCCGTCGTCGAAGGCGCCAACGAGTATGAGTTGACGATCTGGGCCAAGGGCGAGGGCGAGAACATGCTCAACGTCGCCTACGAGTCCGGCGCGCGCGGGCAGTTCTCCGGCAAAATAGGCGCCGAGTGGCAGGAAATCAAGGTCAAGGGCACCCTCGACAAGGGCGCCAAGAAGTTCACGATCTATCTCTACATCCGCGGCGGCGGAACCATCTGGCTCGACGACGCGAAGCTGCTGCCCGTCGGCGTGAAGCTTGAAGACTGAGGAGGGAAACCACCATGAAACGAATCGCCCTGACTCTCGCCATCCTCGCGCTCGGAGCCGCTTCGTGGGCCGCGGACGTCAATATCGTCATCACCGATTACCTGGGACTTCAGACCGCCGGCAAGGAGACCGTGCTCGGCAAGCAGCCGACGAACGTCGTGTCGCTCTTCGCGGCGCGCGGGGAATATGAGTGCTTCAGCTTCTACCTCCAGCCGAAGGACCGCCTGGCCGACGTGACGATCAAGGGCGGCGCTCTCGCCGGGCCCGCGGGAACCATCCCGGCGGAAAACGTCGTCCCGCGCTCGATCGAAGGCGGACACGGCGACAACAAGAACCTCCTCATCCTCGGCAACAAGTGGGACATGGCCGGTTACGCCCGCGAGGATTTCTGGGTCACGATCAAGGTGCCCGACGACGCCAAGCCCGGCGTCTACAAGGGCCAGGTCACCGTGACGAGCGAGGACAAGCCCGTCGCCACGGCGGACGTCACGCTCGAAGTGCTGCCTTTCGCGCTGGACGAAGCGCCTTACATGATCGGCTGGCACTACGCATGGCCGAAGTCGGACAACAAGACGCCCGACATGGCCGACGCGAACGTCGAACTGCTGCGCACGACGCTCAAGGACATGCGCGAGCACGGATGCACCAACGTGGGACCCCTCTACGGCTTCCACATGCCCATCACCGACGACGACATCGCCCAGCTCGACCGGTTCATGACGGAATACGTCAAGGCCGGCTACACCAAGCCGCTGATGTTCGCCGCGCCGATGAACCTGTCGCTCTCAGGCCTCACCGGATACGGCCCGGTCGATTCCAAGCGGTTCCAGCAGAAGTACATCGAGGTCATGCGCAAGCTGCACAACGAGATGAAGAAGTTCCCCGTCCCGGTCATCTTCTCCATCGGCGACGAGTTCACCAACAAGGGGCTCTACGGCGTCGAATTCGGCCGGAAGCTCGCGAAGCTCACGTATGAAGAGCTGCCCGAGATCGTCATCACCAGCGACATGAACGGCTACATGGAGGTGATGGGGATGGCGCCCTACCTCAACATCGCCAACTTCAACAACGGATGGGACGGCTCGGACAACCACAACAAGGGCCGCCAGCTCCTCAACGACAAGTTCATCGAGGAACTCACCAGCAAAACCGATGCGATCCCCTACTTCGTCAACACCGGCAAGGGGCGATTCCCGTTCGGGTTCTTCTTCTGGAAGATGACGAAGTACGGCGTCCGCGGCAAGGTGGAGTGGTTCTATAACCTCGAAGCCACCGGCGGCAACCAGGGCTCGATGGTGACGCTTGTGGGCAACCAGGTCCAGCCCACCGTCTTCTATGAGCAGTCGCGCGAGGGCATCGACGACCTGCGCTATGTCTCGACGCTGGAGAAGCTCATCGCCGCCGCAAAGAAGTCCGGCAAGGCCAAGGCTGAGGCCGCCGCGGCGGAGACGTATCTCAAGAAGCTCGAAGCCTCCATCACCCCGAACTGGACCGCCTACAGCGACCGCGGCGGGATGAAGTGGCCGGTCGACGGCATGGAAGAGGTCGACGCGAGCAAGGCCTCCTCCATCGGCTCGTTCAACACCATCCGCCGCACCATCGCCGACCACATCGTTGCAATGCAGAAGGCGATGAAGTAGACTCTCCCCGACCTCTCCCGCCGGGAGACGGTCGGGCGAGATGCCGATCTCAACAGGCGGCGGGACTCGTCCCGCCGCCTGTTGTTTTCGGGAGTCTCTGCTTTCTCCCCTCCCCCTCCGGGGGAGGGTCAGGGTGAGGGTCTTCTGTGCCGAACGAGTATGACGTCATCGTGGTGGGCGCCGGGCACGCCGGCTGCGAGGCGGCGCTGGCCGCGGCGCGCATGGGCTGCCGCACGGCGCTCCTCACGATGAATCCCGACACCGTCGCGCTGATGTCATGCAACCCGGCGATAGGCGGACTGGCCAAAGGCCAGATCGTCCGCGAGATCGACGCGCTCGGCGGCGAGATGGGCAAGGCCACCGACGAGACCGCGATCCAGTATCGCCTCTTGAACCGCAGCAAAGGCCCCGCGGTCCAATCCCCGCGCGCGCAGTGCGACCGCAAGCTTTACGCCGCGAGCATGAAGCGCCGCGTGAGCGAATGCCCGGGACTGACGCTCGTCGCGGAGACGGTCGATGCGCTGATCGCCGAGGACGGGCGGATTCGAGGCGTGGTCGGGGCAAGCGGGCGCGAGTACCGCGCGAAGGCGGTGGTGCTGACGACGGGGACATTCCTCAAGGGGCTCATCCACGTCGGCTCGGAGAAATCCGTCGGCGGGCGCATCGGCGAGCCCTCGGCGGAGCGGCTTTCGGACAGCCTGCGGCGGCTCGGCTTCGTCGTCGAGCGCCTGAAGACCGGCACGCCGCCGCGCATCGACGGACGCACCGTCGATTTCACGAAATGCGCCGAGCAGCCGGGCGATGCCGAGCCGTGCTTCTTCTCGTTCGCAACGACCCGGCTCGCGCTGCCGCAACGCGTGTGCTGGATCACGCACACCAACGAGCGCGTCCACGAAATCATCCGGAGGAACATCGACCGGGCGCCGCTTTATACGGGGCAGATCACGGCCGTCGGCCCGCGCTATTGCCCGTCGGTCGAGACGAAGGTGATGCGCTTCCCCGAAAAGACGAGCCACCTCATCTTCCTGGAGCCGGAGGGCCTCGACACCGAGGAGCTGTATCTTAATGGACTGGCGACGTCCATCCCCGCCGACGTGCAGGAGGAGATGCTCCACGGCATTGCGGGGCTCGAACGCGTGAGGGTCGCGCGCTACGGCTATGCGATCGAGTACGATTACGTGCCGCCGACACAGCTCTTTGCGACGCTCGAAACCAAGCTCGTCCGCGGGCTCTTTCACGCCGGACAGATCAACGGAACCTCCGGCTACGAGGAAGCGGCCGGCCAGGGCCTCGTCGCCGGGATCAACGCCGCGCGCTCCGTCCGCGGCGACGAGCCGATTGTCCTGCGACGCCACGAAGCCTACATCGGCGTGCTCATCGACGACCTCGTGACGAAGGGCACCGAGGAGCCCTACCGGATGTTCACGGGCCGCGCGGAGCATCGGCTCCTTCTGCGCTCCGACAACGCCGACCGGCGGCTGACCCCGATCGGCCGGGCATCAGGCCTCGTCGACGACGGCTCGTGGTCGCGCTTCGAGGAGAAACGCGCGCGCATCGGGGAACTCGCCGAGTGGGTCGGCCGCATCCGCCGGAACGGCAAATCGCTCGACGAACTTCTGCGCACGCCCGGCGTCACGCTCGCCAGCCTCATCGCCGAGACGGAGGAGCTTCGCGCGCTCGCGCCTGAACGGGAGATCGTCGAGGCCGTGGAGATCGAATCGAAGTATCGCGGTTATATTTCACGACAGATGCGCGAGGTCGAGCGCCTGCGCGAATCGGAAGACCGGCGGATTCCGGCGGAAATCGATTACGAAACCATCCCGCAACTGCGCCGCGAGGCCCGCGAAAAGCTTTCGCGCATCCGCCCGTCAACGCTTGGCCAGGCCGCGCGCATCTCCGGCATCGGCCCGGCAGAGATTTCCGTCCTCCGGATTTACCTCCAGGGACGCCGTCGACAGGCGTCGGATGCTCACGAGGCCAAATAGACGCAAGTTACTGCTAGCAAAAGAGTTATAACGCGCACGCCCCATGAGGCAAAGTCGGGCACAAGAACACAAGCAGTAGCACGTCGCGTCCATTCACTCGCACCACACACACCATGTATTGTATACAACAAGGTCGCGCAGCTTCTTCAGAACTTCGACGCGGGTAAATGTGGCAGAATCGAGGCAATGTGTCGCGGGAGAAATCCTTTCTTGAAATGGGAATGACGGGTCGTATAATTGTGGCGCTGACTCGGGGGGCGTTCTGTACCCTCACGTCGCAAGGCGGATTCCTGAAGTCGCTCGGCGCGCGCTGTCGATATAAGACTTGAAATAGACTGCGTTTAGGCCGAGATGACTCTCTCCAGGCGGGAGGAACCGAATGATGTTCCGCAAGTGCGTCGTGCCGCTGCTGCTTGCGGCCTTAATCCTCACCTTCGGCTGCACGGGGCCTCAGCCGACCCCTGCCGATTTCGCCGACAAGACGACAAAACCCGCCGCGCCGATGATCAAGTCTCCCGACACGAAGGTGCGCGCCGGCGACGTGGTCACAGTGGAAGTACGCGGCCAGCCCGACCTGAACCGCTCATGCGTCATCCGTCCCGACGGCAAGATCACGCTGGTGCTTCTGGGCGATCAGTCGGTGACGGGCATGAACGCGACGGAGATGCGCGAGAAGCTCACGCGGCTTTATAGCGAATACATCATCGGACCCGACGTGACGGTGACGATCGTCGGCATGAACAGCCAGGTGATCTACCTGTGGGGCGAGATCGGCCGCGTCGGCCCGCTGCCCTACACCGGCGACATGACGATCATGGACGCCATCTCCCGCGCGGGCGGCATGTCCGGCCGCGCCGAGCCGAAGGCCGTGCAGGTCATGCGCGACGGGAAGGTCTGGAAGATCAACATGGACGACATCATCATCAACGGCAAGACGGCCGAGAACATTTACCTTCAGCCGGGCGACAGCATCTTCGTGCCGCTGAACGGCTTCGCGAGGATGGGCTTCGCGATGGACAACATGTTCTATCCCGTGAGGTCCTTCTTCTCCTGGATCTTCCTCGGCGACTCGGTCAACGACTTGAAGAACAAGCACCCGAGGTGGTAAGGGAGACCGGCGGCCCGTCACGGCTTGAATCCCGACGGGTCGGGACGCCGGACCCCGGAACGGGGCAATCCGGACGCCTCACCGCACGCCTGCTTTCCCGCCGGCGGCGCGTCCGAGGGGACGGCCTGTAACATGACCCTGAACCTGAATACGCCCACAGTACCGGGCTCCCGCACGGAGCGATGGCGCCGTCACGCCCTCGCCTTCGTCGCCGCGGCGGGCGTCGTGCTCCTCGTCGGCTCCTACATCGCCTTCCTGGCCATTCCGAACCAGTACCGCGCCGAGACCGTCCTCGCCACCCCGCGCGCCGACGCGTCCGGCATTCCCGCCGACCTCGCCGGCCCCGCGGTGCTCGAAGCCGCCGCGACTCGCCTGGGCCTCGCCGGGCCGAAGGACACGCCCGAGACGCGAGCCGCCGCCGGAAGCGACCTCGGCGCGCGCATCGACGTCAAGACGCGTCCGGCCGCCTCGGGGCAGACCGAGGTGGTGATCTCCGCCCGCGGCGCCGACGCGCCCGAGACGCTCGCAGGTCTCGTCAACGCCGTCGCCGCGACCTGGCGCGCGCAGTGCGAAGGACGCAACCACGCCGTCGAGGAGAAGGCCGGGACTGCCGCTTCCGCCCTCGCCGCGCTGAAGAAGTCCGCGGCCGACGCCCGCCGGACGGCCGCCGACAACCAGGCGGCGCTCATGACCTTCGAATCGGAGCACGTCGCGGAGAAGGCCGACGCCGGGAGCGATCCCGAGGCCGCGCTCAAGAGCCTCGGCGACGAGGCGATCAAGGCCCGCTCCGACTGCGAGAGGACGCAGGCCGAGATCGCCGGGCTCCAGGACGCGGAGAAACTCCTGCGCGCGCGGCTCAAGGAAGTG
Source organism: Planctomycetota bacterium (assembly GCA_037439485.1). Classification (GTDB taxonomy): domain Bacteria; phylum Planctomycetota; class DG-23; order DATKVD01; family DATKVD01; genus JBBIVY01. The sequence continues at coordinate 51,752 of JBBIVY010000001.1, read as the reverse complement.
CCCGAGACGGTGACGACGCAGGAAGTCACCACCGTCCGCAATCCCCAGGCCGTCCGCCTGGAGCACGACATCGAGCAGAAGCAGCGGCAGCTCGACGACATGCTGAAGATGTACACGTTCCGGCATCCCGAGGTCATCGCGCTGCAGACCGACCTCCTGCAGATGAAGCGGCAGCTTGAAGCGCTTGAGAAGCGCGTGGACGACAGCGTGAAGAGTTCCAAGGCGCCGAACCCCGAGTACGCCGTGGTGAAGGGAAAGCTCGACGACGCAGTGGTGAGGCAACAGGTGGCGAAGACATCGCTTGGGCCGCTGGCCGGCCGACGCGATTCGACGGCCGCGCGGTACGAGAGGCTGCGGACCTACGTCGAGCCGCACCGGCGGCTGGTGATGCTCGCGGCCGAGTCGTCGAGGAGCCTCGCGGAGAAGGAAACCGAGATCGCGAAGGCGGAGAAGGAGCTGCACGACGCCCGCGCGCAGATGGAGCCCGTGCCCGTCGTGACGCGTCCGGCCGCGGCCCCGGACAGGCCCGTGGGGCCGAGCCGAGGGCTCTATGCCGCGCTGGCCGTCATCGCGGCGGTCGTCGCCGGGGCGTTCTCGGTGTCGGCGGCCGTGCGGCTCGGGCCGGGATTCGCGGGCCCCGCCGAGGCGGAGAGGTTCGCGGGCGCGCCGGTGATCGCCGAGGTGGGCGCCGCGAAGGACACCGAGGCCGAGGCCTCCGCGCGGATAAAGTCGCGGCTCTACGTCGCCTTCACGCTGGGCGCCGCCCTCGCGGCCGTCCTCGCCGCGTGCCTCATGGCGCATTTCGCCGGCCGCTGACTGTTATTCCCCTCTCCCCTTGGGGGAGAGGGAGAAAGAGACAATCGGAGACGACGCGTGTACCAGGACTATTTCGGCTTCAACAAGACGCCGTTCAACACGACGCCCGACTCGCGGTTCTTCTTCCCGAGTTCGAAGCACGCGGAGGCTCTGGCGAGCCTCATCTACGCGGTGACGGAGAAGAAGGGCTTCGTGGTGATCACGGGCGAGGTGGGCGCGGGCAAGACGACGGTCTGCCGGGCGCTCCTCAACCGCCTGGACCCGAACACGCGCGTCATCCTCATCACCAACACGCACATCAACTGCGACCAGCTCTTCGAGATGCTCGCCGCGCAGCTCGGACTCGACGCCGCCGGCAAGGACAAGGCCCGCGTCATCCAGATGCTCAACGACTATCTCCTCGAACAGCTCGCCGCCGACGCCAACGTCATCCTCATCATCGACGAGGCGCAGAACCTCTCCTCGGAAGTCCTCGAGGAGGTGCGGATGCTCTCGAACCTGGAGACCGAGCGCGCGAAGCTCCTGCAGATCATCCTCCTCGGCCAGCCCGAGCTGCGCCGGAGGCTGCACCTGCCCGAGCTGCGCCAGTTCCGCCAGCGCATCGTCGTCAGCTATCACCTGTCCAGCCTGAGCATCCAGGAGACGATCCAGTACATCTTCTACCGCCTGAAGGTGGCGGGCGGCGTGGACAAGGTGAAATTCACGCGGCGGGCCATCAACGAGATCTACCAGTATTCGAAGGGCATCCCGCGGCTGATCAACATCATCTGTGACAGCGCGCTTCTGTCGTGCTTCGTCCGCGACACGCGGATCGTCTCGCAGAAGATCGTCGAGGAGGTCGCGCACGAGTTGGGCCTCGACGAGCTTGCGGCGGACGCGTCGATGGGCCTGGACGTTTCCAACAAGCCTTTGCGCACGGAGCTATGACACCATGGGCAAGATGACCGACGCCCTGCGCAAGGCAAGGATGCTCAAGGAGCGCAAGGAAGACCCCTATGCCGGCGGCCCCGCGCCCATCGAGGAATACGCCGCGACGCCCGAGCCCCCGGCGCCGATCGCCGTGAAGCCCGCCGTCGAAGCCGCCCGCCCCGCGCCCGCGCCGAAGCCCGCCGAGCGCCCCATCGAAAGACCCTCCGAGCCCGCGCCCGTCGAGGGGCAGGATTACTCGCTCGTGGAGGAAGAAGCGGAGCCCGCGACGGAGATCCCGGCGGTCGAGTCGCTGCCCATCATCGAAGAGCCGGAGGAGAAGCCTCAGCCGAGGCGCGCCCCGCCGGTCGAGCCGCGTCCGCTCGCGCGAAAGCCCGAGCGCCCCGCGCCCGTCATCGTCGAGCCGATCCGCCGCGAGGAGAAGCCGCTCGTCTTCGAGACGGTGGAGGAAGAGAAACCTGCGCCTGTTCCCGCGGCCCCGCCCGCGCCCGTGCCGACGCCCGTCGCGGCGAAGGCGCCCGCGATCGAGCCTCCGCCGCCGGTCGAGGCGAAGCCCGCGCCCAGGCTCGAGATGCCGGCCCAGCCGCGCAAGGAAGAACCGGCGCCCGTGATCGCGTGGTCGCCGGAGTCCGCGCCGGTGCGCTCGACGGAGCCCGAGCCCTCGAAAGCCGCGCCGACAAGTCCCGCTCCCGCGCCGGTGCTGCCGGAGGTGGAGTCGACGCCGAAGCCGGCGCACCTGCCTTACCTGAGCGTTCACTACGGCCGCGACGAGCGCCTGTCGGAGCAGTTCCGCCGGCTCAAGGCGCGGCTTAACGAAGAAGGCCAGGCGCGGCTGATCCTCGTCGCGTCGAGCCGCACGGGCGAAGGGAAGACGACGGTCGCGATGAACCTCGCCGCCGGGTTCGCGAACACCTATGGCGAACGCGTCGTCTTCGTGGACGGCAACGTGACGCGGCCCAAGGCGGCCGAGGTGCTGGAGATCGGCGACGAGACGCCGGGCCTCGCCCGCGCGGTGCGGGGGCTCGTCTCCGCCGAGGAGGCCGCGCTGAAGACCGCGATCTCCGGCCTGTGGGTCGTGCGCGCCGACGCTCCCGGACGCGGCGGCGAAGGGCTGCTCGATTCCGACGGCATGCGCTCGCTCATCGCCGAGTTGCGCCGGCGCTTCACGCGCGTCATCGTCGAGATCCCCGCGCTCGAAGACCGGGGCGAAGGTCTGACCCTCGCCGCGCAAGCCGACGTGGTGCTCGTTCCCGTGATGAAATCCACGAGCCGCCGCAAAGCCGTGCGACGGCTCGTCGACACGCTCAAGGACCGCGGCGCCTCGCGCGTGCGCTGCGTGTTCATCGAGGCGTAGCGCCGGAGAATTCCCATGACCTTCGAAGAAAAGCTCGACCGCGGCAGCGCCGTCGTCGGCGTCATCGGCCAGGGCTATGTGGGCCTGCCGCTGGCGCGGGCGTTCGCGATGAAGAATATCCGCACGATCGGGTTCGACATCGACCCCGTCAAGGTCGAGACGCTCAACCGCGGCGAGAGCTTCATCGCGACCATCGCCTCCGCCAGGGTCGCCGAGATCCGCAGGCTCGGCACGTACGAGGCCACCACCGACTTCTCGCGCCTCGCCGAGTGCGACGCCGTCATCATCTGCGTGCCGACGCCGCTCAACCGGATGATGGACCCCGACCTCTCCTTCATCGAAAGCTCCACCCGCGCCATCGCGAGGACGCTGCGGAAGGAACAGCTCGTCGTCCTCGAGAGCACCACCTATCCCGGCACGACGGACGAACTCGTGAAGCCCATCCTCGAAGCCGGCGGCCTCAAATGCGGCGCCGACTTCTACCTCGCCTTCAGCCCCGAGCGCGAGGACCCGGGCAACCGCAAGTTCGAGACGACGACGATCCCCAAGGTCGTCGGCGGCGTCGACGAGAAGAGCGGACGGCTCGCGGCGAAGCTCTATGCGAAGGCCGTCGAAAAGGTCGTCCCCGTTTCGAGCGCGAAGGTGGCGGAGGCGGCGAAGATCCTCGAAAACGTCTACCGCTGCGTCAACATCGCGCTGGTGAACGAGCTGAAGGTCGTCTTCGACCGCATGGGTATCGACGTGTGGGAGGTCATCGCCGCGGCCGGCACCAAGCCGTTCGGGTTCCAGGCGTTCTACCCGGGCCCGGGCCTCGGCGGGCATTGCATCCCGATCGACCCGTTCTACCTTTCGTGGAAGGCCCGCGAATTCGGCGTCCACGCGCGGTTCATCGAGTTGGCCGGGGAAGTGAACACGGCGATGCCGCACTACGTCGTCGAGAAGCTGGGCGACGCCCTCAACGAGCGCGGCAAGTCGATCAAGGGCTCGAAGGTCCTCGTCCTGGGCATCGCGTATAAGAAGGACGTGGACGACGTGCGCGAATCGCCCGCCATCGAGATCATCGAGCTTCTCGCCGCGCGCGGCGCCGACGTCGTCTATAACGACCCGCACATCCCGCGCACCCACAAGATGCGCCGGCATGACCTGGGGCTCGAAAGCCAGCCCCTCACCCCGCAGCTCCTGCGCTCGGCGGACGCCGTGCTGATTGCGACCGACCACTCCGCCTACGACTGGGAGACCATCTGCAAGGACGCGCCGCTCATCATCGACACGCGCAACGCAACCCGCGGCGTCGCCTCGGCGAAGGGCAAGGTCCGTCGGGCCTAAGGAAATTCCTTACCGCTCGCTCAACGCTCTGAAGCCCCCACCGCGCACAGGCCGAACGTGCGTGTTGTATTTTCCAGAAACGCCGGAAGGCGTTCCGGGGATGAAGGTTAGATTGATTTGGCGTGAAAACGAGACACGGTTACGTTGTAAAATCCGAACATGCGTTGGTGATTACTCAGCGGCCGAGCGGAATCCGGCATATTCCCGAGCCGCCGCTAAGGCGTTGTCCGCCAACGAGTTGCACATCGCGCGACAACTTTATTCAGGTCAGACAAGTTGAACGGCACGGGTTTTGCTGCAATTGGAGGAGGGTCTTCAGTTCGGCTGCTCGGATCTTTGTCAACGGGGATATGGATCCTAAAGACCGGCGCAGATTCGCGCGCCAATACGTTATGCTGCCCCTGCGTGTGATGGACGGCGAGCCCACGGGGAGGCTTGTCTTCCAGGGGGACACGGTCAATGTCGGGGCGGGCGGCGTCTACTTCAAGACGCTCAACTGGCACGAGCTTCGTGTCGGGATGCCCGTTCACGTCACCATTGACATCCCGCCCGAGATGTTTCAACTCCTGCCGTTCGGGGGTTTTCGGGGCAGCGGGGAGATTGTACGCATCGAGCCCCCCATCCGCACCACGCCCGCCGAACGCGCCACGCGGGGCGTTGCCGTCCGCATGACCTCGCGGCTCAAGTTCGACTCGGACCTGCACCTTCCGCGTTTCGATTCCGGCAACCGGCCCTCTGCCGACAGTCTCGATTCCGCCGGACAACCGTAACGCCTGCGCTCACGGCCGCTCCATCGCCACCTCGCGCTCCACGAGCGCCGCGTCCATCACGTTGATCGTATGGCTCAGCCGGATGTGTTTCAGGTCCACGCACGTGACTGAGATGTCGCCCAGCGTCCGCGGCTCGGCGCCCTCGCGACGGAGCGTCAGGGTGAAGGGGCTCCGGCTTCCGCTCGTCGAATACCGGAACGCGGCGAGGGAGATGCTGCCGCCCTTGTTGAGCGTGACCTCCACCGTGCCCGCGGCGCCCTGCGGGTCGAAGTTGAGCCCGAGCCCCTCCACCTCCGCCGATTGCCACCGGCCCGCGAGCGTGAAGCCCTCCGGCAGCGGCTTGCCGCATCCGCCCGCCGCGAACGCCACGGCCAATGCCAGAGCCACCATCCATCGGACCTTGACCATCGCGGTCTCCTTTCCAGCAAGGGCTTGAATCGATTCCCCATCGGACTTTCCCGCGCGGGCCATGCGGCCCGGTCGATTTCAGCGACCGTCCGCACGTTTCAGGAGAGCGGCCCGGCTGATCCACATGCGGGGGCGTTCGGCAACGCTCAGGCCGGCGCGCTCGGCTTTGCGGAGCGTCTCTTCGAACGCGCGACGGGAGACGTGAATCGGGGGCTCTACCAGGAACACCCGCCCGTCGGGCTTCAGGAGCGAGGCAATTTCGGCGAGGAATCCGTCCTGATTCGGGACCTCGTGGGCCATGTAGAATGCGAGGACGAAGTCGACCTTCTCCGTGACGCCGAGCCTGTCGGCCTCGCATCGGTGCAGCGTGACGCGCGATTCGAGATCGGTCCCGCGGATCTTTTCGCGAAGCCGCTGGAGCATCCCCTCCTGCAGGTCGCAGGCGATCAGGCGCCCGGACTTTCCGACCCTCCGCGCCAGTTCCACGGAGAAGAACCCCGGCCCGCAACCGACGTCCAGCACCGTCATGCCCTCGCGCACGTAAGGCCCGAGTATCCTCCCCGGGTTCTGCAGCCATCGCCGGACGAAGTTATCGAGCCCCCCGGCCCATCTTGCCCGGCACACGCGGGTCTTTCGTTCGCTCACGAGTCACCTCCCCTTCGCGTCGGATCAACAATGCGCGCAACGCGCCGAGTGCCCTTCAGGCAAGGCTCCGGCTCTTCACGCCCAGATGCGCCGCGGCGCGAACGAGAGACTTGTCGGCGGTGATGAGCACCAGGTTGCGCGAGTGCGCTGCGGCCAGGTGCAACGCGTCGAGCGTGCGGAGCGTCGTGGAAAACGTCGCGATCCAGTCGGCCGCCTGCTCGCATTCCGCCGCGCGGATCGGGACGACGTCGTAAACCCCGTCCTTCACGTGCGCGCGGAAGAGCGAGAGGACGCGCTCCGCCGCCGACGCGTCCATCTCTCCAGTCCGCGTCTTGAGCGAAAGGGCCGAGCAGAACTCGACCTCGGTCAACATGCTGATCGCCGGCGCCCGGTCGCCTCGCACCACGCGCTCGGCCGAGCGGCTGAGCGCCTCCGGGCAATAGACCGCGACGAGGACGCTCGTGTCGATGTAGGACATCAGTATCGCTCCTTGGCCCGCGCGGCAACCACGGCCTCAGAAAGCGGCTTGCCCATAATCCCGACCGACGCGCGGAAGGCGGCCAGGTCGGGGAGCTTGCGCCTGGCCCGCGTCCTCACCGGCCCCAGCTCCGCGACCTTCCTGCCCCGGCGCGTGATCACGATCGTCTCGCCGCCCTCGGCCGCGTCGATCAGTTCGCCGAGCTGCTTCCTCGCCTGCTTCGCGTTGATCGTGGTCATGGCGTTCTCCTGAAGTCTATACCTCAAGTCTATACCTTAATCGTCCCCCGTCAAGGGCAAACATGAGCCCAGCTCGTCGGGGTGGCCTTACCGGGGAAACCTCGGAGGAATAGCGGTTCAAGGGGCAAAGCGCGCGGCCAAGCAGGCACCGGGCAGCGGAGTCCGCCTCACGAAGCGGCGGCTGAGGGGGACGGGCGTTCAGGACGACCGGCGCTCACGATGGGCCGTCGGAGTCCTCCATGCCGGCGGGGATTTCGAGGCCGTATTTCTTCATCTTCATGTAGAGCGTCGTGCGGTTGATCTTGAGGATCGCCGCGGCGGTCTGGCGGTTCCAGTTGCAGCTCTCGAGCGTGCGCTCGATGATGCGCTTCTCGGGCTCCTCGAGCGCTTTCTTGAGCGGCAGCATCTCTCCCTCGACGGCCGTCCCCTCGGGGCCGGCGGTCGCGGCGGCCTGGACCTGCTTGGGGAAGTCCTCGATATCGAGGACGGAGCCCTGGGCGAGGATCACCGCGCGCTCCATCGAGTTCTCCAACTCGCGCACGTTGCCCGGCCACGGGTAGTTGCGAAGCACCGTCTTGAGCCGGTCGCTGAAGCCGGTGAGCGGCTTGTTCATCCGCGAGGCGTAGACGTGCATGAAGTGGTCGATGAGGATGTCGATGTCGCCCACGCGCTCCCGCAGCGGCGGCAGGTGCATCGGCATCACGTGAATGCGGTAGAACAGGTCCTCGCGGAACGTGCCGGCCTGGACCTCCTTCTGAAGGTCCTTGTTCGTGGCGAGGATGAAGCGGATGTTCACCTTCTGCGTCTTGTTGCCGCCCACCTTCTCGAACGTGGAGTCCTGCATGACGCGCAGCAGCTTCACCTGGAGCGCCGGCGACGCGGTCGAAATCTCGTCCAGGAAGATCGTGCCGCCGTCGGCCGCCTCGAACTTTCCCGGCTTGTCCGTGAAGGCGCCCGTGAACGAGCCTTTCGTGTGGCCGAAAAGCTCGCTTTCCAGCAGTGTGTCGGGCAGCGCCCCGCAGTTCACCTCGATAAACGGCCCCTGCCGCCGGTGCGAGTTATGATGCACGGCGCGCGCGAGCATCGTCTTGCCCGTGCCGCTTTCGCCGGTGATCAGGATCGTCGTGTCGGTGTCGGAGACGACCTTGATCAGGTCGAACAGCTTCCGCATCTTGTAATCCTGGCCGATGATGTTGTCGAAGGAGTACTTCATGTCGAGTTGCTCGCGCAGCGACCGGTTCTCCGTGACCAGCTTCGCCTGCTGCAGCGAGCGCGCGACCACGAGCTTGATCTCGTCGTCGATGATGGGCTTCGTCACGTAATGCACGGCGCCCAGCTTGATGGCCTCGACGGCGTTCTCGATGGTGCCGTAGCCGGTGATGAGCACGACGGCGATTTCGGGGTGCTTGCGCCGGACGGCCTTGAGAAGCTCGAAGCCGCTGACGTTCGGCATGTTGACGTCGGTGAGGAGGAGCTGATACTTCCCCTCTTCCATGAGCTTGAGGGCCTGCTCCGGGGAGCCCGCGGCGTCGACGGTGTAGCCTTCGAGCCGCAGCAGCTCGCTGATGGACTCAAGGATGAGCGCGTCGTCGTCGACGACGAGGATTCGTTCCTGGGACATCGTGACCTCTCTCTAGCCCAACCCCCTCGATCAGGCAGACAGGAATGTCTGCCCCACGAAGCTACGGCCTCTGCTGCGCGGGAATCTCCACGTCGAACGTGCTGCCTTCGCCCAAACGGCTCTGCACCCGGATGACGCCGCCATATTTCTCGACGATGTCCTTGCTGATCGCGAGGCCGAGGCCCGTCCCTTCGCTCGGGTCCTTGGTGGTGAAGAACGGCTCGAAGATCTTCTCCATGATCTCAGGCGTCATGCCCGTGCCGGTGTCGGTGAAGGTGATGCGGATGAGCCCGTCGCCGAGCGCCGTGCGGATGGAGAGCGTGCCGCCCTTCGGCATGGCGTCGATGGCGTTCTTGATGAGGTTGCAGAAGACCTGGAAGAGGTCGCCCGTGCGGACGTTCGGGATGCCCTCGGCGAGCGTCCGCTCGATCTCGACGCCCTTGGCGGAGGCGTGTGAGTCCATGGTGCGGATGGCTTCGTCGATCATGCCGTTGATGGACGTGTGCTCGAAGGTGGTGATGGTGGAGCGCGAGAACTCGAGGAGCTCGCGGATGATGCGCACCATGCGGAGGAGCCCTTTTCGGGCCTGCTCCAGGTACCGCCTCGCCGGATCGTTCTCGCCCTTGACGCGCAGCGCCAGGTTGACGAAGCGCAGGATGCCGTCGAGCGGATTGTTGAGCTCGTGCGCGATGCGCGCCGCCAGCTTGCCGACGACGGCGAGCCGCTCATAGAACGCCAGGCGCTTTTCGAGCACCGTGCGGTCGGTCATGTCCTCCACGATGATCAGCGCGCCGGAGGTCCGGCCGTCATCGTCGCGGACGGGCAGGCAGATGAGGTTGAACACCCTCGGCTCGGGCTCGCGATGCGTGGAGCCGATGCGCTCCATGCGGCACCGCTCGCCGGTTTCGATGACGGCCTCGATGCGCCGGCGCCAGTCCGTGGAGGCAATGTCCAGTTCGACGAGGGAGAAGAAATCTTCGACGGTCCCGGTCTCTCCGGGACGCGCGGCGGAGCCGTTGGCGTTGGCGTGACGCTGGATCACCCGCAGGTCGCGGTCGACCATCGCCCAGGGCCAGGGCAGAGTCTGCAGCACCGTGGCGGCCAAGTCGCCGAAAAGCCCGGAATCTTCAGGTTTTGGGGGCTTAGAGTTGTTCAATGCTGCCACCACGTTCAAGAGGATAGCTTCCGAGCCTCATTGGCGCCGCCCGACGGCGACGTCCTGCTGCCACGGCCAACCCCCGAAACGTATGGCCGGTCCCCTTAGACCTGCTCAAATCGCTAACCTACATATCGTCTGCATGAGCCGGCATGTCTAAAAAAAACAACATTCTCAGCGAGTCAGGCTCCCACAACGTTCAAATTTTACCTCATTATGGCCCAAACGCAAGCAAAAACGCCTTCTTCCAGACCCTTATACCCCGGAATACGGGAAGATGTTCAAAAAAAACAACATCAGCGCAGAAGATCCTCAATAGTTCTATACAATGACTATGCGATAGTTTCAATCTAATGCCATGGTTGCTGAACGCTTGGCGAAAAGACCGCGGAGGTCGCTTCCTGGCTGGCGAAGCAGAGCGCCGCTGAGGAGGCCATGCTTTGGCAGAAACGCCGAAGGCGGCCTGTGTGGAAGACTACTTCGGCGAGAACACGAGCGCCTCGGCCTGGAGGTCCCAGTCGAGGTCGGAGGAGGCGGAGAGCTTTTCGAGGAGGTCGAGGAGGGAAGTCTTTTCGAGCTTGAACTCGACTGGGCGCGTCCGGAGTTTCTCGGTGCCGGGGGCCCAGAAGAGGCCGACGCCGGCGCGCTGGGCAATGATCTCGGCGACCTCGTCAACGGTGACTCCCGAGACGTCCACCGACAGCTTTGTCTTCTCGAATTTCGGCCGCGCCGTCTCCATCCACGCGTCCTCGGCGGCCCCGGCGAACTCGTTCTGCTTCGTCGCGACGTCCGGGTCCATCAGGCCCGGGGGCGCCACGAGGATTTCCCGGCCGCGCACGGCCCACGCGAAATCGCGCTTGTAGAAAACCCAGTGCAGCACCGCGTAGACCGACGAGCGGTCCAGCTTCAGGTCGACCGGCTCGGCCAGCTTGTCCGCCTCGATGTGTCCGTCAACGGTCAGCCCCACGCCCGCCGCGGATGCCAGCATTTCGAGCGCATCGCCCAGCGGCACGCCCTTGAGGTCCACGCTGATCTTCCGGGCGAGCAGGGCCTTGCGGCAGGATTCCGCGTCGGTGACGGCGTCCGGCTTCTCTTCCTGCGGGGGCGGACCCGCGTGTCCCCCCTCGGGGGGGGCGGGCTCGGACTTCGGGGCTTCAGGCGCGGGCGCCGGTTCCGCAGGGGGCGCGGCATCGATCGCGGAGAAGCACGGGGGGACACCTAGGTCCCCCCCTACATAGGCAGAAGCCAACGCCAGAAACACACCGAGAGCGAGGAGCCGCACGGTCATTTCGTCCCTTCGGGTTTTACGGGCGGCGCTTCCTTCGGCTCTTCCTTCAGGACCTTCGGATGCGACACGACGATGTGGATCGTCTTGCCGGTGAACGAGATCGCGTACGGCCGCTTGGACGCGTTCATGACGAGCCGCACGGCGCGGCTGATCTCGACCTGATCGCCCTCGGCGGTGACGGGGATGAGGTCGTCGGCGGCGACGCCCTGGAGGTCGATGGCGACCTTGGTGAACTCGGTGATACGGGCCATCGCGTCCTTGAGCGGGGTCTGGTTGAAATGGAACGTCACCGGCCGGCGGAAGACCATGTCGAGCGGCGTCATGCCCGTCTCCAGGCGCAGGGCCGTCAGGGCCTCCTGGTCGGCGATGTAGATCACCTCGTCGCGCAGGACCCATTTCACGTCGGCCTGCCGCGCGACCCAGTTGAGGGCGTTGCGCACGGTCATCTCGGCCTCGATGCGCACGGGCTTTTCGGCCGCGGCAAGGTGCCCGTCGAGGACGATGTTGATGCCGCTCTGCGTGGCGAGGAAGAGGGCCACCTGGGGCAGATCGTCGCCGAGGAACTTGACCTTGACCACCTTATCGAGCCGCGCCTCGATCTCGTTGAGCCACGCCTCCTGGCCGCTTTCGACCATCTTGCTGTAGCGTTCCTGCATCGCCGCGCGCCATTCCTGAGGCATCTCGCCGGCCTTGGCCAGGAAAATGGCCTCGTCGCGGACGACGTAGTCCAGGCCCATCAGCCGCGCAGTCCACGCCAGGGCGCTTTCGAGCCGCACGTTCTTCAGCACCACCGTCAGGCGCTTCTCCGAGAGGTCCGCGGCGTGGCTGTCGAGGATGATGTTGACCCCGCCGCTGCGGCGCAGGAAATCGATGGCCTTGCTCAGCGTCTGGTCCTGGAACTCGATGCTGATCTCCTTGCCGAGCTTCTCGTCGAGCTTCGTCTGCCACTCGGCCGGAGCCGGCGCAGGCGCGGGTGTCGGCGGCGCATCGGCGGCCCAGGCGACGGACATCAGCACGACGCACGCAATCGCGGCGAACAGGGCTTTTCGCATGGGAATCTCCCCAAAGGGACGTTTTAGACGTCCCCTGATTATACCCGCGCGCGGAGTGGATTCAAGCCTATGTGGCATATAGGCAGAAGGACGAGGCCTGTTTTTCCCTTGACCCCCCGCCGTCGCGGCGGTACCTTCGGGGCTCAGGCTCAAGCGGGGAACCTACGGTTCGAGCAAACGGGGAGATCCGATGCCATTCTTCTACGAATCGGAAAAGCGGGAGTTCGTGCGGGTGGGCGTGGCGGTGCCGGTGCAGTACCGCCTCATCGCGCAGGTGCCCGACGTGAAGGTGCCGGCGGACCTCCTCGAAGGCGAGACGCTGAACATCGGCGCAGGGGGGCTGCTCCTCCTCGGCCCCATCCCCGACCCGGCCGTCGTCGCCGACCTGCTCCTGCAGAAGGTCGTCATCGGCGTGCGCATCTTCCTGCCGGGCGAGGACAAGCCCGTCGAGGCCCTCGGCCGCGTCGCGTGGCTCGAGTCCATCGACCAGGACAAGAAACGCTGTTCCCTCGGACTGTCCTTCAAGGAAATCACAAGCGAATCCCAGGACATCCTCTTCCGGTTCATCATCTCCAGCCGGATGGGGTGATTCTTCTTCTTAATGTAGGGGCGGACCTATGTGTCCGCCCGCGTTTTTTTTGGCCGCGGAAGAAGAACGGGGGGACACATAGGTCCCCCCCTACAGAAGAAAAAAGATGATCCCCCTGATCGCCTACGTCGTCGGCGGCCTCGCCCTGTTCCTCTACGGGATGAAGCTCGCCACCGACGGCCTGCGCGAGGCGGCCGGGGGAAAGCTCCGCGCGACGCTCTCCGTCCTCACCGCGCGGAAGCCCACCGCGATCCTCTCCGGCGTCGTCGTCACCTTTCTGCTCAGCTCCTCGTCCGCCGTGGCGGTGATGCTCATCGAGCTTTCCGACGCGGGGCTCCTGTCCCTGGCGCGCGCGATCTTCGTGCTCCTCGGCGCCGCGGTCGGCATCGCGCTCACCGTCGAACTCATCACGCTGCCCGTGGCCCAATACGCGCTCTTCGCCGTCGCCGCGGGCGTCATCATCCGCGCCGCCGCGAGATACCGTCGCGGCCGAGCGCTCGGCTCGGCGCTCATCGGCGCGGGACTCCTTTTTTTCGGCCTCGACCTCATCAATAAAGGCGTCGGCGGCGCCGCGGACCAGACCGTCAAGACCCTCGGCCCCTGGCTCAATACCGCCGCGGTCGGGTTCCTCCTCGGCCTCCTGCTCGCCGCCTTCATCCGCTCCGCGGCGGCGGTCGGGCTCGCCGTCGTCCTCGCGGGCAACGGCGTGCCGGTCGAGCAACTCATCCCGGTGGTGCTGGGTTCGACGGTGGGCACGTGCTCGGTGCCGCTCCTCGCCGGAATCCAGGCCTCGCCCGCGGGCCGTCGCGTCGCGGTGGCCGAGCTGATCTTCCGGCTCGTCCCCGCCCTCGCGTGCCTCTTCGTCGTCCGGCCCGCGGCGGAGTTCTCGACGTGGCTTACCTCGCTCACGGGATTCGGCGCGGGAGACTTCGCCCTCCAGCGCCACGCCGTGGCGAACGCGATGCTCCTCCTCGCCCTCCTCACGGTAATCGTGTGGACGCCTCTGGCGGGGGCCCTTGCGGCGCTCCTCACCCGGGCGGTCGGACGAAAGTCGGGGGCGGAGAGGGACGGACTCGCCGCGGAGGTCTCCGAGGACCCGGCGACCGCGGTGGCCGACGCGCACGCCGAAGTCGTGCGCATGGCGGACATCGTGCGGGACCTGGTGACGCGATCCACCCGCGCGGTGATCGCCAACGACGAGCGCGAGCTCGAGCGCCTGGAGGCCGACGACGAGCGCGTCGACGCGATGGACCACCTGCTCACGAAACGGCTCGAAGAGCTGGCGCCCGTGACGATTCCGTCGGACTCCGCCGACGTGCTTGAGGTGAAGGTGAAGCTCCTCTACATCATCAAGGACCTCGAGGCCATGGCCGACGTCGCCACGCGCGACCTCGTTCACGTCGGCTGGGAGAAGTCGCGCGACAACGTCGACTTCGATGCCGACCAGAAGCGCGAGATCGAGAACACGTGGCGCCTGATCGACGAAGACCTCGGGCGGCTCGTGCTCGCGGTGAGAGGCGAGGATTCGTCGGAACTCGCGCGCGCGGGCATCATCGAAGGCGACCGCGCGATCGACCTCAAGCGCCTCGATCTTTTCGAGCGCCAGTCGGCCCGCGTCGCGGCGGGCGCGCCCGGCGCGGAGGAGTCGAGCGAGCCCTACATGAACGTCGTCAATGCGCTCAGGATCGTCCATTTCCACGCCGCCGACGTCGTTCGGGCGATTTCCGAGCCGAAGCCCGGCACTCCTCGAATCGGGGCCACCGATGCCACGCGCGCTCAGGCCTGACATCCTGCTCCTGGCTCTCGTGGGGCAGACATTCCTGTCTGCCTCGCTCTTCGCCGGGGAGATCTCGGGCAAACTGACGCCTCCCGAGCGCGTCAAGTCGGTGTCCGCCCTGGACCGAGGCGCGAAGATGACTTATCCCGCGACGTTCGACCCGAAGACGGGCGAGTATCGAGCCCAGAACCTGCCCGCCGGGACCTACGACCTCCTGCTGGAGACCACGGCGGGCAAGATCGAGGGGGCCAACCTGAAGGTGCGCGACGAGGAATCGAAACCGGCGCCCCAGTCGCTCAAGCCTTCGGAACTCGACCGGGAAGAACTCGCGAAGATCGGCCTGTGGCTCGCCGGGCTCTATGCCGAGCGGTCGAAGGACAGGGAAAAGGCGCGGCCGGAGTCCTTCATCGTCCACATGCGCGAGGCGAGGGTCTCCTCCGCGGCCATCGTCGCAGGAGGGAAGACGCTGGACGTGCCTCTCAAGGAAGACGAGCCCGCGACGCTCGCCGACGAGTTGATCGGCCTGACCGTGCTCGTCCGCGAGCGCAACAAGCTCCCGCCCGATTTCGACTTGTCGGCGGGGCTTGCCGAGGATGCGCCGATCACCGTGACGTCCGTGCCGCCCGAACTCACCGAAAAAGACCGCGCGTGGATCCTCGACTGGGTCGCGCGCCTCTACACGTTTGAAAACAAGAACCGCGTCCTCGACATGGACGGCAACGGGCAGCACGCGCGCGTCCTCGTCGAGGCTGTCCGCGACAAACAGGAAGGGCTGACGCTTGACGTCAAGGAGCCGACCGCGTTCTGGCGCGTGGAGATCTACGAACTCAACAAGCACTATGGCGGCTGGTCGAAAGACAAGACGACCGTCCTCTTCCGCGAGCAGGTGCCCCTCCGCGTCTTCCGCACGTATCGCTGGACGTGGGATAAGCGCCTCGGCGGCATCGTCGTGAGCGCCGAAGGCACGACGACCGTCGCGCCCTGCGAAGTGCCCGAGAAGCTCGACCCGGCGAAAGGGAGAACACCGTACTGACTTTTGGGTTTTGGATT
>JBBIVY010000001.1:18892-36156 GCA_037439485.1 Planctomycetota bacterium | reverse complement strand
GTGAAACAGAAGGAGCAAGGCTCCGCGTCTTTCTGTTTGTTTGTGCCAAAATCCAAAACCCAAAATCCAAAACAGGAGTCCAAACGGGCCACAGCATGCCAAAGAAGATCAAAGCGAAGGTGGGCAAGGTGCTCTTCACCCGCGAGCAGATCGACGAGCGCCTGGAGGCGCTGGCGGCGGAGATACAGGAGCGATACGCCCCGGAGGAGCTGAGCGTGGTGGCGGTGCTGAAGGGGAGCCTCATCTTCACGGCGGACCTGGTGAGGCGCCTCGCGATCCCGGTGCGGATGGACATCCTGGAGGTGCGGAGCTACTTCAACGGGACGCGGCCGGCAGGGCAGATGGAGCTGTCGCACTACATGGTGGACAACCTGCGCGGACGGCACGTGCTCGTCGTGGACGACATCGTGGACACGGGCGAGACGCTGGCCAAGGTACTGGATCTGCTCCGCGCGCACGGGCCCAAGAGCCTCGCCGTGTGCGTCTTTCTGGACAAGCTGCCCCGCCGGCGCCGCGAGGTGCCGATCGATTTCCGCGGCTTCCGGCTGGAGGCGGACACGTTCGTCGTGGGCTACGGCCTCGATTACGCCCAGCGATTCCGCAACCTGCCCCACCTCGCCGAGCTCGAATTGCCGCCCGAGAAGCCCCCGAAGCTCAAGTCCGCAGCCCGGAACCCCTCCCGAAAGCCCGCAGCGAAGAAGCGTCCGCGCAGCCCGGGCCGACGCTGAAAAATCCCCACTGGAAACCCGCCGCAATTCCGGTATGATACTCATGCGCGTCTGTGAAATCTCCTCCCCCTCCGGGGGAGGGTCGGGTGAGGGAACTCGTTCTCGGAGGCTGCGCGATGAAAGTCTGGATCGTGTCGATCTTCCTTTTGCTCCTGGCGGGAATTGCCGTCTGGGTGGTCGTTCCGATCATCTTCTCGAACACCGCGTCGAAGTCGCCCTATGAGATTCCGGCCGGGCGCTACGACTATTACATGATGGCGAACAACCTGAACAAGAGCGCGCACTTTCCCGACGTGCGCTCCCAGTCGGGCCCCATGCCGCGGCAGATCGGCGCGGCCTTCGAGGGGACCGAGGAGTACCTCGGCCGCAAGTTCACCATCGGCGTCTATCACGCCGACAAGGACTTCGCCCGCCAGGTCACGCGCAAGGCCTTCGCGCGCATCGAGAAGATCGCCGCGATGGCCGACCCCGCCGTCGAGGATAGCCTGCTCAGCCGCATCAACCACGACGCCGCCAATCGGCCCGTCGTGCTGACCGGGTCGGAAGGCGAGGACCTGTACGCCCTGCTCAAGCGCGCCCTCGACATCTGTGAGAAGTCGGGCGGCAAGTTCGACATCACCGCGGGCCCCTTGCGCAAGCTCTTCTCGGAGTACGGCGAGCGCGGCCAGACCCCGCCCGCCGATGAGATCAACCAGGCCCGGGAGTTCGTCGGCTACAAGTTCGTCCAGCTCGGCGAGAACGCGGGCAAGCACGTCGTGAAGTTCACGAAGCCGGGCGTCACGATCGACCTTCACGACGTCATCGGCGGGTTCTGCCTCGACCAGGCCGCGTACGCCCTGCGCCTGGAAACCATCGCAAGCGCCTACCTGAACGTCGGCGACTGCTGGCGCCTCCTCGACCCGCCGAACGCCGAGAGCGGGCGTCTCTGGACCCTGGGCGTTCCCGACCCGAACCCGGCGCACCCCGGCATGGTCTCCGTCGTCTTCCAGTGCGGGCCGGGCGCCGCGTGCAGCAAGGGCTACTACTCCGGATTCCGCTTCACCGTCACCGGCTCCTCCGTCATCACCGACATCATCGACCCGACCACGGGCGGCTGCGTCGGCGGCATCGGCGTCTGCACGCTCATCGGGCCCGACGCGCTCTCCTGCGACGCGATGTGCACCGCGGCGGTGGTCAAGGGCCCGGGCGAAGTCGACTGGTTCCTCAAGAGCTACAACCCGCCCGAAGAGGAGAAGGAGAAGAAGAAGCCCGCCACGGAGGAAACGCCTTGAAGTACCTCGTCGGCATCGACATCGGCACGTCCGCGACGAAGTCCGTCCTCTCGGATTTCAAGGGCCGCATCCTCGCGACGGCCTCGCGCGAATATCCCGTGAGCACGCCGAAGCCCGGCTGGAGCGAGCAGCATCCCGAACTCTGGCACGCGACCGCCGTCGCGACGATCCGCGCGCTCCTCAAGTCCGCGAAGGTCTCCGGCGCCGACGTCGCGGGCGTCGGCCTCTCCGGCCAGATGCACGGCGCCGTGCTGCTCGATAAGTCCGACCGGGTGCTCCGGCCCGCGATCCTCTGGAACGACACGCGCTCCGCGGCCGAGTGCGACGAGCTGACGCGCATCGTCGGCGCAAAGCGGCTCATCGACCTTGTCTCGAACCCCGCGCTCGTCTCCTTCACCGCCACGCGCATCCTGTGGGTAAAGAACCACGAGCCCGCGGTCTATGCGAAGATCGCCTCCGTCCTCCTCCCCAAGGACTACGTCCGCTTCCGACTCACCGGCACGAAGGCCACCGAACTCAGCGACGCCTCGGGGATGCTGCTCGTCGACGTGAAGCATCGCCGTTGGTCCGACGAAGTCATCCGCGCGCTCGGCTTCGACCGCTCCTGGTTCGCCGACGTGTTCGAGTCGCCCGTCGCCAGCGCCCGCATCAGCCGCGCCGCCGCGAAGGAGACGGGGCTTGCCGAGGGCACTCCCGTCGTCGGTGGCGGCGGCGACCAGGCCGCGGGAGGAGTGGGCAACGGCATCGTGCGGCCGGGAGTCCTCAGCGCGACGCTGGGCACGTCGGGCGTCGTGTTCGCATTCGCCGAAAGACCCGTCGTCAATCCCGAAGGCGGCGTCCAGACCTTCTGCCACGCGGTGCCGGGCAAATGGCACGTGATGGGCGTGGTGATGAGCGCGGGCGGGAGTTTCCAGTGGTTCCGCAACAGCCTCGCGGGCGAGGAAGTCGCGCTCGCGAAGAAGCGCAAGTGCGATCCTTACGAACGGCTCACGGCGCTTGCCGCGAAGGCGCCGACGGGAAGCGAGGGGCTTTACTGGCTGCCGTATCTCACCGGCGAGCGCACGCCCCACCGCGACCCGTTCGCCCGCGCGGCGTGGATCGGCATCACGCCGAGGCATGGCAAAGCGCACCTCGTCCGCGCGCTCCTCGAGGGCGCGACCTATGCGATGCGCGATTGCCTGGAGGTCATCAAGGGCATGGGCGTCGAGGTGAACGAGATCCGCGTCTCCGGCGGCGGCGCCCGCAGCAAATTCTGGCGGCAGCTCCAGGCCGATATCTACGGCCGGCCGGTCGTCACCATCAACGCCGCCGAGGGCCCGGCGTTCGGCGTCGCGCTCCTCGCGGGCGTCGCGGCCGGCGCGTGGGGCTCGGTCGAGGAAGCCTGCGCGAAGACCATCCGCATCACCGGCGAGACGAAGCCCTCGAAGAACCGCAAGCTTTACGACGAGCGCTACCCGCTCTATCGCAAGCTCTACCGCTCGCTCAAGGACGACTTCAAGGCGATGGCGGATTTGACGTAGCGCTCCCGCTGGAAACACAAAGGGCGGCAGGTCTCGCCCGCCGCCCTTGTGAATCAGCCGCGCCGAAGTCACTTCGCCGGCGCTTCCTTGCCCTCGTTCTTGCCGCCGCCATCCTGCGCCCCTTCTTCCTCCCCGCCCATCCCGCCGGCCAGCGTCGTGAAGAACTGCCTGATATTGAGCATCTCCTGCATGGGGACGTTGAAGTCCATGACCACGCCCTTCTCGGCGGGGGCAACGGACATGCCGATGGCGGCGGGCTTCTCGACTTTCACCTTGGCGAGCCTGTCCAGGCCGGGGATCTCAAGCCCCATCTTCCCCACCGTCTTCATGAGGTCCTCGAACGACATCACGATCAGCGCCGCGCGCTTCTCGGGCAGGCCCGACACGGCCTCGGCGAACGCCGTCGAGTTGACGAGGTTGCCGCCCTTGCCGTCGAGGATCCGGTCGATCGTGGCCTTGATGGGGGCGGTATCCTTCGAGCCCCCATCCATGACGACGGCATCCTTCACGCGCGCGGTGTAGCTCACGAACGACTCGCCGTACATGCCCTGGAACATCTTGAGCATCTTTCGCGTCTGCTCGTCGGCCTTGTCCTCGTCCACGCTGAACTTCATGGCGCTGCGGTCGATCACGACGCCGCGGTAGGTCTCGATCTTCGGGTCATAGGACAGGCTCGTCTTGAGGTTGGAGCCCATCGTGCTGATGCGGGCGCCGGCGCCGGTCATATATTCGCGCATGGCGGCGGCCAGGTCCTTGCCCGGCACCACGTCCATGATCTGCGTGACGTGAATGGCGCCCTGATCGGCGCCGCTCGACCAGACGAACCCGCCCGGCCCGGCCAGGCAGGCCATCATCTTCTTATAGGACTCGACCGCGTCCTTGATCGGGCTCTGATCGTCCTCCGGAAGGTCCATCTTCTGGATGAACTCGTCCACGAGTTTCAGGACCTCCGCCGAAAGCTCCGGCTTCAGGTCCCACGTCGCGGCCGCCACGAACGGGCCGTCGAAGCGCGCGAGCGGGTCGCCCTGCGCGGGCTTCACCGCCGCGGCCAGGCGCGACAGCGTGGTCTCGGGAATCGGCTGCGCCACGAACGAGCCCGCCGCGCCTTTCTCGGAGAACTTCACCCCGGCGCACAGCGCGTCCGTCTCGCCCGCGAACTCCAGCAGCGTGTCGATGTAGGCCCCCATGAACTTCGCCATCGCCTTCGGGTCCGGGCCCTTCTCATCGTCGCCCCGCCGGGCCGCCTGCTGCTCCATCTGCTTTTTCATCATCGTCTTGAAGAAGTTGATCTGAGGCTCGAACGTCTTCACCGTGAGGTCGGGGTTCGTATAGACGGCCAGGTCGCTCGTATCCATCAGCTTGCGGATCGCGGCCACCTTGCCGGTCGCGAGGTTCTTCTCGGCGTCCGCCTTCAGGTTGCGGATGACGTACTCCGCCGGGGAGATCGCCACGAACTTGCCGAGCTGCGCGGCGTAGGTGCTGTCCTTCTTGCCGTGGATGACGTCGGTGCCGTCGGGCGTCACCTCGGGGGCCGCGGCGCCCTCCATCTTCGCCCATTCGCCGAGGAACGTCTTGTAGTCCGACACCTTCAGGATGAAGGCGACGGGATCGCCCTGGACGTCGAGCGACGGGATGACGACGACAAACGCCAGCGGTCCCTTGCGGTCGACGGACGGCGGGAACGGCGCCTCTGCGTTCTCGCGGGGCATCTTGTCGATGAGCGCATCGAAGGCGCCCTTGTTCTTGTCGGGCGCCTTGGCCCCGAGCGGCACGGCCATCTTGAACCAGTGGTTCGCCGCCTGATCCGCGTTCTTCGTCACCACCGCCACCAGCGACGTCTCCGGAATGACGGACAGGATGTCCGCATCGTCCGCCGCCGCGACACCCGCCGCGAGGACCAGCGCCGCCAGGCCGAACAGTACACGTTTCATCTGGGAACCTCCTTCTGGGGTTTACTCCTTCACGGCCCGGCGAGCCGCCGCGACCGCTTCTTCCTGATGTTCATCGGCCATTGTGGCGAATTCCTGCCGCTATTTCAATTCAAAAGCCGCGGACCTTACGCCCCCGGCAGCGCGGGCGGGGTGGTTACGGGCGCGCCGGGGCGCATCGTCTTGCCGAGCGCGGCGAGGCCGCCGAGGTTCATGGTGTCGAGGACGGAACTGGGGACAAGCATGAGCGAGCCGCCGGCGCGGACGCCCTCGTAGATAATGTTCATCGCGCGGAGCTGGAGGGCGACGGGGTTGTCGGCGTAGCCCTTGGCGGCCTCGGCGAACTTCTCGGCGATCTCCATCTCGGCCTGGCCGAGGATGGTCCGGGCCTGCCGCTCGCGCTCGGCCTGCGCCTGCTTCGACAGCGCGTCCTTGAGGTTCTCGGGGATCTTGATGTCCCTCAGCTCGATCGTCGTCACGCTGATGCCCCACGCCTCGGCCTTCGCCTCCAGCACCTTCTGCAGCGTCGCGCCCATCTTCTCGCGCTCCGCCAGGATCTCCGCCAACTCGTGCGTGCCGACCACGTCGCGCAGCGCCGTCTGCACCGCCATGCCGATGGACTGGTAATAGCTTTCGACCTCGAGCAGCGCCTTCTTCGAGTCCCACACGTGCCAGAACGCTATGGCGTCGATGTCCACCGGCACCGTGTCCTTCGTCAGCACCGACTCGCTGTAGATGGTCGTCGTGCGCACCCGCATGTCGATGATCCGCGCGATGCTGTCGATGAACGGCACGATCATGAAGAACCCCGGGCCGCGCACGCTCTGGTAATGCCCCAGGCGCAGGATGACGGCGCGGTCCCACTCGGCGAGGAGTTGCGCCGAAAGCGTCCAGAGCACCGCGAGGACGCCCCCGCCGATCACCGTCGCGACGGCGGGCGCGATATTCTCCAGGCCGAAGACGAGGAAGGCCGCGGCGAACGCCCCGGCGAGTATCAGCACCGTCACGATGGTCAGAGGCGCCCGTGTCTTGAACCGCTGGAGCTGGCGCGCGGCGTGGTCGTGCTGCAGGATCGATAACACGTCGGCCATGTCTTCTCCCTCCGTTCCTTTGGGCGAGTCCGCCCGTGAATTCCGCCTCCTCAGACGCGCCATGCGTCTGAGGAGCTTCTCGGGGAATGTGTGCGTCATTTCCTATCCGCCGCAGGCCCCGGCTCCGCTTTTGAACGGATGCGTTCGAGGCAGGAAATGACCTGGTGGATGTCGATGTTCATCATCTGCGCCCGGCCCACGAAGTCGCGGCAGAGCGCCTCGACGTTCCGCTGCTCCTCCTCGGCGGGGATGGGCGCCTGGGGCTTCAGCTTCACGTAAACCCCCGAGCCCTGCTGCGTGTCCACCACGCCTTGAAGCTCCATCTGCGAGTAGGCCTTCACCACCGTGTTCGGGTTCACCCCGAGCTGCACCGCCAGCTCCCGGATCGTCGGCAGCCTCTCCCCCGGCAGGAGCGCCCCGCTCGATATCCCGGCGAGGACCATGTCGATAATCTGCCGGTAGAAGGGGATAAAACTCTCTTTATCTAGCCCGAACGCTATCATTGTGCTAGTAGACTAGCACACTCATGCGCTTTGTCAAGTGAAATTCGCCCTTTTTCGTGCCCATCCATTCCGCCTGCCACAGAACACTTTCCGTCACAGCGTCCAAGGGCAGCCCCTAAGGGGATATGGAAGGGGCGAAGAAGTAAGATTAATCCAGAAATTGCCATTGACTGGCGCGTTGGTTGCGATATAATACTGACAGACACGTGGGTTACGTCTGGGTCCGTCAAGGCCGCATAGAAGGAGAATGTCATGGGCGAAACGAAGCTTACGGTGGTTCCGGCAGAGAGAACTCTGGTTGAGGCGCTGCTTTTCTGGCCTGTTGAGGCAAAGCACGTGATGGCGGTCATCGACGATGAGGACCTTCTGGATATGTCCGCCCGCGCGGTATTCGCCGCGGCGCGCCACGCGCGCGAGAAGGGGCAGGAGGTGAACCTGATCACGGTCCGCCGAGAGTTGAATAACACGCTCACGATGCACATGGTCGACGACTCCTGCTTCGTGCGTCACGCGGACGAGAGGACCATCGCCAAGCAGGTCGCCGCGGCGATCCACGAGGTGATCGAGCGGTCGCCCTACAACCGGCACCGTCTCGATCATCCCTGGTCCGACTCGGACGTCGCGCTCGACTCGTTCTCGTCGGTCGTCTCGCGTCTGGGAGAGATCGCGTGGCTCTGGCCTGGCTGGCTCCCCCGCGGAATGCTCACGGTGCTGGCCTCCAACGCCGGCGACGGCAAATCGGCCATCGCCCTCGAGATCGCGCGCCGGGTGATGGTGGGAGGCGGCTCCTGGCCGGACGGCGTGGCTGTTTCTTCTTCTTTCGTAGGGGGGGACCTATGTGTCCCCCCGGCTTCTGCATCTATTTCAGCGGTTTCCGACACGGAGAAACGGCAAGAGGGGGGACACATAGCTCCCCCTCTACAAAGAGGGACAGGAGAAGCCGTCATCCTCGTCGACACCGAATCCGCGGAGTCGGTGGTGCGCCGGCGCGTGGCGGACTGGTCGGTGCCGGTGGACCGCCTCATGGTCTTCACGTCGCGACTGCCGGGCGGGCGACTGGCGCGTTTGGCGCTCAACCGGCCGGAGGACTTCGCGCGACTCGACGCGGCGGTGCGCTCGACGGGCCCGGCGCTCGTGATCGTCGATTCGCTGTCGGGCTCGCACGAGGTCTCGGAGAACTCGCCCGCAATTCGGCGGGTGCTCTCGAAACTGGCGGGCCTCGCCGCCGACTCGGGCGCGGCGGTGCTCGTCGTGCATCACCTGCGCAAGCGGTCGCACGGGGAGACGCGCGACGTCACGCTCGACCGCCTGCGCGGGTCGAACGCCCTCGCGCAGATCGCCCGGTGCATCTGGGCCATCGACCGCCCCGACCCGCAGGACCGCCGCCGACGGCTCATCCAGATCAAGAACAACCTCGTGGACGTACCCGAGCCCGTCGGGTTCGCCTTCGACAAATCCGGCCTCGCCTTCAGCGCGCCGCCGGTGACGCCGAAGGTCCCCAGCCTCGTCGACCTCGCGGCGGCGTTCATCCGGGAGGCCCTCACCGAAGGCGAGACGCCGGCAAGGAAGATACTCGCCGCCGGGCAGGAGCAGGGATTCTCAAACATGACGGTCCAGCGCGCCGCCGCCAGGGAGGGGGTACTGCGGAGGCGCGAAGTCGGCGGCGGGCAGTGCCATTGGTCGCTGCCTCGTGAAAAGCTGGTATGCAGGGAATGCTGATATCTTTGGTATCTTTGGTATTTCGGCCAAATTCGGCGAAACGGCCCTTGTATACCAAGGAATGCCGGGGGCCGACGGGGCCTCCCGAACCGGGTCCCGACGGGGAATGAGAAGGGCCGCACCCCGGAGGATGCGGCCCTGTGGGAGGCAGGCTTGCGTTCGACGTCACTCCGTGCGCCGGATCGCCTTCTTGGCCGCGGCGACGATGTGGCGCTTGGAGAGGCCGTAGATGTCGAACAGCTCGTCGGGGGTGCCGCTCTCGCCGAAGCAGTCGCGCACGCCGATGCGCTCGACGGGCGTCGGAAGCTTCTCGGAGAGCACCTCGCATACGGCCGAGCCGAGGCCGCCGATGATGGAGTGCTCCTCGGCCGTGACGACGGCGCCGGTCTCCTTCGCGGCCTTGACGATGAGGGCTTCGTCGACGGGCTTGATGCTGGCCATGTTGATGACGCGGGCCTGGATGCCCTCCTTCGCGAGGTCGTCGGCGGCGGTGAGGGAGATGGCGACCATCTGCCCGCAGGCGATGATGGAGACGTCGGAGCCTTCGCGGACGACGACGCCCTTGCCGAGCTCGAACTGGTAGTCGTCGCCGAAGGCCACCGGCACCTTCGCGCGGGAGAAGCGCATGTAATACGGGCCGTCGAGGTGTTCGAGGACCCAGGGCACGGACTTCTTCGTCTCGGTGGCGTCGGCCGGGACGATGACCTTCACGTCCGGGATGGCGCGCATGATCGCGACGTCCTCGTTGGCCTGGGCGGAGGCGCCGTCCTCGCCGACGGAGAGCCCGGCGTGGGTGAAGGCGAAGAGGATGCCGATCTTCGCGCGCGCGGCGGTGTTGCGGATCTGCTCCCAGGCGCGCGAGCCGAAGATGGAGAAAGACGAGCAGACGACGCGGTGGCCGGAAAGCGCGAACCCGGCGCCGACGTTGACCATGTCCTGCTCGGCGATGCCGTTGTCGTGGAAGCGCTCGGGATACTTCTGGCCGAACCACTCCGTGCGCGTGGAGCCGGAGAGGTCCGCGTCGCAAACGACGAGGTCGGGATACTTCGCGCCCATCTCCAGCAGGATCTTGCCGTAGGCGTCCCGGGTGGCGATCATCTCGGGCTTGGCGGTCGTGGGATTACTCATAGGTCTTTCCTCCGCTGACGTCGACGCCAAGCTCGGCCATGGCCTTGACGTATTCCTGGGGGTTCGGCGACTTGCCGTGGAAGGCCGGATCGCCTTCCATGAACGACACGCCCTTGCCCTTCTGGGTCGAGGCGATGATGACGGTGGGCTTACCCTTCGTGGCGCGGGCTTCGTCGAGGGCCTTGAAGATCGCGGGGTAATTGTTCCCGTCGATCTGGATCGCGTGCCAGCCAAACGCGCGCCACTTGTCGGCGAGGGGCTCGATGTCCTTGATCTCCTTGACGGGGTGCGTCTGCTGCACGTGGTTGTAGTCGACGATGCCGACGAGGTTGTCGAGCTTCTTGACGCCCGCGGTCATCGCGGCCTCCCACAACTCACCCTCCTGGCATTCGCCGTCGCCCATGAGGACGTAGGTGCGCCAGGACGCATGGTCGAGCCGCGCCGCCAGCGCCATGCCGACGCCGACGGAGATGCCCTGGCCCAGCGAGCCGGTGGAGACCTCGATCTGCGGCATCTTGAGCCGGCACGGGTGCCCCTGCAGCGGGGAGTGTAGCTTGCGCAGCGTCCAGAGCGACGCGCGCGGAATGGCGCCGACCGACGCGAGCGTCGCGTAGAGCACCGGGCAGCAGTGGCCCTTCGAGAGGATGAACCGGTCGCGGTTCGGGGCCTTCGGGTTCTTCGGGTCGTAGTTCATCTCGCCGTGGTAGAGCGCCGAGACCAGCTCCACCGCCGAGAGCGACCCGCCCGGGTGCCCCGACCCCGCGCGCGTGATCATCGAGAGGATGTCGCGCCGGAGCGAGAGCGCGATCGCTTTGAGCTTCTTCTCGTCCCTGAGTCCGGGCATCTGGGTCTCCTCATATGGAGGCAAGGCGTGTTCAGTCCGGGTATGTTAGCAGAACCGTCGCGGATTTCAAGGGGTTTCAACGCGCCGCCGCGGCAGCAGCCTTTCGGCCGGCTTCGAGGGCCTGCTCGTTGGCGGGGATCAGCGCGGCGCGACGGCCCTTGAGGGCCTCGGTGATGCCGGCGTGGAGCGTCTTGAAGTCGACAAGGCCCTTCGCGTGGTTCAAGGCGGCGAGCATCACGACGTTGGCCACCTGCACGGCGCCGAGGTTCGTCGCAATCTCGGTGGCGGGGACGCCGAGGACTTCGTAGCCGACCTTGCCCTTCGGCGGCTCGACCATCGACGTGTTGATCGCCGCGAGGCCGCCCGGAGCGAGCATGGACGCGAAGCGGTCGAGCGAGTCCTGGTTCATGACCAGGAGCACCGTCGCCTCCTCGACCACCGGCGACAGGATGGGCTTGTCGCTCAGCACCATCTGGCAGTTGGCGGTGCCGCCGCGGACTTCGGAGCCGTAGCTTGGGAAATAGGTGACATATTTCCCCTCCTTCACCGCGCACGCCGCGAGGAGTTTGCCGGCCGTCATGAGGCCCTGGCCGCCGAAGCCGGAGAAGATGAGGCGTTCGATCATGTCACTTCCAGTCTCGGTAGACGCCGAGCGGGAACGTTTTGGTCATGACGTCCTCGCAATGCTTCATGGCCTCCGACGGCGCCTTGCGCCAGTAGGTCGGGCAGGGAGAGAGGACCTCGACGAGCGAGAAGCCGCGCTTCTCTTCCTGCGTGAGGAACGCGCGCTCGATGGCCTTCTTCGCCTCGCGCACGTGCTTCGGCGTGGCGACCGTGACGCGCGAAAGATACACGGCGTTCGGCAGCGTCGCGAGAAGCTCGCACACGCGGATGGGGTACCCTTCCGTCTTCGGGTCGCGGCCGCGGGGGGTCGTGGTGGTCGTCTGGCCGACGAGCGTCGTCGGGGCCATCTGGCCCTGCGTCATGCCGTAGACGGCGTTATTGACGAAGAAGACGGAGATGTTCTCGCCGCGGTTGGCGGCGTGGATGATCTCGGCGGTGCCAATGGCGGCGAGGTCGCCGTCGCCCTGGTAGCTGAAGACGACGTGGTCGGGCAGCGCGCGCTTGATGCCGGTCGCCACCGCCGGCGTGCGGCCGTGCGCCGCCTCGCACATGTCGATGTCGAGGTAGCAGTAGGCCATCACCGCGCACCCGACCGGGGCCATCCCCACGCATCGGTCGCGCAGACCCTGCTCCTCGATCACCTCCGCGATGAGCCGATGCACGATGCCGTGCCCGCAGCCGGGGCAATAGTGCGTCACCACGTCGCGCAGCGACGCGGGGCGGCGGTAGCCTTTCTTCGCGTTCACCGGCATGGGATCACATCCCCTCAAGGTGCTCGCAGATCTGCTTCACCGTCGGCACGC
Source organism: Planctomycetota bacterium (assembly GCA_037439485.1). Lineage (GTDB taxonomy): Bacteria > Planctomycetota > DG-23 > DATKVD01 > DATKVD01 > JBBIVY01. The sequence continues at coordinate 23,997 of JBBIVY010000001.1, read as the reverse complement.
CGCCGCCGGCGCGGCCGAAGAATTTCACGGGGCAGCGGCCCTCGACGGCCAGGCGGACGTCGTCGACCATCTGGCCGAGGGACATCTCGACGACGAGCATCCCCTTCACCCGCGAGGCGACCTTGCGGATGGGGTCGGTGGGGAAGGGCCAGAGCGATATCGGGCGGATGAGGCCGACCTTCCGGCCCTTGGCGCGGAGCGTCGCGACGACCTCCTTCGACACGCGCGCCGGGGTGCCGTAGGCGACGAGCACCAGCTCGGCGTCGGCGAGTTCGACGTCCTCGAAGCGGACCTCGTTCTTCTCGATGAGTTCGTGCTTCGCGCGCAGGCGCTCGTTGTGCGCTTCGAGCGCGCCCTTGGCCCAGAAGAACGACTTGACGACGTGCGCGGGCCGCCCGCCGGTCGCGCCGGTGAGTGCCCACGCGCTCTTGTCGGGCAGCTTCCGCGTCGACGGCTCGCGGAACGTCAGCGGCTCCATAAGCTGACCCGTGTGCGCATCGCTGAGGACCAGCGTCGGAATGCGGTAGAGGTCGGCCAGGTCGAACGCCTCCATGACGAGGTCCGCCGTCTCCTGCACCGAGTCCGGGGCGAGGACGATCGTGCGATAGTCGCCGTGCCCGCCGCCGCGGGTCGACTGGAAGTAATCGGATTGCGACGGGCCGATGTCTCCGAGTCCGGGTCCGCCGCGCTGGACGTTCATGATGACGACGGGCAGTTCGGCGCCCGCCATGTAGGAGATGCCTTCCTGCTTGAGCGACACGCCCGGCGAGGAGGAACTCGTCATGCAGCGTTTGCCCGTGGCGGCGGTGCCGTAGCACATGGAGATCGCGGCGATTTCGCTCTCGGCCTGGATGAAGACGCCGCCGACTTCCGGCATATGGAGCGACATGTAGGCCGGGACTTCATTTTGCGGGGTGATGGGGTAACCGTAATAGTATCTGCACCCGGCGCGTATCGCCGCCTCCGCCGCCGCCTCGTTCCCCGTCATCAGCACGCGTTCCGACAAAGCTGTCTCCTTCATGCGCCACCAGTATAGGCGGCGGGGGAGGAAATTCAAGCGGTTTCTTGTGATGTAGGGGCACGGCATGCCGTGCCCGGCTGCTTTGCCGAGGGGGGGCAAAAAGAGGGCCACCCGATGGTGGCCCCTTTTCGTTCTCGCAAAACAGAAAGACGGGCACGGCGTGCCGTGCCCCTACAAAAGGCTACGGCAGATTCGTCACGTTGTAGTATTCGCGGCCGTTGCGCGCGAGGTACTGGGCAGCGCCGCCGGGGCTGAACGAGAGCAGGCTGACAAAAATCTCGTCATACTCGGGTCCCGTGAGGCCGTCCATCACCACGACCCACTTCGTCGGGCCCTTCTGCGCGGCATAGGCGACGTGCCGGCTTTCGGGGGAGAAGCGGATCTCGGCAATCGTCTCGTATTCCGGCCCCGTGACGCCGTCGACCACGGCGACCCACTTGCCGCCGCGCTTGCCGGTGTAGGCGATGCGCTTGCCGTCGGGCGAGAAGACCGGGTCGGTGACGCTGTCGAAATCGGGTCCCGCGACGCCGTCGGCGACGACCGCCTGGCCCCGGCCCCTCAGCGCGACGTAGGCCATGCGCTTGCCGTCGCCTCCGAAGATGAGCCCAGCGCGGCTGATGCCGTCATAATCCGGGGAGACCTGGCCGTCGGTGACGACGATGGTCTTGCCGCCTCGCGTGGCGGAGAAGGCGATGCGCCGGCCGTCGCGGCTGAATACGATGTCGGTGATTCCGTCATATTCGATGCCCGGCTGCCCGTCGACGACGACCTGCCACTTGGCGCCCTTCTGCCCGGAATAGGCGACGCGCCGGCCGTCGGGGCTGATGGTCAGATTGGAGATCGCGTCATATTCGAGCGCCGGCTGGCCCTCGGCGAGAACCACCTTCTTGTCGCCCTTCGCGGCCACGAAGGCCAGGCGCTTCCCCTCCCGGTTGAACTGCAGCGATTGCGCCGAATACCCCTCCGGCACCTTGCCCACCACCACCACTTCCACGCGTCCCGGCGCCACATCCGCGGCCCACGCCACGTAGCCCGTCACGCACGCCGCCGCCACGACCGTCGCCAGCGCCAGCACTCTTCCTTTTCCGCCGATCATGCCGTTCCTCCGTTCCTGAGGGCGCGATGCCCGGTTGACCTCTCACAATATTGTATCCCCAAGTCGAGAATAAGCAAGCGACTCGGGGGGCTTACGGAGGCCATTCGCATAGAATCGGCTCATCGGCCCGAAGACTTGACGGAATTGACAAGGGCGGGGGCTGTTGAAGAATCTCGACACGTCGGGACGCTACGCCATGAGGACATGGGGCGCCGACCCACGTCAGCAAGGCGGCGCCGCCGTGGTCCCTTCGTCGATGAGGTTTACGGGCAGGATGACCTGGCGCGGCTCGGCCATCAGCCCCTCGTCGAGGAGCATTTCCAGCGCCTTCTCGCCCATGGCCTGGTGGTTCATGGTGGCCCGGGTCATGGCGGGGTTCATCCCGAGGTACGTCCCGGCATACATGGCGATGCTGAGATCCTTCGGAACCTGGAGGCCCAGACCGGCGGCCACCTGTACCACCGTCAGGGCCAGAAAGCCGTAGGTGCAGATCATGGCCGTGGGACGGTCGTCCGCGTTCAGGCCGGCGAGAATCGCATCGGCAAGACGGGCCGGATCGCCGCTGATGTTGACGATTCTGACCCCCGCCTGCTTAGCGAACTCCTCGCACGCGCGGATCCGTATGTCCTGGATCGGCGAGGATCGTTCGCTACGGACGTAGCCGATCCGGCGATGTCCGAGGGCGTGGAGGTGCTGCATCAACATGCGGCCAGCGGCGGACTCGTCGAACGTCAGAAAGGGAATCAGCGGCGACTCAATGATCTGGTCGGCCACGATGATCGGACCGGCGCCCTCCGACAGCTTCAGCGCGCCGCGCGTCTCGACGGGCACCGCGAAGATGCACGACCCCACGCATCGGGGCGCCCGGGAGGATGCTACGATCCGTTCCACCGCGTTGTCCGGATCGGCGGAGTATTCCAGCGTCGTCGAGACGCCCCGTCGACGCGCGGCCCGCGAAAACCCATATTCCATCAGCGACGAGGCCAGCATGGCCCCGCGCTCGGGGGTCGGAACCATCAGGCGCGCGTAGATAAGGTCCCCCTCCTGCGGATGCTCATCCATGGGAACCACGAAGGCGCCCTTGCGGTGAACGCAACGAATGATCCCCAGCGCCTCGAGCTGCACGAGCGCCAACTGCAGGGTCGTTGGGGTAACGCCAAACTCCTTGGACAGGTCCCTTACGCCCGGCAGCTTGTTCTCATAGCGGCCGCACGCAATGCGGCTGCGCAGGAGATGCATGACGCGAGTGTATCGCAGTCGTTCCTGTGGCATAGTCGCCTCCTCAGATCCACCATCCACGGATATCCCTACGTATCATCTCTCGCCCCCTCCGTCAAGCGTATGTTTGTTTTTTACTCACATCCGCAACGTCTTGCCCGTCAAGGAGTTGCGTTGTCCCACATCAATCGGGCGCCGAAAACGTCCAATTTCCGCAACGTGACTTGTTGATTGGTACAAGGCATGCCAATCATTTCCCTCCGTTCGGTTCCGCGTTTCCCGGCTGATTTCGCCCTTTCGGACGAGAATCCGGTGGAAAGAATGTACCGTACAGTTTCGACTGGCACGCCATTTGCTGTGTATCCCTCTGTCGTTGGCATAAGGCGCTTTCATCTGTCTATTGACCCTTCTACTTAGGAGAATGGAACATGGCAAAACGCGTAGTGATGGTGGTGGCGGTGATGCTGCTGGCGGCTGCGCCGGTCATGGCAATCGACGCCGGGCCGGGCGGAAGGATCTATGACGCGGGGCGTTGCGTTGTCGGCGGCGTCAACAGCATTCGCCTCGGCAGCCTTGCCGTGGACTCCAACTGGAACGTGGACTGGACCAATAAGTGGGTCATCCAGGGCACGGTGACGGATAACGACGCGGGGTTGGAGACCTACAAGCAAGCGCAGGGGTTAGCGCCCTCCATCGTCTCGACGCCCGGCGGCGCGGGCTACGCCACGATCGTGATGGGCGCCGGGTATAACCGCACTCCGACGGCCACGACCGCATCGAACAGCGTCATGGACATCCTGAAGCTGACGACCAGCGCGTCGGGCATGTCCGTATCGGTGATCGGCGACGGCAAGAAGAACGTGAGCGGCTCCGGCTTCACCGAAGGCCCGCTCTTCGCCGTGCCCGACCCGAAGGGCCAGTTCACCGGCAGCGCGTCGAACTACTTCATCGGGGCCACCTCCGGCGGCAGCTACTGTTACGCCATCGTCTCCGACACGGTCCCGGACGGCGACCCCACAAACACCGCCGCGGACTACCTCTTCAAGAACACCACCAATAACATCAGTGCCACGGACATCCAGATCTTCGGCAACCGTGCCTACGTCACGACCAGCAGTTCCAACGGCAGCAAGATCCAGTACTACGACACCTCCATGGTGTCCCACACGTTCTACGACCAGAGCGCCTCGTCGAGCGGCATCCGGAACTACGGCAGCCGATTCGCCGTCGGCACCTGCAACGGGCACGCCACGGTCTGGACGACGACGTACGACGCCACATCAGGAGCTTATCAACTGCTTGTCCTGCAAGACCTGAACGATGACGGCAACGCCGATGGCGCGGGCGAGTCCAGGCTCGCGAAGTACAACAACAGCACCGTGACCGGCACATGGAACGACATTCCGACCACGTTCTGGACGGATCTCCAGCTCGTCACCGGCAACGACGGCAAGAAGTTCCTGCTCATCGAGGACACGAACAACCTGGCCGACCGCGGCCGCGCGTATATGGTCATGGAACTCGCCGACAACGGCGACTACATCGGCGGCGCCAACGGCATCAAGCTCCTCCTGTGGGAGAAGGGCAACGGCGACGGCAGCCAGGGCGTCCGCGGCGTCAGCGACCCTACCGGCTGGTCCATGATGGCTGACGCCGGCCTGGAAAGCAGCAACAGGACCGTGTTTGACGCCATCACCGCGGTGCCCGAGCCTGCGTCGCTGCTCCTGATCGGCACCGGCGCGCTGGGCGTCGTGGGCTACATTCGCAGGA
>JBBIVY010000001.1:0-18792 GCA_037439485.1 Planctomycetota bacterium | reverse complement strand
GGGCGAGAACCTGATTCAGAACGGCGGGTTCGAGAAGATAAAGGAACGGGGGGCAGTTCCGTTCGAGGGCTGGGTCGGGTGGAACCAGGGCAAGAATATACCGCTGGTCACGGGCGACGTCGTGGCGGACAAGACGGTGAAGCACGACGGGGCAGCGAGCGCATCGCTCGTGTCGGCGGTCCCGCGCTGGATTTGGATCGGCCAGAAGGTGAAGACGGAGGCGGGATGGTACAAGCTGACGATGTACGTGCGCGCGGAGAACCTGACGGAGGACGCCGGGCGCGCGGCGAAGTTCGGGTTCGAGTGGAAGGGGTCGGTGTTGCATGACCTCCTGCCGCCGGGAACGTATGGCTGGAGGAAGGTGGAGCGAGTGTATCACCTGCCGGAGGCGCATGTGGACAACATGCTGTACGTCCTTACCTATGGCTCGGGGAAGCTCAACGTGGACGACATGACGCTCGAAAGAGTGGATGGCGCGGGACTGAAGGAAGGGATAACGATCGGGGAGCCGGAAGCGGCAGCACCCGCGGCGCCGGCGACCGGGGCGGCTCAATCTCCCCGGGCAAAGGAATAGTGCCGGGGAATCTCTGCTTTCTGAGACCCTTCTTACCCCGACGCGTCTTCCGGAACGAGGATGCACGGGGTGCCGGGGACTTGCTCGACCTGGATGGTGGCGTGGCCGATGTGGAACCGCTCCTGAAGCTCCTCGGCGACGTGGTCGAGGAACTCGTCGTTGGCCGGGCAGCATGGCCTGATGATGTGCGCGGTCAGCGCGGTCTCCGTGGTGCTCATGCCCCAGATGTGCAGGTCGTGGATTTCCGTGACCCCCGGCAGGCCCGCAAGAAACGCCCGCACCTCGTCGGGGTCGATGCGGGACGGCACCGCGTCCATCGCGAGGTCCAGCGACTTGCGCAGAAGGCTCCACGTTCCGACGGTGATGACCGCCACGATGCCCAGGCTGGCGGCGGAGTCGAGCCAGAGCCACCCGGTCCATGCGATGATGCCGCCGGCCGCGAGGACGCCCGCGGAGATGCCCGCGTCCGCGGCCATGTGGAGGAACGCGCCTTCGAGGTTCAGGTCCTTCTTGCGCCCGGCCATGAAGAGGAGCGCCGTGCCGCCGTTGACCAGGATGCCGATGCCCGCCACGACCATCACCGTGACACCCGCCACCGGCGACGGATGAGAGAACCGCCGGACGGCTTCCCATCCGATGGCGCCCACACCCACCAGCAGAATGACGGCGTTCGCCACCGCCGCAAGGATGGACGACCGGCGGAGGCCGTAGGTGCGCCGGGTGGTGGGCCGGCGGTGCGAAAGCCAGAACGCGCCCCAGGCCAGGAGCAGCCCCAGCACGTCGCCCAGGTTATGCCCCGCGTCGGCCAGCAGCGCCAGGGAGTCCGCCATCAGGCCGTAAATGACCTCCACGACGACGAACCCGACGTTCAGCGCGACGCCGAGGGCGAAGGCCGTGTTGTAGCTTTCGGGCCCGTGGGAATGGCCAAGTCCGTGGCCGTGGTCATGGCCGTCGTGACCGTGTTCGTCGTGTTCGTGGGACATGCTCCCTCCAATCGGTGCCTGCTCCTCACATTCTACCCTGAGTCTGCTCGGAAACAAATGCCAAGCGTGATCTCCACGAGGAGGCGCCACTGTCCTTAAGCGGCGATAGGAGGTATAATGAACGAAGGTCGTTCGCCCAAGGAGAGTGCCATGAGAGCCCGAAAGCGCAAGGCGACGTCGCGAACGGAAGCGCCCTTCGTGGTGGGGCCGGCGGCGAAGAAGGTCAAGATGGCGACGTCCGTCTCGCGCGAGGAGGAACCGGCACGGCTATTGCGCATCGCTGAGCGGGTGAACTATGGTCTCTCGCTCGACGACACGCTCGACTTCGCGTGGGACGAACTCAAGGGAGTCATCCCTTACAGCCGCATCGGGTTCTCGTTCATCGACGAGGCCCGAGGCGTCGCGGTGGCGCGATGGGCAAGATCGGACCGGCCGATGAAACTGGTCAAGGGCTTCACGGGAAAGCTCGAAGGCTCGACGCTCGAACGCATCCTCAAGACGGGCCGGCCGCGCATCATTAACGACCTCGGCGCGTATCTTGCGAAGAAGCCCTCGTCGATCTCGACCCGCCTCCTTGTTCAGGAAGGGATGCGCTCGTCGCTCACCTGCCCGCTCGTCGTGCAGGGAAGGCCGGTCGGATTCCTGTTCTTCACCAGCCCCGAGCCGAACGCCTATGCCGGGGCGCACGTCGAGTTCTTCCGCCGGATCGCCGGGATGCTCTCGGCCGTGGTCGAAAAGAGCCGCCTCTACACGGAACTCGCCGACCGCCAGGCCGTCATCGAGCGGCAGAACGAGCTGATGACCCGCGACCTCGAAATGGCCCGCGACGTCCAGCGCGCGCTTGTGCCGAACGAGCCGCCGAAGCTGGCGAAGCTCGATGTCGCGTTCGTCTATGAGCCCGCCACGAGCGTCGGCGGCGACGTGCTCGACGTGATTCCCGTCGACGACCGTCGCACGCTCTTCTTCCTGGGCGACGCGGTCGGCCACGGCGTCCCCGCGGCGCTCGTGATGAGCGTCGTGAAGGCATCGCTCCGCGCGGCGGCCGCCGTCAATCCGAGCCCGGCCACGGTGCTCGACAGCGTCAACCATGCGCTCGCCACGCTTCTCAGCTCGCACTTCGTCACCGCCGCCGCCGCGCTCGTCGACACGGAGGCCCGGTCGTTCGAGCTGGCGCTCGCGGGCCATGCGCCGCCGATATTGCTGCGCACGGCGACCGGCGAGGACGGCGTCGTGGGCGACGGGGATTTGCCGCTCGGCGTCAGCGGCGAGACGCGCTACAAGCCCGAGACGGTGCGCATGGAGCCGGGAGACGTGTTCGTGATGACCACCGACGGCATCACCGAGACGCTCGACTCGGACGAGGACCAATACGGCGTCGAGGGGCTCCGTGATTGCGTCGTCGCCGCGGGGTGCGAAAGCGCCTCGGATCTCGTCAAGACGATCCTCCGCGACGTCGACCGCCACTCCGGCGGCCGCGAGGCCAAGGACGACCGGACGCTGCTGGTGGTGAAGTTCATCGGGTAGCCGGGGCCTTCGGGGGAGAAGTTCTAAAAGCCAATTCACAAATCTCAATGAACTCTCAAACTCCAATTCCCAAGCAGGCGGAAGGAACCTTCCTGGAATTTGGCTTTTTGAATTTGGAGCTTGATTGAGGCTTGAGAATTGGAACTTGGAATTTGCCGTCCTCAGCCCGGCCTTTATGCTTGAATTCAGCGCGAAAACGTCTATACTCGGCGGAGTCCGAGAGGGGACGTCATGACGGACGCGTCGCAATCGCCGAAGAAGTTTGCCGAGGACGGTCTCTCCGAGGAGGAGCGCCGGATGCTGGGCGCGCTCGGGGCGAAGCCGGCGGCGGGCGCGGCAAGTCCGGCGGCGAATCCGGCTTCCGCGGTCGGCGAGGACGAGGAGCTGGTCCTTCGGCAGGCGAAGGAAGAGTCGCGCCGGCTGACGCAGGTGGCGCTCGAGCGGATGTTCGACCGTTCCGGCAAGCCGAGCGAACCGACGGCGGGTTTCGAGGCGCTCCTGTCGCAAGAGGCGGCGGCAGCGGAGAAGCCTGCGGCGACGCCGCAGCCTCGCGGGGCGCTGGCGAAAGCGGTCGATTCGGCGCTCGATCTTGTCAACGCGCCGTTCCGGTGGCTGCCTCACAGCTTCCGGCTGGGACTCGGGCTGTGCGGGGCGCTGCTGCTCATCACGCTGCTCCTGGTGATGATCTTCCGGGCGCTCGGCTCATAGGAAAGAATTCGTGACCGAAAAACGCGCCGCCGTCAATCCGTTCGCCGCCGCGGTACTCGGGTGGATAGTCCCGGGCCTCGGGCATCTCGTGCTGGGCCGCCGGAAGAAGGCGCTGCTCTTCTTCGTGCTGATCGTCGGCCTGTTCCTCGCCGGGTGGTTGGCGTCGGGACGCGAGAACGTCTTCTTCCAGTCGGGCCGCTGGCACGCGCTGGTGCAGCTTGGGATCGGCCCGATAATGTATCTGGTGTCGCTCTTCGGCAAGATCCCCGAGCCGAAACTCACGAGCATGCCGTATTTCGAGATCGCTACGCTCTACACCATGGTCGCCGGTCTCCTCAACGTGCTCGTCGTGATGGACGCGGTGCTCACCAGCCTTCGGTTGCGGAAGGACCAGCCATGAGAGGACTTGTGTTCCTCCTGCCCTTGTGCCTGGCCGTCAGCCTCGTCTACGAGGCGACGCATTCGGAGGATATGCGGGTCATATTCGTAAAAGGCCTGAAGCTTTTTGCCTGGCTCGCCGGCGGCATCATCCTCTTGGCCGCGATCACGATGATCCTCGGACGCAGCATCTGAATCCGCCTCTCCTGCTATCCCGTAGGGCGCAGAACCCGTTTTTGGTTGACCTCCGGGCGGCTTTCGACTATAATAGCCTGGCTCATAGTAAGTCCTTTTGTTGCAAGGGTTTCGGTCGAATGCCCGCCGATAATATCATCCGGGAGCGACCGTTGATGGCTCGCATTGTCTTCACATTCTGTCTTGTCATGGCAGCGGCGTGGTTGGCTTCCCCGGTTATGGGGGACGACGCGGCGACGCCGGAGACGATCCGCGCGATCTTGAAGCGCGACGGGTTTCCGGGGGCAAAGGTCGGGCTTCTCGGGCGCATCGGCGCCGAGCGGATCGAGGAATTCCTGCCGGAAGTCCTTGCCCTCGTGAGGGATGCGAACCCCGAGGTGCGTCAGGCCGCCGCGAAGGCCGCCGTGGCGTTCGACTGGGAGAAGATCGGCGGGCCGCTCTCGGCCGTGCTTGCCGACAAGGCCGAGAAGCCGGACGTTCGTGCGCTCGCCGCGCGGACGCTCGGCGCCACGGGGCGACCGGCCGCGGTGGAGCCGCTGCTCGCCGTCGTCGACGACCCGGCGCTCGGCGAGGCCGCGATGAGGTCGCTGGCCGAGATCACGTTCCAAGAATTCACCGACCCCGCCGCATGGCGTCGGTGGTGGGAAGCAAATCGCGCTCGCTCGCGGATGGACTGGGCCGCCGCGAGGATCGTCGAGCTTCGGCAGCGCATCGCCGAGCTGGGCGACCGTCGCGAGGCCGACCGCAAGCGCGCCGCGGAGTCGAAGGATTCGCTCGGCGAGGCCGCGGTGAAGTTCCTCGACCTTCGCGCCGACCGCAAGGACCCGGCGCCGCTGGTGGCCGCTCTCGACGTCAACTCCGTCCGCGTCCGGCGTTACGCCGCGGGGGAGCTTGGAAAGCTGAAGGCCAAGCCCGCGGCGGCAAAGCTCGCAGGTCTCATGGCGACGGCGGAAGACGCGTCGCTGCGCGCGGACTGCGCCTCGGCGCTGGGCGAGATCGGCGCGGCGGAATCCGTGAGCGCGCTCAGCGCGGCGCTGGCCGACCCGAGCGACGTCGTGGCCTCGGCCGCGGCGCTCGCGCTCGGAAGGATGAAGGCCGAAGGCGCGACAAACCGGCTGCTGGTCGGACTGCTTCATCCGTCGGGCGTCGTCCGCGCGGCGTCGGCGGAGGCGCTCGGACATATCGGCTCGGCGGCGGGAGTAACGCCGCTGGTGGAGATGGTGAGGGCGGACAAGGACGCAACGGTGCGCGAGCGCGCGGCGCGGGCGCTGGGCGAGATCGGCGACGGGCGAGCGCGCGAGGCGCTGGAGAAGGCGCTCGACGACGAGAGCCCTTCCGTGCGCGTTTACGCGGCCGGGTCGCTCGGGCAGATCGGGGGCGACGGGGTCGCCGCACGTCTGGGCGCGACGCTCGAAAAGGACGCGAACCCGAGCGTGCGCGAAGCCGCGGCCGTGTCGCTCGGAAGGCTGGGGGGAAAGGACTCGCTCGCACCGCTGATGAAGGCGCTGGAGTTCAATGACGAAAAGCTGGTCGCGCTGGCCTGGACCAGCCTGCTCGACGTGTGCCGGCGGGACGATTCCGCGGCGTCGGCCGCCGGGGATGAGTTTGTCCGCCGGGGCCGATGCGACCGGGCGGTGGCGGCCTACGAAATCATCGAGAAGTCGCTCGTCGAGAAGAAGGACGAGGCGGGGCTGGTGGCGGCGCGCTCGAAGCTGGCTGACGCGTGCATGGAGACCAAGGAGTGGGCGAAGGCCGCGACGGCGCTTGAGAACCTCGCCCGGACGATGCCGGACGACACGGGCGTCGCGGAGAAATATGCGAAGGCGCTCGCCGGGATGGGCCGGGAGTCCGACGCGCTGAGCGTGTACCAGGCGCTCGGCGCCCACCGCGACGCGAAGCCTTACTGGGAGGAGCGGCTCGCCCTCCTCGAAACGCTCGTGCGCGGGAAGAAGAACGTCGAGGCGCTGAAGGCCGCCGATGCGATCCTCTCCGGCGACCCGAAGCCCGCGGACGAGGTCGCGAAGAGGATCGAGAGCATTCGCAAGGCCTGTCAGCCTGATCCGGCGCACTGAGTCGCTCTTTCATACCTCCCCCTCTCAGGGGGAGGCGAGAAACAGCATCGATACTCCCGAGGGGGACGCGAATGGCCGACTATCTGGTGGGGATCGACCTGGGCGGCACGAACGTCGACGTAGGCGTGGTGGACAAAGCCGGCAAGATGATCGCGCGGCACGCGCGTCCGCTGGGCAAGCCGACGACGCGCAAGGAAGTGGTCGAGGCGATCTATCTTGCCACCGAGGAAACGCTCCAGCGCGCGGGGATGAAGAAGGAGTCGATCCACGCCATCGGCATCGCGACGCCCGGCGTGCTCGACATCGCCCGAGGCGTCGTGGTCACCGCGGCCAACCTGCCCGAGTGGAAGGACGTGCCGTTGCGCGACCTCATCAAGAAACGGTTCGAGGCGCCGACCGTCCTCGAGAACGACGCCAACGCCGCGGCGTACGGCGAATTCTGGGTGGGCGCGGGCAAGGACGTCAGGAGCATGATCATGCTCACCCTCGGCACCGGCATCGGCGGCGGCATCGTCATCGACGGCAAGCTGTGGCACGGATGGAAGGACGCGGCCGGCGAACTGGGCCACTTCACCATCGACTACAAGGGCCGGCAGTGCGCCTGCGGCAACATCGGGTGCCTCGAGGCGTATGCCTCCGCCGAGAGCACCGTGCGCCGGTTCCTCGAATCCGCGCGCTCGGGCAAGGAGACGAACCTCAAGCGCGCCGTGGAGGAGAAGCCCGAAAGCGTGACGTGCCGCATGCTCTACGAAGAGGCGTTGAAGGGCGACGCGCTCTGCCGCCAGACGCTGGAGGAGACGGGTTTCTTTCTGGGCGTGGGCATTGTGACGATCCTGCACTTCATGAACCCCGAGATGGTCGTGCTGACCGGCGGGATGATCGGCGCGGGGCCGATGATAATGGACCCGCTGAAGAAGGTCGTCGAGGAACGCGCGCTCTCCCGTTCGCGCGAGGACGTTCAACTCGTATTCGCCCGGCTCGGGACCGACGCCGGGGTGATTGGAGCCGCCGGATGCGCATTGACCGGATTAGAAACTTCTGCATCATAGCCCACATCGACCACGGGAAATCCACCCTGGCCGACCGGCTATTGCTGAAGACAGGAACGATCACGCAGCGCGAGTTCCGCGACCAGATCCTGGACGATATGGACCTGGAGCGCGAGCGCGGCATCACCATTAAAGCCTCCGCGGTCAATATCCGCACCACGCTCGACGGCGTCGAGTACGTGCTCAACCTCATCGACACCCCCGGGCACGTCGACTTCTCCTACGAGGTCTCGCGCTCGCTCACCGCGTGCGAAGGGGCGCTGCTGCTGGTCGATTGCACCCAGGGAGTCGAGGCCCAGACGCTGGCCAACGCCTACCAGGCGATCAACCACGGCCTCACCATTATCCCGGTCATCAGCAAGATCGACCTGCCCTCGGGCAATCCCGAGGAGTCGATCAAGCAGATGGAGAGCTTCCTCGGCGTCAAGCCCGAGGAGGTGCTGCGGGTGAGCGCGAAGACGGGCGAAGGCATCGACGCCGTGCTCCGCGCCATCGTCGAGCGCGTGCCGCCGCCCTCGGGACGCGAGGACAAGCCGTGCCGCGCGCTCATCTTCGACAGCGAGTTCAACGAGTTCCGCGGCGTCGTCACCTACGTGCGCATGGTCGACGGACATCTCAAGGTCGGCGACCGCATCCGCATGATGGGCACCAAGACCGAGTACGAGGCGCTGGAGCTGGGCGTGCTGCGGCCGGGCATGGTCCCCGTTCCCTCGATGAGCGTCGGCGAGGTCGGCTACTTCATCGCGAACATCAAGACCCTCGGCGACGTGAAGATCGGCGACACGGTCACGCTGGCCGAAACGCCCGACGTGGAGGCGCTGCCCGGCTACAAGGAGCCGCAGCCGATGGTGTTCTGCGGGTTCTTCCCGGCCGACCAGTACAACGTCAACGACCTGCGCATGGCGCTCCAGAAGCTGGCGCTCAACGACTCGTCGTTCTCGTTCGAGCCGGAAAGCTCCGACGCGCTGGGGTTCGGGTTCCGCTGCGGGTTCCTGGGCCTTCTGCACATGGAGATCATCCAGCAGCGCCTGGAGCGCGAGGGGCAGATCGAGGTCATCCAGACGGCGCCCACCGTGACCTACGAGATCAAGACGCGCCAGGGCGACGTGACGCGCGTGCGCAACCCCAGCAAGCTGCCGTCGGCCGGGGACATCGACGAATTCCGCGAGCCGATCGTCCGCGTCAGCTTCGTGCTGCCCGCCGAGAACATCGGCGCCCTCATGAAGCTCTGCGAGAACCGCCGCGGCCGATACGTCCGCACCGAGTACCTCTCGCCCACGCGCGTCGTGCTCGTCTACGACCTGCCGTTCGCGGAGATCGTGTTCGACTTCTACGACCGCCTGAAATCCATCACCCGCGGCTACGCGACGATGGACTACGAGCTTCTCGGCTACGAGCCGGCGGACCTCGTCAAGCTCGACATCCTTGTGGCGACGGAGCCGGTGGACGCGCTGAGCACCATCGTCCACCGAGACAAGGCCTATTTCAAGGGCCGCGAGCTGGTGAAGAAGCTCCGCAAGGAGATCGACCGGCACCTCTTCGAAGTGGCCATCCAGGCGGCCATCGGGGCGCACGTCATCGCGCGCGAGAGCATCGCGCCGTTACGGAAGAACGTCACCGCGAAGTGTTATGGAGGCGACGTCTCGCGAAAGCGCAAGCTGCTCGAGAAGCAGAAGGAAGGCAAGAAGCGCATGAAGCAGGTCGGCCGCGTCTCCATCCCGCAGAAGGCGTTCCTCGCCCTGCTCGGGACGGGCGAAGAGGAGGAGCGATGAGCGATCCGACGGATGTTGTCGCGGAGGGCGGGGCCGCCGCCGTTGCCGCGAAGGAGAAGAAGCCGAAGCCCAACCCGTGGGTCGACAACATCGAGTCCCTCGTGGTGGCGGTGATCCTGGCGCTCATCATCCGCGTCTTCGTGCTCGAGGCCTTTGTCATCCCGACCGGCTCCATGGCCGCAACGCTCTACGGCGAGCATTTCGACCTCAAGTGCGAGAACTGCGGCTTCAAGTACGCCGTCGGCTATTCGCCGGGGTACGAGCCGATTTTCGAGCGCATCCTGTGCCCCAACTGCGGGTTCAGGCCGCTGTCGCTGCCGAGCCCGTCGGGCGGAGACCGCATCCTCGTCAACAAGGTCCTCTACCGGTTCGACCAGCCGAAGCGATGGGATCCGTTCGTCTTCGTGAACCCGACCTGCCGCGCGGGCGAGAACCCGCCCAAGACGACCTACATCAAGCGTCTCGCCGGGCTGCCGGGCGACCGCATCGAGATCATCCGCGGCGACCTCGTCGTCAACGGCGCCATCGCCCGCAAGCCGGCCGCCGCGCAGGAGGCGCTGTGGATGCCCGTCTACAACTCCGACTACGCCTGGCGCGACCCGGTCCCGGACAAGCCCTGGAAGACCGACAACCGGACGTGGAAGCTCGACGGGACGAAGCTCGTCGCCAACGCCCAGGACGCCGTCGGCTGGGCGGAGTACTCCGGGAGGCTCTACTTCCAGGGCGACTGCGGCACCGTCCGCGACACCTACGGGTACGACTACGACCTGCTCGTGCCGTCGGATCGCTCGCCCAACAACGGCGCCGGGTTCAACGTCGTGGCGGACCTGCGCGTGTCTTGCGACGTGAAGGCGGGCTCGAAGGGCGCGTTGGCGCTGGCGCTCACGTGCGACGATTTCGAAGACCGCGCGATACTCGACTTCGCCGCGGGCGACGCGAAGATCCAGCGAGGACATGACCTCCCGGAGGCCGCGTGGAAGCTGCTCGCCGCAGGAAAGCTGCCGCAGTCCCCCGCGGGCGCGACGCGGCACGTGGAGTTCTCGCGCGTCGATTACCTGCTCACGCTCAAGGTGGACGGACAGGCCGTCGCGACGAAGGATCTGTGGACCGCGGAGTTCATCCCGAAGGAATATCACACCGCGAAGGAGCGCGCCGTCGACCCGCCCAACATCGACGGCTGGTGGAAGAGCGGCGTCCGGCTGGGGGCCGCGAAGGCCGGATTCGAATTGTCGCGCGTGCGCATCGACCGCGACGTATACTATACCAACGGCCTCGAAAACCGGAGCCGGAACCAGTATCGCGCGTTCAGCGTCCCCGAGGGGTGCTACTTCGCCCTCGGCGACAACAGCCCCGAGTCGTGGGACAGCCGGCACTGGCACGAGGCCGGGTTCGATCCCTGGGTCCCGGCCGACCACCTCATCGGCAAGGCGCTCGTGATCTGGTGGTTCCCGACGAGGATCGGCTTCATCCATTGACGGCAGGATATGCCGGGGCAGAATGACGAATGAATGGCGAATGCGGCAATGACGAAAAATTCACCACGTTCGTTTCGACATTCGGCATTCGGGCTTGATTCGTCATTCGGATTTCGTCATTCGTCATTCGAAGCAGGACGGACCTGATTTCTCGGAAGGCGCGGGGACGGCGTCGTGGCTCTACTCGAAGTTGAGAATCTGGTAAAGGTCTACTCCAAGCGCGCGGTCGTCGACCACGTGAGCTACTCCGTCGACGCGGGCGAGGTGGTGGGCCTTCTGGGCGCCAACGGCGCCGGCAAGACCACGACGTTCCGCATGACCGTGGGCATGATCAGCCGCACGGCGGGCCGGGTCGTCTTCAACGGCGAGGACATCAGCGCGCTTCCGATGTACCAGCGCGCCCGGCGCGGGATGGGCTATCTGTCGCAGGAGCCGTCCATCTTCCGCAAGCTCACGGTCGAGCAGAACATCCTCGCCGTGCTCGAGACGATGAACTATACCCGTTCCGAGCGCCGGCGGCTGTGCGCGGAGGCGCTGGCCGAGCTGGAGCTGACGAAGCTGGCGACGCACAAGGCCTGGACGCTGTCGGGCGGCGAGCGCCGACGGCTCGAAATCACGCGCGCCCTCATCTCCAAGCCGTCGCTCATGCTCCTCGACGAGCCGTTCAGCGGCGTCGACCCCAAGGCCGTGCTCGACATCCAGATGATCATCAATCAGCTCAAGAAGAAGGACATCGGAGTGCTCCTCACCGACCACTCCGTCCGCGAGACGCTGACCATCTGCGACCGCTCGTACATCATCAACGAAGGCAAGGTGCTCACCAGCGGCTCGTCCGACAAACTCGTGAACGACCCCGTGGCGAAGAAGATCTACCTGGGCGAGATGTTCCGCGGGGATGAGTTCATCCACCAGCGCGAGGCGGTCAAGGCGATGGCCGAGGAGGCCGGCATGAACCCCGAGGACGCCCTCGCCGAACTCGTCGCCGAGGCCGAGCGCGACACGGCCAAGCACCCCGGCGAGCCCCCTCGCCCCGCGCTCTTCGACCTCGACGAGATCGAGAAGGAACTCGAGCGCCTGCGCGCGGAGCACGACAAGGAACGAAAATGATCATTGGTTATTGGCCGTTCTCGCCGGCAGAAATATCCTCGGCACGCGCTTCGAAATCTGGCACGTGATCACGTGCGGTATCGTGTCGAGCAGCTTCGTGAGCGACTCCACGCTGTTCGGGTCCTCGCGCCTCGGCGAGATGACGATCACGTCGCTTCCCGCGCCCGCGTCCGGCGCCTCCGTCACGTCGAGCATCGTCTGGTCCATGCACACCCGCCCGAGGATCGGGCAGAAGGTCTCCTTCCCCGCGCCCTTCACGATCATCTTCCCGAGGTTCGAAAGCCTCCGGTCCAATCCGTCCGCATAGCCGATGGGCACCGTCGCCACGACCGTCTCGCGCGAGGTGACAAACGTCCGCCCGTAGCTGATGGGCGTTCCCGGGCCCACGCGCTTGAGGTGGCTGATCCGCGTCTTCACGCACATCGCGGGCGTCAGCGCCACCTTCCCCGACGGCTCGTCCGTCGGGTAGTAGCCGTAGAGCGAGATCCCCAGGCGCACCAGGTTGAAGTGCGATTCGGGGAAATCGATGATAGCGGCGGAGTTCGCCGCATGGATCAAGGGCACGGCGATCCCGCGGTCGCGCAACACGCCGAGCACCGAGCGGAACCGCACGATCTGCTCGCGCGTGTAGGCCGGGTCCTTCTCGTCCGACGACGGGAAGTGCGTCATCACGCCTGCCAGGAGCAGGTTCGGCATCGCGGCGATCTCTTCCACGGCGGCGGGGAATTCCTCGCCCAGGAACCCGACGCGGCCCATGCCGGTGTCGACCTTGAGGTGAACGCGCGCGCGCTTCTTCAGCTTCCCCGCCGCGCGGTCGAGAGTGCGGGCGAAGTCCACGGTCGTCACCGCGAAGGACAGATCGCGCCTCAGCGACTCCTCCGCATCGTCCGCGCCGATGGGACCGAAGATGAGGATAGGCGCCTTCAGCCGCGCGTTGCGGAGCTGTATCCCCTCCTCCGCCGTCGCCACGCCCAGGAACTCCGCCCCGTGCGCCAGCGCCGTCTCCGACACCGCCAGCGCCCCGTGTCCGTATCCGTCCGCCTTCACCGCAACAAGAAGTCGAACCCCCGCGCCGATATGCGCCTTCACCGCCCGCACGTTCGACGCGACGGCTTCCAGGTTGATTTCCGCAACGGTAGGTCTTGGCATGATGTCCTCAGTGAGAAAGCGACTTGAGATAGACGAACCCGCGCTCGAACTTGGCGAGAGTCCAGGAGTGTCCCTCCTGCTGCACCCAGGTGCCCTCAAGGGAACCCGACGGGTCCCACCAGGGTATGTCCTTGCCGGAGAGGGTCAGGGGCATCCATGAGAGCCACGTCGCGTCGGCGGCGTACTTCCGGCCTTGCGAGTGAGGCGAGAGCCCCAGCTTTCTGCAATAGGGCGCAAAGCCCTCCGCGGCGATTCGCGCCTTCAGGTAGTAGGTGTAGTCCGAGGGAAAATCTTCAGAGCCCTCGTCTCGCACCTCACGAGCCGACCACGGCAAGGCCTTTCGCGCGGGCGGGGTCGTCATCTCCCACCCAGCCCACCAGCACCCGAAGACCAGGAGTCCCGCGCCCGCGCACGCCGCCAGGATTCGCGTCCTCTTGCGCATGAAGATAGCCCCGAGATTGCTTTTCCAGCGCGGGATTATATCACGAACGTGCCCGGGAAGGCTACTTCTTCCTGAGGTAGAACATCGCCTGGTCGCCCTGTCCGCTGCGGTTGAGTTCTTCGGCATGGCGGCGCCAGTCGTCCATCTGCTCGGGGGTGAAGGGCGACTTGGCGGGATTCTCCGACCACGACCGCTCGGATCGGAGCGGGATGTCCTTCGCGTATTGCTCGCTGGCCCAGAACTGAAGCTCGTAGGAATCGTAGAACGTGTCCGCCACCGCGAAGCCGCACTTGCCGGCGAGGATGCCGACGCTCTCGGGCGTGTGCAGGTAGTCGTGGCGCGGGGCGTCGAGTTGCACCCAGTTCGTCCCGTAATGGTTGTGCGCCCACGAATCCGCCAACGGCAGCGCGAGGCGCACCGTCCCGCCGGGCGCCAGGCGCTCACCCGCGAGCGTCAGCGCTGCGGCCTGGTCGGCGAGGTGCTCCAGCGAATGGTTGAACAGGATGAGGTCGAACTCGCCCGTCGCCTCCGCAAGCGTCTTCTTCTCGATGCGCGCGCCCCCCGGAAGCTCGGCGGATTTCTCGATGAACGGGTCGATGCCCGCGAGGCTCTTCACGCCGATCTCCGCCAGCCACGCGAGGAGCGCGCCCGCCCCGCAGCCGACGTCGAGCACGCGCGAATCGGCCGTGATGTTCGTCCGCCGCCACCGTTCGCGGAGCTTTTCGTGCGGCTTGAGCGCATAGAGCACGCGTCCGACGAGCCCGCGCCCGAGCACGGCCCAGCGGTTTCTCCTGAGCACGAACGCCCGGCGGAGCGCCCCTCCCGCCGCGGCGGGAGGAGCCGCGTTGAAGGAGTAGTAGCCGGCCGGGTAGAACCGCGACACGTCGACGGGGATTTCGGCGATCTGGAGGCACCGGCAATGCGCGCACTGGAAATAGCGAAAGACCTCTCGCGTGCCGAACATCATCTCGCGGACGTCCGAGGGGCGGTTCCCCTCCGCGTTGCCGCAGATCCGGCAGACATAATGTGCGTGCGTATGCGGGCTCATGTCCTGCGGGCCTCCATGCCGAACGTACCTCACTAAAGCGACCGGCGGGGTGTTTGTCAAGCGTCCACCGCGGAGACGCGGAGGGCGGATATCTGAACATCGTCCTTCGCGCTCTCCGCGTGGCTGCTTTGGTCGCGGCCTCTTCTTTCCGTTGTGCCCGGAAATTCACTTCTGTTCTCTGCGCCTCCGCGTCTCCGCGTCTCCGCGGTGAGAAGGTCCTCGCCGGAAAGCTTGACAATCGCCCTAAGCGCCCTAAAATGAACGGGTTAGACGCGCTTGTCTTACGGAGGTGCTTGAAATGCGCAGTCTTTTCATCTCTATCGCGCTGGCGGCGCTCGTGCTGCTCGGGGGGCCGCTCGCCCAGGGACAGACCTCGGCCGAAAAGCGCGCAGCGCTCAGGACGCCCGTCGTCCAGGCCGTCGAGATCGCCTCGCCTGCGGTCGTGAACATCTCCACCGAGAAGATCGTCTCGATGCAGGTGCCGGACGTCCGACGGCACCTCTTCGACGACGATCTCCTCGACAAGTACTTCGAGAAATATCACCGCCAGGACATCCGCCAGCGCAGCCTGGGCTCGGGCGTCCTCTTCGACGCTCGCGGCTACATCGTCACGAACGACCACGTCGTGCGCCGGGCGTCGAAGATCACGGTGACGCTGAAGGACAAGTCCAGCTACCAGGGCCGGCTCATCAGCTCCGACCCGACGCGCGATCTGGCCGTGGTGAAGATCTCCCGCGAGACCGCCTTCCCCGCCGCGCGCATGGGGCGGCTGGAGCCGCTGATGGTCGGCGAGACGGCCATCGCGGTGGGCAACCCGTTCGGCTTCGAGCACACCGTGACCACGGGCGTCGTCTCGGCCGTCGGCCGCTCGGTCAGCGCGGACGGGCAGACGGTGATGGCGAACCTCCTGCAGACCGACGCGTCGATCAATCCGGGCAACTCGGGCGGGGCGCTCATCGACATCAACGGAGACCTCATCGGCATCCCGACGGCGATGAAGGCCGACGCCGAGGGGA
Source organism: Planctomycetota bacterium (assembly GCA_037439485.1). Lineage (GTDB taxonomy): Bacteria > Planctomycetota > DG-23 > DATKVD01 > DATKVD01 > JBBIVY01. Next base: position 3,300 of record JBBIVY010000001.1, on the reverse strand, counting down.
TCGGCTTCGCCATTCCGGTGGACGAGGTGCGCAGGGATCTCGTGGACCTGCTCGACTTCCGGCGCCTCAGCCGCGTCTACGTCGGCTGCGGCCTGGAGGGGCTTGTAAGCACGGAGACGGGCGAGCCCGTGGGGATGCGCGTCTTGCAGCTTCAGCCCGAATCGCCCGCCGACAAGGCCGGGCTCAAGTATGCCGACGTCATCATGAAGCTCAACGGCCGCCGGTGCGTGGACATCCTCGCCTTCGAGATCGACATCCTGGAGCACCGAAGCGGCGACAAGCTCATCTTCGAAGGCGTGCGGCCCGTGAGCGCGACCGAGGGCCGGGCGTTCCGCGCGGAGATGGTGCTCGAACCGCTGCCGAGCATGGATGCGACCGCGCTCATCGCGAGGCGCTTGGGGCTCGCCGTGTCGAAGCTGGACGCCGCGGCCGCCGGGCGCGTGGGGCTCGACCCGGGCGCGGGCGTCCTCGTCCAAAGTGTCGTCCGCGACGGCCCCGCCGCGGCGTCAGGACTCAGCAAGGACGACGTCATCCTCCTCTTCGCGAATTTCCGCGTGAACGATCCCGACGACCTCGCCACCGGCCTCGGACGCATCAAGCCCGGCGACCAGGCCGTCCTCGTACTCATCCGCAAGGGCAACAAATTCTACACGTGGATCAAACTGAATTGATGAAGATCGTCATAGCCCCCGACTCGTTCAAGGAATGCCTCTCGGCCCGCGGGGTCGCCGAGGCTCTGGCACGGGGCGTGCGCGACGCGGCGCCGTCCGCGAGAATCACCTGCGTCCCCATGGCCGACGGCGGCGAGGGGACCGTCGAGGCGCTGGTCGACGCAACGGGAGGACGCTACCTCCACGCGCGCGTAACGGCGCCCCTCGGCAACCGCGTTCGCGCGAAGTTCGGCCTGCTCGGCGGGGGCCGCACGGCCGTCATCGAAATGGCCCAGGCGTCAGGCCTGCCGCTCGTGCCGCCGGCGAGGCGCAATCCGCTCGTTACGACCACGCGCGGCACCGGCGAGCTTCTCTCGGCGGCGCTCGACCGGGGCGCGAAGAAGATCCTCATCGGCATCGGCGGCAGCGCCACCAACGACGGCGGCGCCGGCATGGCCGAGGCGCTCGGGGTGAAGCTGCTCGACGCAAAGGGCCGCCCGATTCCGCCCGGAGGCGGCGGCCTCGCGCAGCTTTCGCGCATCGATATCTCCGGCCTCGACCCGCGCGTGCGAAACGTGTGCATCGAGGTCGCCTGCGACGTGACCAATCCGCTCACCGGCCGCGCCGGCGCGTCGGCGGTCTACGGGCCGCAGAAAGGCGCGACGCCTGAGATGGTGAAGACTCTCGACCGCAACCTCGCGCGCCTGGCCCGCATCGTGAGGCGCGACCTCTGCCGCGACGTCGAGAAGCTTCCCGGCAGCGGCGCCGCGGGGGGCCTGGGCGCAGGGCTCGTTGCATTTCTCGGCGCGAAGCTTCGCCCGGGCGTGGAGATGGTAATCGACGCGACGGACCTCACTCGCGCGCTGCGCGGGGCCGACCTCGTCATCACGGGCGAAGGCCGCATGGACCGCCAGAGCGCCTTCGGCAAGACCCCCGTCGGCGTCGCCCGCGCGGCGAAAGAACTCAAAATCCCCGTCGTCGCCGTCTGCGGCTCCATCGGCCCCGGCGCCGACGCCGTGCTTTCGCAGGGCATCGACGCATATGTCTCCCTCGTCACCGGCCCCATGCCTCTCGACGAGGCCATGCGCCGCGCGCCGGAGCTTCTGCGGAACACGGCGTCGCAGGTTGTCCGGCTCTTCTTGTTGTAGGGGGGGGGCTATATGTCCCCCCGGCTGTTGTTGCTGCGAAAAGAAAAAGAAGAACGGGGCCACACATAGGTGGCCCCCTACAGAAGAAGAAACAAATGAAACCTATCCGCTTCAAAGGCGGCGAATTCGCCTTCATCGATTGGATACGCGCGCGGACGAAGGGCCGAAAGCGAATGCTCGTCGGCCCGGGGGACGATTGCTGCATCTTCGACCTTGCGCCGGACGGACGCGTTGCGGCGACGACGGACATGCTGCTCGAAGGGACGCACTTCGACCTGAAGACGACCAGCGCCTTCGACGTCGGGTGGAAGTCCGCGGGCGTCAGCCTCAGCGACGTCGCGGCGATGGGCATGGAGCCCGTCGCGCTCTTGGCCGCGGTCGGCCTGCCGAATCGCTCGCGCAGGAAGTTCGCCGAGGAGCTGTATCGCGGAATGCGCGCCCTCTGCGACAAATTCGGCGTGCCCGTCGCGGGCGGAGACGTGACGAGCTGGAAGGAGCCGAAGACCGTCATCTGCACCACCGCGCTCGGGCGCTGTCCCGACGGGTCGACAAAGCCCGTGCTCCGCAGCGGCGCGCGCGTCGGCGACTTCATCCTCGTCACCGGCTCGCTCGGAGGCTCGCTCCTCGGCCGACATGCGCGATTCGAGCCGCGGGTCGCCGAGGGAATAGCAATCGCCCGCGAATTCCACCCCCACGCGATGATGGACATCAGCGACGGCCTCTCCAGCGACCTCGCGCACATCTCGGTCGAGTCGAAGGTGGGCGCCGTGCTCGACGAACGGCTCATCCCCGTCTCCGCCGACGCTCGGAAGATGGCGAAGAAGGACGGCCTCCGCGCAATCGACCACGCGCTCAACGACGGCGAAGACTTCGAGTTGCTCGTCACGTGCGGTGAGCGCGACGCGAAGCGGCTCGTCGCAAGGAAACCCTTCGGCACCAAGATCACCGTCGTCGGCCGCATCATCCGCGGCGGCTCCATGCGCATCCGCGGCTCGGACGGCCGCGAACGCGCGCTCGAACCGGGAGGATACGAACATCTGCGCGGCTGAGCTCACCCTCACGACAAACTCGCCCCAGGAAACGATGGCCCTCGGCCGGCGGCTCGGGGCGCTCCTGGCCCCCAACGACGTCGTCGCCCTCGTCGGCGATCTGGGCGCAGGGAAGACGTGCCTGACCAAGGGCATCGCCCTCGGCCTCGGCCTGGCCGACGCCCGCGCGGTGCGAAGCCCCACGTTCGTCCTCGTCAGCGAATACAAGGGCCGGCTCACGCTCTATCACATCGACGCCTATCGCCTCTCGGGCGCCGCCGACCTCGACGCGCTGGGCGCCTCGGAGATGATGAACTCCGGCGGCGTCACCGTTATCGAATGGGCCGACCGCGTCGAGGGCGTCCTTCCCGCCGATCACGTGCGCATCGACTGCACCCACGCGGGCGAGACGCGGCGGGGCTTCCGCATCAGCGGCCGCGGAGGACGATGCGAAGCGATCCTCGCGCGCATGGC